>JANNQO010000241.1:0-3331 GCA_031400795.1 Rubrivivax sp. | reverse complement strand
AGTGCAAGAGCGTGCGCTGCAACTCGCCGCGCAAAGCGACCGCCCGGCCGGCGGCAAGAGCGTGACCCTCACGCCGCTGCAGCGCACCATCGAAGCCGATGCGCTGCGCTACGGCAACGTCACGGTCGAGATCGACCGCGCCAAGCGCACCGCCACGTTCACCGTCAAGGCGCCTGCGGCTGCGGTGCAACGCGACATCGCCTCGATCGAAACCGCGGGCGCCGCCTGGTACCCCCTGGCGCTGGCCCGCGAACTCGAAGACGCGATCCTGTCGATGCGCACCAACGAACTCGACATCGGCTTGTGGCTGTTGAAGACCGAAGGCGACGCCGCGGCCGTGCTGGCAATGGACGAGGTGCTGCTCGAGCACCAGCAGCATTGGTTCGTCCGCGAAACCATCGGCCTGTTGCGCCGTACCTTCAGCCGCCTGGACGTTTCGTCGCGCAGCCTGTTCGCGCTGATCGAGCCGGGCTCGTGCTTCGCAGGCAGCTTCTTCGAGCTGGCACTGGCCTGCGACCGCAGCTACCAACTGGCCCTGCCCGACGACGAAGCCAAAGCGCCGAAGATCACCGTGGCCGACACGAATTTCGGGCTGTACCCGATGGCCACCGGCGAAAGCCGCCTCGGCCGGCGCTTCTACAACGAGCAGCCGGCGCTGGAGGCGGTGCGCGCGAAAGCCGGCCAGGCGCTGGACGCCGACGCGGCCTTCGCGGTCGGCCTGGTCACTGCCAACCCCGACGACATCGACTGGGCCGACGAGTTGCGCATCGCCATCGAAGAGCGCGTCGCGATGAACCCCGATGCACTCACCGGCATGGAAGCCAACCTGCGCTTCAACAGCCAGGAGAACATGGCCACGCGCATCTTCGGGCGCCTCACCGCCTGGCAGAACTGGATCTTCCAGCGCCCCAACGCCGTCGGCGAGAAGGGTGCCTTGAAGGTCTACGGCAAGGGCGACAAGGCCGTCTTCGACTGGAACCGCGTGTGATGGCCCACCCCCGTAGCGCCTTCGGCGCCTCCCCCTCAAGGGGGCGCCGCCAGCGGCCCGGCAAAGCCGGCTCCGAGGCGGCCGCTTGATCGCCAACGCGGCGCGTTACTGAAACTTCAACTGGAACCGTCATGAGCAGCATCAACTACAGCGAGAAGATCCCCAACAACGTCAACCTCAGTGAAGACCGCACGCTGCAGCGCGCGCTCGAGCAGTGGCAGCCCAACTTCCTGTCGTGGTGGGACGACATGGGCCCCGAGGGCTCCAGCGACTTCGACGTCTACCTGCGCACCGCGATCAGCGTCGATCCGCAGGGCTGGGCGCAGTTCGGCTTTGTCAAGATGCCCGACTACCGCTGGGGCATCTTCCTCAATCCGGCCGAGGAAGGCCGCAAGGTTAATTTCGGCGCCCACAAGGGCGAAGCGGCTTGGCAGGAAGTGCCGGGCGAGTATCGCAGCAACCTGCGCCGCCTGATCGTGACGCAAGGGGACACCGAGCCCGCCTCGGTCGAGCAGCAGCGCCACCTCGGCCTGACCTGTCCCTCGCTCTACGACATGCGCAACCTGTTTCAGGTCAACGTCGAAGAAGGCCGCCACCTGTGGGCCATGGTCTACCTGCTGCACGCCTACTTCGGCCGCGACGGCCGCGAGGAAGCCGAAGCCCTGCTCGAACGCCGTTCGGGCGACGCCGACAATCCGCGCATCCTCGGCGCCTTCAACGAGCGCACGCCGGACTGGCTGTCCTTCTTCATGTTCACCTATTTCACCGACCGCGACGGCAAGTACCAGTTGTGTTCCCTGGCCGAATCCGGCTTCGACCCGCTGGCGCGCACCTGCAAGTTCATGCTGACCGAAGAGGCGCACCACATGTTCGTCGGCGAATCCGGCGTCGGCCGTGTCATCCAGCGCACCTGCGACGTCATGAACCAGCTCAAGACCGACGACGTGGCGAAGATCCGCGCCCAGGGCGTGATCGACCTGCCGACCATCCAGCGCTATCTCAACTTCCATTTCAGCGTGACCATGGACCTGTTCGGCGCCGACGTCTCGTCGAATGCCGCGACCTTCTACAACACCGGACTCAAGGGTCGCTACGAAGAAACCAAACAGGACGACGACCATCTGCTGGCCGATGCAACCTATCCGACCCTTGAAGTCGCCAACGGGCAAATCGTCATCGCCCAGGCCCCTTACCTGAACGCGCTCAACGAACGACTGCGCGACGACTACATCCGCGACGCGGTTGCCGGCATCGAGCGCTGGAACAAGATCCTCCAGAAGCAGGCAATCCCCTTTGTCCTGAGCGCGCCGCACAAGGCCTTCAACCGCAAGATCGGCCCCTTGTCGGCGTCGAAGATTTCGCCGGCCGGCAAGGTGCTCTCGGAAGCCGAATGGACGCACCACCATCTCGACTGGCTGCCGTCGATCGAAGACCGCGCCTTTGTCGCCTCGCTCATGGGCCGCGTCACCGAGCCCGGCAAGTACGCCAACTGGATTGCGCCGCCGGCACGCGGCATCAACAACCAGGCCGTCGACTTCGAGTACGTGCGCTTCAATTGAGGGAAAGGCAATGACGATCATGCGCCAGCACCTGATCGACCCGGAAATCTGCATTCGCTGCAACACCTGCGAAGAAACCTGCCCGGTCAACGCGATCAGCCACGACTCGCGCAACTACGTGGTCGATGCGGCTAAGTGCGGCATGTGTTACGCCTGCATCTCGCCCTGCCCCACCGGCGCCATCGACAGTTGGCGCAACATGCCGGACGACGGGACCTACCCGCTGTCCGAGCAACTGCTGTGGGATGCGCTGCCCGCGCAGATTGTTCTCGACGAGAGCGAAAAAGTCGGCGCTGGCGACACGGCGATCGAGACGCCCGATGACGTCGAGAAGATCGCCGCAGCTTCCACCGCCGGCCAGGGTGGCACCGCGCCCCCGCCGTGGTCCGCCGCCCACCCCTACGTCAACCTCTATGGCATCCACGCGCCGGCCGTGGCCACCGTCAGCGGCAATTTCCGACTCACCGCCGAGGATGCGTCGAGCGACATCCGCCACATCGTGCTCGATTTCGGCAACGCATCCTTCCCCGTGCTCGAAGGCCAGACCATCGGCATCCTCGCGCCGGGCCTGGATGCCAATGGCAAGCCTCACCACGTCCGGCTGTATTCGGTGGCCAGTCCGCGCGACGGCGAGCGCCCCAGGTACAACAACCTCTCGCTGACATTCCGGGTCGTCGAACGGCCACCAAGGCGTCATAGGTCAACGTCCCGGGTGCGACGAAGTGGGTCAATTCCGGATGATTGCTGAAGTTCTCGGCGGGTCCGCCGATAGAAGGATCGCAAC
>JANNQO010000240.1:0-14631 GCA_031400795.1 Rubrivivax sp. | reverse complement strand
CTTTCCTCACCGACAACGCCTGGCTCGCCACCTCGCATTGCATGCAGGTCTTCGGCGGCCATGGCTATGTCAAGGAATGGGGCATGGAGCAGTACGTTCGCGATGCCCGCATCAACCTGATCTACGAAGGCACGAACACGATCCAGTCGCTGGACCTGCTGGGCCGCAAGATCCTGGGCGACAACGGCGCCAAGCTGAAGAAATTCGGGCGACTGGTCACCGAGTTCGTCGAAGAAGAAGGCACCAGCGAGGCGATGCAGGAGTTCGTCAACCCGCTGGCCGACCTCGGCGACAAGCTCACCAAGCTGACCACAGAACTCGGCATGAAGGCCTTCGGCAACGCCGACGAAGTGGGCGGCGCCGCGGTCGACTACCTGCGTGTCTGCGGCCACCTCGTGTTCGCCTACTTCTGGGCGCGCATGGCCAGGATCGCGCTCGAGAAGAAGGATTCGGGCGACCCGTTCTACACCGCCAAGCTGCACACTGCGCGCTTCTACTTCGCCAAGCTGCTGCCCGAAACCGCCGGTCTCATCCGCAGCGCTCGAGCGGGCGTGGCGCCGCTGATGGCGATGGACGAAGCACTGTTCTAGAGTCGCCGCTCCTTTCAATCACAACCCGGAGACATCGATGAGCCGCTGGATCACTCTTGCACTGCTGAGCCTTGCCGCCGCCGCGCACGCCCAACCCACGCCAGTGGGGCTATGGAAGACCATCGACGACAAGAGCGGCAAGGAGCGCTCGCTGGTGCGCATCGGCGAGACCGCCGGCGTGCTGAGCGGCACGATCGAAAAGCGCCTGGACCCCGACGCCAAGGCCGAAGATGTCTGCGACAAGTGCAGCGACGACCGCAAGGGCAAGCCGATGCAGGGCCTGGAAATCATCCGCGGCGTGAAGAAGGCCGACGGCGAGGCCTATTGGGACGCTGGCCAGATCCTCGATCCCGAGGTCGGCAAGCTCTACAAGGTGCGCCTCACGCTGCAGGATGGCGGCAAGAAGCTCGAGGTGCGCGGCTTCATCGGGCCGTTCTATCGCAATCAGCAGTGGATCCGAGCGGAATGACAAGCATGAATCGTTTTCAAGTGCGCAAGGTCGCCGTGCTCGGCGCGGGCGTGATGGGGGCGCAGATCGCTGCGCACCTCGTCAACGTCAAGGTGCCCGTCGTGTTGTTCGACCTGGCCGCGAAAGCGGGCCCGAAGAACGGCGTCGTCACGAAAGCCATCGAGAACCTGAAGAAGTTGAAGCCCGCGCCGCTGGGCGTGCCCGAAGACGCAGCGCTGATCGAAGCGGCGAACTACGAAGAGCACCTGGCCAAGCTCGGCGAATGCGACCTCGTGATCGAGGCCATCGCCGAGCGCATGGACTGGAAACTCGACCTCTACACGCGCATCGCCCCAGCGCTGGCGCCACACGCGATCGTGGCCAGCAACACCTCGGGCTTGTCGATCACGAAACTCTCGGCGGCGCTGCCCGTGTCGATCCGCCCGCGCTTTTGCGGCATCCACTTCTTCAACCCGCCGCGCTACATGCAGCTGGTGGAATTGATCGACACCGAGGCCACCCAGGCCGAGGTGCTCGACCAACTCGAGACCTTCGCCACCAGCGTGCTGGGCAAGGGCGTGGTGCGCGCGATGGACACGCCCAACTTCATCGCCAACCGCGTCGGCATCGCCGGCATGCTGGCGACGATGAGGCAGGCCGAGGCCTTCGGCCTGTCGTACGACGTGGTCGACGACCTCACCGGCAAGAAGATGGGCCGCGCGTCGTCGGGCACCTTCCGCACCGCCGACGTGGTCGGGCTGGACACGATGGCGCATGTCATCAAGACGCTGCAGGACAACCTTGCGGAGGATCCGTTCTTCGCCAGCTACGCCACGCCACCGGTGCTGGCCCGGCTGCTCGAACAAGGCGCGCTCGGCCAGAAGAGTGGCGCGGGTTTCTTCAAGAAGGTCGGCAAGGACATCCTGCGGCTCGATGCCACGAAGGGCGAGTACGTTCCCGCGAATGGCAAAGCCGAACCCATCGTCGAGCGCATGCTGAAGAAGCCCGCCGCCGAGCGCCTGAAGCTGCTGCGCGAGTCGAGCAACCCGCAGGCGCAGTTCCTGTGGGCGATCCTGCGCGACGGTTTCCACTACGCGGCTGTGCACCTGCAAGACATCGCCGAAACCGCGCGCGATGTCGACCTCGCGATGCGCTGGGGCTTCGGCAGCAAGCAAGGGCCCTTCGAGCTGTGGCAGGAAGCCGGCTGGTCGCAGGTGGCGCAGTGGGTGAAAGACGACATCGACGCGGGCAAGGCGCTGTGCAAAGCGCCGCTGCCGGCCTGGGTCTTCGACGGCCGCACCGGCGTGCACAGCGACGCAGGCTCGTGGAGTCCATCGAAGAACGCCTACGTGCCGCGGCGTGAACTGCCGGTCTACGCGCGCCAGCACTTCCGCGAAAACGTCGGCGCTCCCGCGCAGCCGTTGAAGACCGGCACCGAGGTCTTCAAGAACGACGAGGTCCGTGTCTGGACGCCCGATGGTGAGGTGCTGGTGGCCAGCATCACCGCCAAGCTGCACCTCATCAGCCCGGCCGTCACCGAGGGCCTCGTGAAGGCAGTGGGGCTGGCCGAGCAGGACTATCAAGGCCTCGTGATCTGGTCGCCCGACGATGTGTTCTCGGCCGGTGCCAACCTCGAATCGCTGATGCCGGTGTTCATGAAGCTCGGCGCCAAGGGCATTGCGCCCGAGGAGAAGAAGCTGCAGGACATGATGCTGCGGCTGCGCTATGCCAACGTGCCGGTGGTGGCCGCGATGCGCGGCCTGGCGCTGGGCGGTGGCTGCGAAGTCGCGATCCACTGCGCCCGCCGCGTCGCGCACCTGGAGACCTATGTCGGCCTGGTCGAAGTCGGCGTCGGCCTGGTGCCCGGCGGCGGGGGCCTGGCCTACATCGCGCGCCGCGCTGCCGAGATGGCCGCCGCCGGCAACGCGGGCGCCGATCTGCTCGCGTTCCTGAAGGACGGCTTCAGCAACGCCGCGATGGCCAAGGTGGGCACCAGTGCGATCGAGTCACGCAAGCTCGGCTACCTGCTGTGGAGCGACGTGATCGTGCCGCACAAGGACGAGTTGCTTCACGTGGCCACCGCACAAGCGAAGGCGATGCATGAGAG
This sequence comes from Rubrivivax sp., assembly GCA_031400795.1. Taxonomy (GTDB): domain Bacteria; phylum Pseudomonadota; class Gammaproteobacteria; order Burkholderiales; family Burkholderiaceae_C; genus Rubrivivax. The sequence continues at coordinate 11,486 of JANNQO010000240.1, read as the reverse complement.
CGGCTACCGCGCACCCGCGAAGACGCTGTTCCCGGTGGCCGGCCGCAACGCCATCGCCACCATCCAGGGCCAGCTCGCGAACATGCGCGACGGCAGCTTCATCAGCGCGCACGACTTCCACATCGCCACGCTGATCGCCAGCGTGATCTGCGGCGGTGATGTCGATGCCGGCTCGATGGTCAGCGAGGAGTATCTGATGGCGCTCGAACGCCAGGCCTTCTGCGGCCTGCTCGAGCACCCGAAGACCCAGGAACGCATCATGGGCATGCTGCAGACCGGCAAGCCGCTGAGAAACTGAGGACGGAACTGATGATGAGCAAGCAAGTGCAAGACGCCTACATCGTGGCTGCCACACGCACGCCGATCGGCAAGGCGCCGCGCGGCATGTTCCGCAACACGCGCCCCGACGACCTGCTCGTCGCGGCGTTGCAGAACGCGCTGCGGCAAGTGCCGACGCTGGACCCGCAAGCGATCGAAGACTTGATCGTCGGCTGCTCGTTCCCCGAAGGCGAACAGGGCGCGAACATGGCGCGCGTGGCCGCGGTCATCGCCGGGCTGCCGCACTCAGTGGCTGGCGTGACGATCAACCGCTTCTGTGCCTCGGGCCTCACCGCGGTGCAGATGGCCGCCGACCGCATCCGTGTCGGCGAAGCCGACGTGATGATCGCCGCCGGTGCCGAAAGCATGAGCCTGGTGCCGATGGGCGGCAACAAGCCGTCGTTCAACCCGGCGGTGTTCGCCAAGGATCAGAACGTCGGCATCGCTTACGGCATGGGCCTCACCGCCGAGAAGGTGGCCACGCAGTGGAAGGTCAGCCGCGAAGCGCAGGACGCGTTCGCACTGGCCTCGCACCAGAAGGCGATGAAGGCGATAGCCGCCGGCGAGTTCACGGCCGAGATGACACCCGTTGACGTGGTGGATCGTTACCCGAACCTGGCCACCGGCGAGGTCGGCATGAAGACTCGCACCGTCCACCTCGACGAAGGCCCGCGCGCCGACACCACCGCCGAAGCGCTGGCGAAACTCAAGCCGGTCTTTGCTGCGAAGGGCAGCGTCACAGCGGGCAACAGCTCGCAGACCAGCGACGGCGCAGGCGCGCTGATCCTCGCCAGCGAGAAAGCGATCAAACAGTTCGGCCTGAAGCCGCTGGCGCGCTTCGTCAGCTTCGCGGTGCGCGGCGTGCCGCCCGACATCATGGGCATCGGCCCGATCGAGGCCATCCCCGTGGCGCTTCGCCATGCCGGCCTGACGCTCGACGATCTCGGCTGGATCGAGCTGAACGAGGCCTTCGCCGCGCAAGCGCTGGCCGTCATCAACACGGTCGGGCTGGATCCGGCCAAGGTGAATCCGATGGGCGGCGCGATTGCGCTCGGCCACCCGCTGGGCGCCACCGGCGCGATTCGCTCGGCCACCGTGGTGCACGCACTGCACCGCCACCAGCTGAAGTACGGCATGGTGACGATGTGCGTGGGCATGGGCCAAGGCGCGGCCGGCATCTTCGAACGGATTTGAGCGAGAGGCACACATGACCATCAAGACCGCCACGCTGAACGGCGTGGCCACGATCGAGATTGCACGGCCCGAGAAGAAGAACGCACTGACGATCGCGATGTACCAGGCGATGGCCGATGCGCTGAACGCGGCGCGCGAAGACGCCGCGGTGCGCGCCGTGCTGATCACCGGCCAGCCGGGCATCTTCACCTCGGGCAACGACATCGAAGACTTCATGTCGCGTCCGCCGGGGCAGGGCAGCGATGCGATGGAGTCGCCGGTGTTCCGCTTCATGCGCGCGCTGCTCGAATGCGACAAGCCGGTGGTGGCCGCGGTGACCGGCGGTGCGATCGGCATCGGCACGACGATGTTGCTGCAGTGCGACTTCGTCTATGTCTCCGATGAAGCGCGCCTGGCGATGCCGTTCGTGGCACTCGGCCTGGTGCCCGAGTTCGCCTCCAGCCTGCTCGTTCCGCAGTTGATGGGCCACGTGCGCGCGGCCGAGAAGCTGCTGCTCGGCGACCCGTTCACTGCACAGGAGGCGGTGGACTGCGGCATCGCGAGCGCAGTGCTGCCAGCAGGCGAGGTGGTGAACCACGCGCGCCGGGTTGCCGAGCGCTTCAACCAGTTGCCCCCCGGCGCGGTGCGCGATGCCAAGCAGTTGCTGCGCGCACCGCAGCGCGACCTCATCCTGAAGACCATCCAGACCGAAGGCGCGCTCTTCGGCAAACGCTTGCGTAGCCCCGAGGCGATGGAAGCCTTCCAGGCCTTCTTCCAGAAGCGCAAGCCCGACTTCAGCAAGTTCTGAAGATGCTGGATCTCGCGCTGAAGGTCGCGCTGAGCCCGGTGCTGGTGGCTCAGGCGCTGCTGACGAGAAAGCGCCTGCCGCGACTGCCCGAGGCCGAGGGCCCACGCGCCGGTGTGATCGGGCGCGGGCGCAGCTTGCGGCTGCTGATCGCCGGCGATTCGTCGGCCGCTGGCGTGGGCGTGGCGAACCAGCAGCAGGCGTTGGCCGCACCGATGGCGCAGCGCCTGGCGGCGTTGTGCGGCGCACAGGTGCGGTGGGCGCTGATTGCGCAGTCGGGCCTGACGACCAAGCAGGCCCACCAGCGCCTGCAAGGCGAATCGCTCGGCACCTGGGACGTCGCGGTCGTGATCACCGGCGTCAACGACGTAGTCGATCAGGTCCCGTCGCACCACGCGGTGGCCGCACGCGATGCGCTCGCGAACGGCCTGCGCAACGCGCACGGCGTTCTCCACGTGGCCTTTGCTCCGCTGCCGCCGGTGCACCGCTTCCCCGGCTTGCCGCAGCCGCTGCGCTGGGTGGCCGGCGCCGACGCGCGGCGCCACAACGCAGCGCTCGAACGCTGGGCCGCGACGCGCGACGACGTTTCCAAGGTGCCGATGCAGTTGGCGCTCGACCCTTCGGCCATGGCGAGCGACGGTTTCCACCCCGGCGAGCCGGTGTACCGCTACTGCGCCATCGCCATCGCCACCCACATCGCCACCGCCGTGTGGCCAGGAATGCAATCCGAGGAGGCCTTTCGATGACCACTGCGACGCTCGCCGGCAAGACCCTGCTCATCACCGGCGCCAGCCGCGGCATCGGCCTGGCGATCGCCAAGCGCGCCGCGCAGGACGGCGCCAACATCGTGCTGCTGGCCAAGACCACCGAGCCGAACCCGAAGCTGCCGGGCACGCTGAGCAGCGCGGCCGCGGAGGTCGTCGCCGCCGGCGGCCAGGCGCTGCCGGTGCAGACCGACATCCGCGAGGAAGCCCAGGTACTCGCCGCCGTGCAGGCCGCGGTGCAGCGCTTCGGCGGCATCGATATCCTGATCAACAACGCCAGCGCCATCAGCCTGACGCCCACGCCGGCCACGCCGATGAAGCGCTTCGACCTGATGTTCGGCGTCAACGTGCGCGGCACCTATCTGTGCACGATGGCGTGCCTGGCCGAGTTGGTGAAGAGTGCGAAAGCCGGCCGCAACCCGCATGTGCTGAACATGAGCCCGCCGCTGAGCATGCGCGAGCACTGGTTCAAGGGCCATGTCGCGTACACGATGGCCAAGTACGGCATGAGCGAGTGCACGCTCGGCCACGCCGGCGAGTTCCGTCCGCACGGCATCGCGGTGAACAGCCTGTGGCCGCGCACCGCCATCGCCACCGCGGCCTTGCAGATGATCCCGGGCATCGATCTGAACCTGTGTCGCAAGCCGGAGATCCTGGCCGATGCCGCGCATCTCATCCTCAGCAGTGACTCCAAGACCACGACAGGAAACTTCTTCATCGACGACGAGCTGCTGGCTCGCCATGGCGTCACCGATTTCGATCGTTATTCGGTGGTGCCGGGAACGAAGAACCTGATCCCGGACTTCTTCGTCGATTAGGACTAGCGCGTGGCCCGGGTGCTGCTGCGCCAGCTGCCCGGCAAGCGGGTCCGTGAGTCGCTGCGCTCAGCCCTTCGGGATCGATCGGGGTTGGCCGTCGCGATCGATTGCCACGTAGGTCACGTTCGCTTCGGTCACCTTCACCACATGCAGGTCGGCCGGGTTGCGCTCGGCGTAGACCTCCACGTGCACCGTCACCGACGTCGTGCCGATGCGCGTGACGGTGGCGTAGAAACTGAGCAGGTCACCGATGGAGACGGGCTGCTTGAACACGAACTGGTTCACCGCCACGGTGGCGATGCGGCCCTTGGCGATGCGTGCCGGCAGCACCGCACCGGCCAGGTCGACTTGAGCCATGATCCAGCCGCCGAAGATGTCGCCATTGGCATTGGAGTCGGCCGGCAGCGGCATCACGCGCAGCACCAGCTCCGCGCCGTTTGGCAGACTCGTGGGTAGAGTCAGGGCTCCGAGGTCCGCCGCCGGGGGCGGCGGACCGCCCCCCAAGGGGGCTGCCGAACCCGGGGAACCCGTGTTCGGCAGCATCGCGGGTCTTGTTCGCTGGGTCATCGGCGTCACCTCTGAATTCAACTCATTCTTCCATGATGCGTCGATCGATCGCCTTGCCGGCTGCCGCAGCAGACGCCGCCTCTCCCGCACCCCGCTCCGACTGGGCCACGCTGGCCCGGCTGCTGCCCTACTTGTGGCGCTACCGCTGGCGAGTGGGCATCGCGCTGGCGTTCATGGTGTCGGCCAAGGTTGCCAACGTCGGCGTGCCGGTGCTGCTGAAGAACCTGGTCGACAGCCTGACCCTGAAGCCCGGCGACGCTGCGGCGCTGCTGGTGGTGCCGCTGGGCCTGATCGTCGCCTACGGCTTGCTGCGCCTGTCGACCTCGCTTTTCACCGAGCTGCGCGAGTTGATCTTCGCCAAGGCCACCGAGGGCACGGCGCGGCGCATTTCGCTGGAGGTGTTCCGCCACTTGCACGCACTGTCCTTGCGCTTTCACCTCGAGCGCCAAACCGGCGGCATGACGCGCGACATCGAGCGCGGCACCCGTGCCGTGCACTCGCTGATCTCGTATTCGCTGTACAGCATCGTGCCCACGCTCATCGAGGTGACGATGGTGCTTGCCTTCCTGGCCTGGAAGTTCGATGCCGGGTTCGCCTGGATCACGCTGGCAGCACTGGCCGGCTACATCACCTTCACCGTACTCGTCACCGAGTGGCGCACGCAGTTCCGCAAGCAGATGAACGAACTCGACTCGTCGGCGCATTCGCGCGCCATCGATTCGCTGCTCAACTACGAGACGGTGAAGTACTTCAACAACGAAGACTTCGAGGCCAAGCGCTACGACGAGAACCTCGAGCGGCTGCGCCGCGCCACGCTGAAGAGCCAGAGCACGCTGTCGCTCTTGAACACCGGACAGCAGCTCATCATCGCCGCGGCGCTGGTGGCGATGCTGTGGCGCGCTACGCAAGGCGTGGTCGACGGCCGCATGACGCTCGGTGATCTGGTGATGGTCAACGCCTTCATGATCCAGCTCTACATCCCGCTGAACTTCCTCGGCGTGATTTACCGCGAGATCAAGCAGGCGCTGACCGATCTGGAGAAGATGTTCGGGTTGCTGGAGCGGCATCGCGAAGTCGACGATGTGCCCGGCGCACCGGCGCTGGCGATCAGCGATGGTGAGGTGCGTTTCGAGAACGTGTCGTTCGCCTACGACTCGGATCGAGCCATCTTGCACGAGGTGAGTTTCGATATTCCCGCGGGCAAGACGGTGGCCGTGGTGGGGGCCTCGGGGGCCGGCAAGTCGACGCTGGCGCGGCTGCTGTACCGCTTCTACGACGTGAGCGCTGGCCGCATCACGATCGACGGGCAGGAGCTGCGCGCGGTGACGCAGACGAGCCTGCGCCGCTCGATCGGCATCGTGCCGCAGGACACCGTGCTCTTCAACGACACTGTCGAATACAACATCGCCTACGGCCAACCGGGGGCGAGCCGCGCGCAGGTGGAAGAGGCCGCGCGCGCCGCGCACATCCACGACTTCATCGCCGCCACGCCCAAGGGCTACGCGACGATGGTCGGCGAGCGCGGGCTGAAGCTTTCCGGTGGCGAGAAGCAGCGCGTGGCGATCGCGCGCACGCTCTTGAAGAACCCGCCGATCCTGATCTTCGACGAAGCCACGTCGGCGCTCGATTCAGCCAACGAACGCGCCATCCAGGCCGAGCTGAAGAGCGCGGCGCAAGGCAAGACGGCGCTGGTCATTGCGCACCGGCTGTCGACGGTGGCCGATGCGCACCAGATCGTCGTGCTCGAAGGCGGGCGAGTCGTCGAGCGCGGTGCGCACGCCGAGCTGCTGGCGCTGGGCGGGCGCTACGCCGAGATGTGGCGGCTGCAGCAGCAAGGCGGCGACGCCGACGCCGGCGACGAAGACTGATGCGGGTGCGCGACCTCGGCCGGCTCCCCTACGCCGGCATCGAAGAGCAGATGCGTGCGTTCACCGCAGCGCGCACCACGGAGAGCGACGACGAGATCTGGCTCGTCGAACACGACCCGGTTTTCACGCAGGGCCTGGCCGGCCGAGACGAGCATGTGCTGGAAGCTGGCGGCATCCCCGTCGTGCGCACGAACCGCGGCGGTCAGGTGACTTACCACGGCCCGGGGCAGGTGGTGGCCTATCCGCTCGTTGACCTGCGGCGCCTGCGCATCTTCGTCAAGGAGTACGTCTACCGCCTCGAGCAGGCGCTCATCGACGTGCTGGCAACGTTTGACGTGACCGGGCACCGCGTGCGCGGTGCGCCGGGCGTCTACGTGCGCCTGGCCGATCCATTCGGCCACGGACGGCTCGACACGAACTCGCTGGCGGGCCTGGCAAAGATCGCCGCCTTGGGCATCAAGGTCAGCCAGCACTGCGCTTACCACGGTGTGGCGCTGAACGTCGCGATGGACCTGGAGCCGTTCACGCGCATCGACCCTTGCGGCCATGCCGGGCTCCAGACCATCGACCTGCGCTCACTGGGTGTGCCGTGCGGCCGGCCCGAAGCCGCTGAGGCCTTGATCGCGGCGTTGCAGCGTCACCTCGCCTAAGATCATGCTATGGACGCCCCAAGATACGACCCCAGCGCCAAGCAGAAAGCGCAGGCCAAGACCTCGCGCATCCCGATCAAGGTCGTGCCCGCGGAGGTGCTGAAAAAGCCCGAGTGGATTCGCGTCAAGGCGGGCAGCCCGAGCACCCGCTTCTACGAGATCAAGCAGATCCTGCGCGAGCACAAGCTGCACACGGTGTGCGAAGAAGCGAGCTGCCCGAACATCGGCGAATGCTTCGGCAAGGGCACGGCCACCTTCATGATCATGGGCGACAAGTGCACGCGCCGCTGCCCGTTCTGCGATGTCGGCCATGGCCGTCCCGACCCGCTGGACGCCGACGAGCCGGCCAACCTCGCCAAGACCATCGCCGCGCTGAAATTGCGCTACGTGGTCATCACCAGTGTCGATCGCGACGATCTGCGCGACGGCGGTGCGGCGCATTTCGTCGACTGTATCCGCCGCGTGCGCGAGGTCTCACCGCAAACACAGATCGAGATTCTCACGCCCGATTTCCGCGGTCGTTTGGACCGTGCGCTCGACATTCTGAAAGCCGCGCCGCCCGACGTAATGAACCACAACCTCGAGACCGTGCCGCGCCTGTACAAGGAAGCCCGCCCGGGCTCGGACTACCAGTTCAGCCTCACGCTACTGCAGCGCTTCAAGCAAGCAGTACCCGGCGTGCCGACCAAGAGCGGGCTGATGGTGGGTCTCGGCGAGACCGACGACGAGATCCTCACGGTGATGCGCGACATGCGCGCGCACGGCATCGACATGCTCACGCTTGGCCAGTACCTGGCGCCCAGCAGCCACCATCTTCCGGTGCGGCGCTACGTGCACCCGGACACGTTCAGGATGTTCGAAGAGCGGGCGCGCGAGATGGGCTTCGCGCACGCCGCCGTGGGCGCGATGGTGCGGTCGAGCTACCACGCCGATCAGCAAGCGATCTCGGCGGGCGTGAGCGTAGGCGCGACCGCCTGACGCTCGCGCACTGCGGGCTGGCTGCTCGCCTCCAGGTGCGCGATGCAGCGGCGCCAGGCGGCGTCCGGGGCTTCGATGCGAAAGCCGTAGAACTGCCCGGCCGCAGTGGCATTGCAGCGAACGATGCTGACTTCGGCCAGCGATCGGCAGCCGATGCCGAGTTGCACTTCGATGAAGCCCCGCGCACCCTCGTCGAGCACGGCCACGCTGCGCGCCAGAAAGCCGTGCAGCGAGATGTCGACCACGTCCATCGGCACACTCCTCGGCACCGACCCGGGCAGCACGAAGCGCGCCGGGCACTTCAGCGAGTGGCGGCGGTGGCGCCGCAACGGGGCACCCGTGTCGGGACCTTGCACCGCCGGCAGCACGTCGCGGTAGTCGGGCTCGGGGTAGATCTCGCGCAACAGGCGCCGGCGGCGATCGTCCAAACCGTCGAAGACCGGCGTGCGCCGGTTGAAGAAGTGCTCCAGCAGCGCCGGTGACATGACCGGGTCGTTGGTCGTGAAGTAGGGGCGCGCCGGCCAGCGGATGTTGGCCATCGGCGTGCGCGTGAAGTAACGGTGCATGTCCTTGCGCACGCTGCGCCCACCGTACGCCGCGCGAAAGACCTCAGGCGCAGCCGCGAGGTCCAGCGTCGCACCGATCGCCGGTGCGCCGCCCGCGAAGTCGTAGTTGTCCACCACCTGCGCCTGCAGCCGGCAAAAGAACAGCAGCGCTTCGTAGAGCTCGATGCGGTTCGGGTTCACCGCGATCACCAAGTGCCGCGTGTCGAAGTACCGGGTGCAGTACTCGTACATGAACTTCATCAGCGGGAACAGCACGGTGCCGCCGGTCTTGCGGAACTTCGGGTGCACCGCTAGCGCCGAAATCTCGGCGATCTGCCCCGGCTGGGCACGCAGTGCGGTGAGATCGAACACCGATTGCAGCGGGAAGCCGAACACGCCCTCGCGAACGATCGACAAGGTGCCGACGATCTCGCCGTCGAAGCGCGCGTACAGCGTGGTCGTCGTCGGCAGCGCGTGGTAGGGCGTGACACGCAGGCCCGAGGACTGCGGCGCCATGAAGCCGCAGGCCACGTAGGCGTCGTGCAGCAGCGCGAAGCAGGCCTCGAGTTCGTCGCGCGTGGCGGCGATGCCCAGCTGCAGCCGCGCGTCGGGTGCCGGGTCGCAATCGACCAGCCAGCGCAGCAAAGCAAAGCGCGAAGCGCGCGGCAACTGCCCGAGCAGCGCGCGCGCGAACTGTTGCAGCGGCCGGCGCCGGCGGGGGTTCATCCCCCTTCTTCGGCGCCGCGTAACGAATCCGACAGGCTAGGAGTTCACGCTCTTCAACATTTCTTCCACCTGCTGTTGCTGCGGGAAGCGCGGGCCCAGCTTTTCCAGCGTCTGCAGCTCCACGCGGGCGGCAGGCTTGTCGCCGGCCTGCACGAGCAGCTTCGCCAGGTTGAAGCGCAGCCCGTTGTCCTGCGGCGCCAGGGACACCGCTTTCTTCTGCGTCTCCACCGCTTCCTTGACCTTGTTCTCGGCGGCCTGCGCCAGTGCCAGCGTGTCCAGCAGCGCCGGCTGGTTGGGCAGCAGCTGGGTCGCCTTGGTGGCATGTTCCAGCGCGCCGGCCTTCTTCTGCTGCACCATCAGCCAGGCCACGTTGTTCAGCGCCAGCGGATTGTTCGGCTGCACCTGCATCACGGCGCGGTAGCGTGTCTCGGCGAGCGGATAGTCACGCTGCCCGAGCGCCACGTCGGCGCGGTAAAACAGGAACGCCGCGTCACGCGGGCGCGTCTTCTCCCATTCGACGGCAAATCGTTCCGCCTCGCCGGTCTTGCCCTGCACCAGCAGCAGGCTGTGCAGGCGCACGCCGGTCTCGGTGGCGGGGGTGCGCTGCAGGCTGGCGCGATAGGCCAATGCGGCGGCATCGTAGTTCTTGCGCGCATTTTCGATGTCGCCCTCGAGCAGCTGGCCGATGCCGTCGTTGCGCTGCTTCTGCACTTCCTTGGCGACGATCAGCGCGTCGGGGTGGCGCCGATCGGCCACCAGCGTGCCGACCAGCGCGCGTTGCGCCGGCAGCAGGTCGGCTTTGATCGCCAGTGCGCGGCGAAAGCTCTTCTCCGCGTCGGCGTATTCCTTGCGCTGGAAGAAGACCTCGCCCAGCGCCAGCAGGGCCTGTGGCGAATCGCCTTTCACGGCAACGAGCTTGTTCAGCGTGGTCACGGCCTGCTGCGTGTCGCCCATCGTCATCTGCACTCGGCCCAGGGCTTGCAGCAGGTCGGGATGGTTCGGGATCGCAGCCAGTCCATCCTGTGCCGTGGCCAGCGCGGCCTTGTGGTCGCGCTGGGTCAGGTGGTGTTCGATATGCCGCAGGCGCGGCCCGGTCTGGCCCGGCTCGGCCTTCACGGCGCGGCCCAGCACTTCGCTCACCTCGCCCGGGCTGGCCCCGGTGCGCGTCATCACCGCGGCCAGGCCCAGGATGGCGCCGACATGCTTGGGGTCGTCCTTCAGATAGGCCTCGAAGCGCTGCCGCGACTCGGCGTGCTTGCTTTCGGTCAGATCCAGCGCCGCCAGGCTGGCCACGGCCGGGTAGTAGCGCTTGTCGAGTTCCAGTGCCCGCTCGAAGCTCTTGCGCGCGCCTGCCAGGTCTTTCTTCAGCACCTGCACTCGGCCGCGCAGGTTGGCCGCCACCGGGCGGTCGGGTTGTTTCTTCTCCAGGGCGTCGATCGCTTTCAGCGCCGCATCGAGTTCGTTCTTGCGCAGGTGCGCAGAAATCAAGGCCAGGTTGGCCGCAACGCCACTGTCGCTGGCGGCGATCGACTCCAGCGTATCCATCGCCTTCTCGCCCTTGCCCTGGCGCAGCTGACTCATCGCCTGAGCCGTGCGGATCTTGCCGTCCTCGGGGCGCAGCTTGGTGGCGCGCGCGAACATCTCCTCGGACTTTTTCGCATCGCCGTTCAGCAGATAGGCCTCGGCTGCGATGGCCAGCATCTCGGGCGAGACGCCGGGCTGGTCGAGCATCGGCGCGAGCGTTTCGATCGTCTTGGCCGGCTGGCCGGTGCGCAACTGGATCTGCGCCAGCATCATGCGCGCCAGGCCCAGGCTGGGCGCCTGCTGCAGGGCTTTGGACAGATAGGTTTCGGCCTGGTGGAAGTTGCGCAGGTGGAACTCCGCCGTGCCTGCCAGCTGCAGGGCCAGCGCGTTGTTGGGCGCCAGCTGCACGAGCTTGCTGCTGCGCTCGCGGGCGGTGGCGAAGTCCTTGTTCATGTACGCCAGCACGCCATCGAAGTAGATCGTCTGCGGGTGGTTGGGCACCAGCTTCTTGAAGTTAATAACTAAAAGTTCTTAATTTTAGAAGAAAAAATGTTATTTATTTCGAATATTTCAAACAATAACTATATTCCTTGTAAACTTTTTGGAAAATGATTAGAAAACAATTGGCTACCATCCTTTTCTTCACTTTTTTGTCTGATGAAAACGCGAATTTTTACTACGGGTTTTCTTGCCAGAGCTTGTTTTGAACGAGTCACGTCTCAGATACTGGTACTAATTGTTTTAGATTAT
>JANNQO010000239.1:0-14815 GCA_031400795.1 Rubrivivax sp. | reverse complement strand
CGCGGCCACTTCATGAACTGGTACGACACCCAGACCTGCCAGCCGCTGCTGCCGATGTACGTGTCCAGCGTCGACAGCGGCAACCTGTGCGGCCACCTGCTGGCGGTGGCGCAGGCCTGCCGCGAACGGGCGCTGGCGCCGCACGACGCGGCCGCGTCGCTGCGCGCGGTTCACGCCTGCAGGCAGCGCCTCGCGCCGCTGCTGGCGGCACGCTCCACGCTGGCCCCGACGATGCGCGACGAGTTGCGCTGGCGGCTGGCCGATCTGCGGGCCACCTTGCGCTCGGCCGAGCTCGATGCATTGGCGCTGGCCCAGGCCGCTGCGTCAGCCGCCGACGACACCGCGCAGCGCCTCAACGCGGTGGCCGCTACCTGCGAGCAACTCGCCTGGCAAGCCGACTTCGGTTTTCTGTACCACCGCAAGCGGCATCTGTTCCACATCGGCTACCGCGTTGCAGAGCAACAGCTGGATGCCGGGTTCTATGACCTGCTCGCGTCGGAGTCGCGCCTCACGAGCCTGCTGGCGATCGCCAAGGGCGATGTGCCGGTGGGTCATTGGGCGGCACTGGGGCGGCCGTTCTTCGCCCTCGGTGCGCAGGCCGGGTTGCGTTCGTGGGCGGGCTCGATGTTCGAGTACCTGATGCCGGCGCTGGTGCTCGACGAGCCGCACGGCAGCGTGCTGCGCGAAGCCGGCCATGTCGCGCTGCGCGAGCAGATCGCGTTCGGCCACGAGCAGCGCACGCCCTGGGGCATCTCGGAATCGGCCTACGCCGCCAGCGACCACACGCTGGCCTACCAGTACGCGCCGCAGGGTGTGCCGCGGCTGGCGCTGCGCCGCACGCCGCCCGATGAGCTCGTCATCGCGCCGTACGCCACGGCGCTGGCGGCGCAGATCGGGCCGCACCGTGCCTGCCGCAACTTCGCGGCACTGCAGTCGCGCGGCGCGCGCTCGCCGCTCGGCTTCATCGAAGCCCTCGACTACTCGCCGTCGCGACAGACCGACAGCGGCCTCTTCAAGCCGGTCGGCACCTTCATGTCGCACCACCAGGGCATGACCGTCGTCGCGCTGGCCAACGTGCTGCTCGACGGCGTGGCGCAGCGCTGGGGCATGGCCAATCAACGCATCGAGGCGGTGGCGTCGCTGTTGCACGAACGCGCGCCGCGTGAGGTCTCGCTGCTGCACGCGCCGCCCGCCGGGCCGCCGCCGCAGGCCTTGCAGCAGCGTTCGCCGGGGCTGCTGCGCGAGGTGCTGCCGGGTGCCACGGCGCTGGAGCCGACACATGTGCTTTCCAACGGGCGCTACAGCGTTTCGCTGCGCGCCAACGGCGCCGGGTGGAGCCGGCGCGGTGCGCAGGGCATCACGCGATGGCGCGACGACGCGTTGCGCGATGCCTGCGGAAGTTTTTTCTACCTGCGCTGGCAGGATGACGATGGCGCGGCCACAGCGCCGGTCTCGATCACCCAGCATCCCGCGCCCGATGCGGCCGCGCGCTACAGCAGCGTCTACCACGCCGACCGCGTGTGTTTCGATGCCGTCTGGCCCGAACTGCAGGCCCACACCACGGTCTGGGTCAGCCCGGAAGACGACATCGAGTTTCGGCAGGTCGAGATCCGCAACCTGAGCGAGCGCACGCTGGAGATCGAACTCATCTCGGCCTTCGAGGTGACGCTGGCCGAGGCGCGCGCCGACGAGGCGCACCCGGCCTTCGGCAAGCTCTTCGTGCAGGCCCGCTGGCTGGCCGCGGAGCGCGCGCTGGAGTTCGAACGCAAGCCGCGCCTGGCCACCGAACAAGGCCTGCTGGCGGCGCACTTCATCACCGACGCCGACCCGCCGCTGCTCGACCTGCGGCTGCAAACCGACCGCCAGCGTTGGCTCGGGCGCAACCGCGATGCGGGCGCGCCGCTCGGATCGTTCGACGCGCTGCCGGCGGCGAGCGGCGCCACCGAACTCGACACGGGGCTGGACCCGGTCTGTGCGCTGTCGGTGACGCTGCGCGTGGCGCCCAACAGCAAGGCCCATTGCACCTTCGCCACCGCAGCGCACGACAGTCGCGAGGTCTTGCACGCGGTGATCGACAAATACCGCCAGCCGAGCCACGCGCAGCGCGCATCGCTGATGTCGGCCACGCTGGCGGCGATTCGCTTGCGTGCCTTGGGGCTGAGCGCCGAGAACTTCGCTGCCATGCAGACGCTGACCACGGCGCTGGTGCTGTGCGTGACGCGCCCCGGCCCGGGCCGCGCCGAGGGCGTTGCTGCCGCGGCGTGCGACCGGCGGCTGCTGTGGCGCTTGGGCATCTCGGGTGACCGGCCGATCCTGCTGGTCACGGCCGGGGCGATGCAGGGCGTGGGCCTGCTGCGCGCGCTGGCCCAGGCGCTGCGGCTGTGGGCCTGGGGCGGTGTGGCCTGCGACCTGGTGGTGCTGAACGCCGAGCCGGCGTCGTACCAGATGGCGCTGCAACGCGAGGCGACGGCGCTGCGCGAGCGCCACCAGGCGCACAGCGCGGCCGAAGGCGGTCTGGCGAGCACCGGTTTTCATGTCTTGCGCGGCGCCGAGCTGTCGGCGCAAGAACTGAGCACGCTGCACATGCTGGCCCGCGTGCGCTTGCACGCCGATGGCCGGCCGCTGGTGCACCATGTGCAGGCCTGGAGCGAGCTGCACGAACAGGCCTTCGAGGAGCGGCACGCGACATCGACGTCGGTCTGCAACGCGGGCACGCCGGGTTCTGCGACCCAGGCCGCAAGCGCCGCCGCCGCGGCACCGCTGGGCGGATTTGCCGCCGCATCGGGCGAGTTCCGCTTCGACGTGAGCGAGCAGCTGCGGCCGGCGCGGCCGTGGATCAACGTGCTCTCCAACCCGAACTTCGGCGCACAGATTTCCGAAGCCGGCGGCGGCTACAGCTGGGCCGTGAACAGCCGGCTGAACCAACTCACCGCCTGGTCCAACGACCCGGTGTCGGATCCGCCCTCGGAGTGGTTCTTGCTACAGGACCGCAAGACACGCGAGGTGTGGAGCGTCGCGCCGACGGCCGGTGGTGGCGCGTACCGCGTCGCGCATGGCCAGGGCTACACCGTCATCAGCCACCGGCGTGGCGATCTCGAGGTGGTGGCCTCCTGGTGCGTCGATGCGCAGGCCAGCGTCAAGCAGGTGCGGATCCGGCTCGTCAATGGCGGCCAGCGCACGCTGCAACTGCGTGTGATCGGCATCGCCGAATGGCTGATGGGGGCGAGCCGCGCTGACCGGGCGACGGTCCACACCGCGCACTTCCGCCAGCGCTTGCCCGAGGAAAAACTCAGCGCCTTGTTGTGCACACAGCTCGATCGTTCGCTGGGCTTTCCCGGCGGCACCGCGTTCCTCGGCCTGGCTGGCGATCCCGACGAAGCCGAAGACTGGACTTGCGACCGGCGCGAACTGTTCGACGCGCGCGGCCGTCTGGTGCTGCCGGATCATTTCGGCCAGCACCGCGGCAGTGGTCTGGACCCCTGCGCGGCGCTGTCGGTAACGTTCGAGCTCGACGCCGGCCAAAGCAGCGAACAGGTTTTCCTGCTCGGCTACGCCGCCAGTGCCACGGCCGCGCAACAACTCGCCGCCGAGGCCGCGGCCGGCTCGAGCCTGGCGCGCCTGGAACGCTCGCGCGACCACTGGAACGCGTTGCTCGGGGCGACCACGGTGAAGACGCCCGACCCCTTGTTCGACGCGCTGGTGAATCGCTGGCTGCTCTACCAGACCGTGTCGTGCCGGCTGTGGGCCAAGGCCGGTTTCTACCAGGCCGGCGGCGCCACCGGCTTTCGCGACCAGTTGCAGGACGCGATGGCCATGGCCTGGGCCGCACCGCACATGCTGCGCGAGCAGATCGTGCTCGCGGCGTCGCGCCAGTTCGTCGAAGGCGACGTGCAGCATTGGTGGCATGCGCCCGAAGGGGCCGGCGTGCGCACGCATTTCTCCGACGACTTGCTGTGGCTGCCGCACGCCTGCGTGCATTACCTGCGCGCCACCGGCGACGCCGCGCTGCTCGATCAGAACGTGCCCTTCCTCGAAGGCGCGGCGATTGCCGAAGGCGCCGAGGATGCGTACTACACGCCAGCCGTCAGCGAGCAGCAGGCATCGATCTACGAGCACGCCGCGCGCACCCTGGACCGCAGCCTGCGCGTGGGCGTGCACGGCCTGCCGTTGATGGGCACGGGCGACTGGAACGACGGCATGAACCGTGTCGGCCACCAGGGGCGCGGCGAATCGGTCTGGCTCGGCTGGTTCTTGTGCCGGCTGGTCGCTGACTTCGCGCCACTGGCGCACGAGCGCGGCGATGCGCAGCGGGCGTTGCGCTGGGAGCGCGCTGCGGTGGGCTGGAAGGCGGCGCTGAACGGCGCGGCCTGGGACGGCCAGTGGTTCAAGCGTGCTTTCTTCGACGACGGTGAAGCGCTCGGTTCGCACACCAACGCCGAAGGCCGCATCGACCTCATCGCACAGGCCTGGGCGGTGCTGTCCGGCGCAGCGCCGCCGGCGCTTCAGCGCATCGCACTGGCGGCGGTGCAGACCCATCTGGTGGACCATGACGCGGGCCTGCTCAAGCTGCTCGACCCACCTTTTCAGCATGCCAGCCCGAGCGCCGGCTACATCCAGGCCTACCCGCCCGGCGTGCGCGAGAACGGCGGGCAGTATTCGCACGGCGCGGTGTGGGCGCTGATGGCGCAGGCCCAGCATGCGGTGCATCAGCCGGGGCCCGTGGATGCCAGCGAAGCCGACCAAGCCTGGCGCAGCTTCACCTACCTGAGCCCGGCGCACCGGTCGCGCCACCCGAGCCGCGGCGCAGCCTACGGCATCGAGCCCTACGTGATGGCCGGCGATGTCTACACGCAGCCGCCCCATGTCGGCCGCGGCGGCTGGAGCTGGTACACCGGCGCCGCCGCCTGGATGCACCGCGCGGCGATCGAATCGATCTTCGGCTTGCAGCTCGGTGCGCGCGAGCTGCGCTTCACGCCGTGCCTGCCGTCGAGCTGGCCCGCGGCCGAGCTGACACTCGCGCGCGACGGTCGCACGATGCGCTTCATCCTCGTTCGTGCGCCGCCGCAAGACGCGCTTGCTGCCGCCGCGGCGTCGCTCGCCGGCGCCAGCGCGCAAGCCTTGCTGCCCGGCCAGCCGCTGGCCTGGACCGAGCTGGCGTTGCACACCTGCTTCGTGATTCCTCTGGCTTGAGCCTGCGGCGCACCTGCGCGTGCGCGGCACTGTCCTACACGAGCAGGCGCCGCGCGCCGATGGTCGAGGCGGTTCGCGCTTTCTACAGTCCAAACATGGGTGGTGGAGCTCTTCACCACCCGTCGAGACGATTCGCTCGCCTCGAGTACCTGCTTCACCACTGGAGATTCACCATGACCACCCGTACCACCCGCTCGACCCTCGCCGCCGCCGCGGCCGCCATCCTCATGATCACCGCTGCCGGCTGCGCCGTCACACGCGGGCAGGAAACGGTCGGTGCCTACATCGACGACACCGCGATCACCACCGCGGTGAAAGCACGCTTCGTCGACAACACGAGCGTCGCCGCGTCGAGCATCAGCGTCGAAACGCTCAACGGCACCGTGATGCTGTCGGGCTTCGCCAAGAACGCGACCGAGAAGTCCACCGCCGAAGCGCTGGCATGGAAGGTCAACGGCGTGAAGATGGTGAAGAACGAGATCGCCGTGCGTCCGTGATCCGGGCTCACTCGAGGTCGACGACTCGATCGCCGGCCTCGGCACGGCAGCCTGCGTCGATCGGCCGCCAGCCACGGCGCAGCACCAGCTGGCGCTCGTCGTGGCACAGCTCGATGCGCTGGGTGCCGGGCACGGTGCGGCGCACGAAGGCTTCGATCGATTCGGGCATGCTGACGCGGTAGCGCAGCGCAGCCCGGTCTTCGTCGGGATGGTCGTCGGCATGCACCCAGGGGATGAAATGGCCCAGCCACATCAACCAGCGTGAGCCGACCTCGAAGGTGGTCGGCTCGTAGTCGTTCTGGCGCAGCCACTGCTGGGCCATCGCGCGCGGCGCGGCAGTCTCGTCCAGCCCACCCCAAGCCGCGGCCAGCAGCTCGGCCACCCATTGGTTGCAGTTCTGGTAGCGCTGGCTGAACGCAAACGCGTTGGCGCTGTAGGCGGGACCAAGCAGGCGCAGCGCGAGTGCGTTGTCCAGCGCGCGCTCGGCCAGCGCCTGGGCCTCGAGTGCCGGCAGCAGCACGATCGAGACATAGCCCAGCGCCGGGTTCTGCATGCCCATCACGAAGCCGGCCAGGCCCTGGTCGAAGATTCGCGGCGCGCCTTCGTCGCAAGCGAAATAGAGCTGGCGCACGGCCCAGGGCACCTCGCGATGCGTCGCCAGCGTAATGCCCGTGTGCGAGTAGCGTTGACCGAAGCGTTCGAGGTTCTGGCCCGAGCGAGAGATCAGCGCCGCCGGCGCGCCCGCCTCCATGAGCAGGCCGCGCACGACGGCGGCAACGCGCAGCAGCCGGTCTTGTTGTTCGCCGCTGAGTTGCGGCGGCACATCGCAGTAGCGCAGCGATTCGGCGCGCGCCGGGACACAGAGGACCGCCAGCAGCGCGATCAGCGCAAGCGCGCCACGGCGCAGCGCGATCAGAGGCGCACCGGCGTTGCCGGCAGCTCGCGGTACCACGCGTCTTCGAGCACGAGGAAGAAGACGCGCCGTGGCGAACGATCGGCGGCGAGCGCGAACTCAACACCGTAGGGCCTGGGCCGCGCCGCGATCACGAGGCCCGCGGTGAGCCCTTCGCGCGCCACCGTCTGCTGCGGCAGCTCGAGCGTGAAGCCGGGGGCTTCGTTGCCCGCCACTGCTTCGAGCACCAGGCGCGCACGATCGGGCCGCTCGGCGAGCGCCACCACTTCGACGATGCGAAAGTCCCCCGCAGCGGTGCGCCCGCCCGGGGACGACGCGTTGCTCGATCCGCGGAACGAGTCCGAAACGCTGCCCACCGAACTGGCCAGGCTGTCGGAGGCTGCCGAGGATGCCGAGCTGGCGGCCACGGCGGGCGCCACGCTCAGCGCAAGCAGCACCGCGGCGATCAACCGGCGGCGAGCGAACAACAACGATAAAGACATGGCAACTCCTGGCGAGCCGCGAGCATAGCCGCCGCGATTCACTCGAACGGCGGCTCGCTCCACCACGGAAAGAAACCAGGCATGTCGGACGAAACACGATTCGGGAAGTTCGCCGGCCGCTTCTCGAGGAACGCACCGACGCCTTCGCGCACATCGGCGGATTGACCGCGCGACTGGATGGCGCGGCTGTCAACGCGGTGCGCCTGCATCGGGTGCTCGGCTCCGGCCATGCGCCACAACATCTGCCGCGCCAGCGCCACCGAAACCGGCGCGGCGTTGTCGGCGATCTCGCGTGCCAGCGCGCGAGCGGCGGGCATCAAGTCCTCGGGTGCGTGCAGCGAACGCACCAGGCCGCGTTCGAGCGCTTCCTGCGCGGCAAACACGCGCCCCGTCATGCACCATTCCAGCGCCGTCTGCATGCCCACCAGCCGCGGCAGGAACCACGACGAGGCTGCCTCGGGCGTGATGCCGCGGCGCGCGAACACGAAGCCGAAGCGCGCGCCGGTGGACGCCAGCCGCATGTCCATCGGCAGCTGCAGCGTCGCGCCGATGCCGACTGCTGCGCCGTTGATAGCGCCGATGACCGGCTTCAGGCTGTCGAAGATGCGCAGCGTGACGAGGCCACCGCCGTCGCGGTGCACATCGTGGACCTTGTCGTCGACGCCGCGTGCGTCGTAGTCGAAGGTGTCACCGCCAGCCGCCAGATCAGCGCCGGCGCAGAACGCGCGCCCGGCGCCGGTGACGATCACCGCACGCACGGCGTCGTCGGCATCGGTCTGGCCGAACACCGCGATCAGTTCGTCGCGCATGCGCGCGGTGAATGCGTTGAGCTTGTCGGGGCGGTGCAGCGTGACCGTGGCGATGCCGTCGGCGACGCTGTAGAGCAGGGTCTGGAGTTCGGGCAGTGGCATGCCCAATTGTCGCGTTCGCGAATCGCTCGCGCTACTCGCCGCGCACCACGCCCTCGCGTCGCGGATCGGCGCCGCCGAACCAACCCGTGGGTGTGCGCTGGATCGCCTGCAACCCGCTCGTCAGGTCGCTTTGCACCACGACATGACCAAGCGAGCGCAAGACGCTCGCGGTGGCCTCGGGGAAGCGCCCCTGCTCCAGCACCGTCGGTCCGTTGAAGCTGCCGAAATTGGGCAGGTCGATCGCCTGCTGCGCATTCAGCCCCCAGGCCAGCGTGGCGATCAAGGTCTTGGCGGTGAAGTGAATGATCGCCGCGCCGCCCGGTGAGCCGGCGGTCATCGCGAGGCGGCGGTCGGTCTGATCGAAAACCAGGGTCGGGCTCATCGACGAACGCGGCCGTTTGCCGGGCTGCACGCGGTTGGCGATCGGCCGTCCCTGGGCATCGGCAGGCGCCATGGAGAAATCGGTGAGCTGGTTGTTGAGCAGGAAGCCGCCGGGCTTGCCCGTGCCACCGTCGCTCATCACGCGGCTGCCGAAGACGGCTTCGATGGTGGTCGTCATCGCCACGGCGCGGCCCTCGGCGTCGACGATGCTCACGTGGCTGGTGCCGGTCTCGGGCTGGTCGCGCATCGGCGCATGGGCCGCAGCCACTGCGCCGGGCGATCCCGGCCGCGCAATGCCCATGCTGCGCGGGCCGATCAGCGAAGCGCGCTGGCGCAGGTAGGCGTCGTCCAGCAGCGTGCTCCAGCGGCCACCCGGTGCAGACACGAAGTCGGGGTCGGCAACGAACTGGCCACGGTCGGCGAAAGCCAGCCTGGCCGCCTCGGTGTACAGGTGCAACCACGGCGCGCCGGGCACGCCGCCATCGAGCGGCTGCGCCACCGCGGGCGATCGTTCGAGCAGGCCGAGGATCTGCATCACCGTGAGATGCCCTGACGACGGCGGCGGGAAGCCGCACACGCGCCAGCGTTGCAGCCACATCGTGCAGATCGCCTCGCGCTCCTTCACCGTGTAGCCGGCCAGGTCGGGCAGCGTCATCACGCCCGGGTTGCCGGCGTGGCCGCGCACGCGCCGCACGATGTCTTCGGCCACCGGCCCCTCGTGCAAGGCAGGGCTGCCGCGCGTGGCGATGGCGCGCAGCACCTCCGCCAGCGCCGGGTTGCGCAAGCGGTGGCCCACCGGGTGCGGCTGGCCAGCGGCGGCATAGAAGTACGCCGCGGCCTGTGCGTCGCCCCTCAACGCGGTTTCGGCCTTCAACTGCGTGTGCAGCCGAGCGCTGATCAGAAAGCCTTCGTCGGCAAGCCGGATCGCCGGTGCGAGCAGTTGCGCCCAGGGCAGCCGGCCGTGGCGGCGGTGTGCACTTTCGAGCATGCGCACCGCACCGGGCACACCCACCGCGCGGCCACCGACCACGGCTTGGGTGAACGGCATCGGTTTGCCGTCGGGCAGCAGGAAGAGCCGCTCGTCGGCCGCCGCCGGCGCAGTTTCACGGCCATCCCAGGCAGCAATGGCTCGTCCGTCCCAATGCAGCAGGAAGGCGCCGCCGCCGATGCCGCTGGACTGCGGTTCGACGAGCGCCAGCACCATCTGCACAGCCACCGCCGCGTCGATCGCGCTGCCGCCGGCCTTCATGACCTGGAAGCCCGCCTCGGTGGCCAGCGGGTTGGCAGCCGCCACGGCGAAGCGCTGCAACGCCCAGCCCGGTTTGGCGGTGAAGCCCGAGGCGCCTTCGGGCATCGGCGGCAGCGGGGCGAGCGGCGGCGGGCCGAGCGTGCACGCGGCCAGCGTCAGGAACAGTGCCAGCAGCAGCAGTCGTCGCAGCATCGAGGGCTCCCCGGGATCGGAAGTGTCCCGCAGCATAGCGCGGGCACCGCATCTAGATGCCTGCGCGCTGCGCCCCGGTCTTGCACAGCGGCCGGCAGCCGCGGCACAGCCCGCTGCTACACTGACCGGCGTCAGGAGAGAGCGCCGCTCACGCGGGGCCGCCGAAGGCGAAAAACGTAACGCTCAGGCAAAAGGACTGACTCCATCCTCACTGGAGAGAGGCCGCCGCGGCGATCCCGCAGTGGCCCACCGAAGGGGCAAGGGCCGGCGGCACGTTTCAGGGCCGGACACCGAATCTCTCAGGTAAAGCGGACAGCGAGGGCAAGCCCGCATCGGCCTGGGTCGCGATGGGGGCTAGATTGCCCATGAGGAGGCTTTGTTGCCGATGGACGCACCGCTCGCCAGAACACCCTTGCACGCCCTGCACCAGCGCCTGGGCGCGCGCATGGTGCCTTTTGCCGGCTACGAGATGCCGGTGCAATACGCAGAAGGCGTGATCGCCGAACACAAGCAGTGCCGCGAGTCGGCGGCGCTGTTCGATGTCTCGCACATGGGACAGATCCGCCTCGTCGGCGCGGACAGCGCCGCGGCGCTGGAAAAGCTCGTTCCGGTGGACGTGATCGACCTCGCTGTCGGCCGCCAGCGCTACGCGTTTTTCACCAACCCCTCGGGCGGCATCCTCGACGACCTGATGATCGTCAAAGCCCCACCGGGCACCGGCTTCGGCGATGTCTTCCTGATCGTCAACGCCGCTTGCAAGCAGGCCGACCTCAAGCATCTGGCCACGCACCTGGGCCACCGCTGCCAGGTGGTGGCGATGCCCGATCGCGCGCTGCTCGCACTGCAAGGGCCCAAGGCGGTGACGGCGCTGGCATCGCTGAACGCCAGTGTGGCGCAGCTCACCTTCATGAGCGGTGCGATGTTCGATCTGGCCGGCGCCGGCTGCTTCATCACGCGCTCGGGCTACACCGGCGAAGACGGCTTCGAGATCTCGGTGCCGGCCGAGGCTGCCGAGAAGCTCGCCGAAGCGATCCTCGCGCGCCCCGAGGTCAAGCCCGCCGGCCTGGGCGCGCGTGACACGCTGCGACTGGAAGCCGGACTGTGCCTGTACGGTCACGACATCAGCGAAACCACCAGCCCGGTCGAAGCCGGCCTCACCTGGGCGATACAGAAGGTGCGCCGCCCCGGCGGCGCGCGCGCCGGCGGTTACCCCGGTGCCGCGGCGATCGAAAAACAACTCGGCGGCAGCCCGCCGAGCAAGCGTGTGGGCCTGGTCGGCCTGGAGCGCGTGCCGGTGCGCGAAGGCACCGAACTCTTCGACGCGCACGGCCACAAGCTCGGCCGCGTGACCAGCGGCACGCTGGCCCCGACGGTGAATCAGCCGATCGCGATGGCCTACCTGGCCGTCGACCACACGCAGGCCCAGCACGAGGTCTACGCCGACGTGCGCGGCAAGAAGCTGCCGATGCGCGTGACCCCGATGCCTTTCACCCCGCACCGCTACAAGCGCTAACGTTTCACCTCAGCCAACTCACCACGAGGAATGCGTCCATGACGACCATGTTCACGCCCGATCACGAGTGGATCAACATCGAAGACCACGAAGCCGCCGTTGTCGGCATCACGCTGCACGCACAAGACGCGCTCGGCGACGTGGTCTTCGTCGAACTGCCCGAGGTCGGCCGCACCTACAAGAGAGGCGAGCTGACCGGGGTCGTCGAATCGGTGAAAGCCGCCGCCGACATCTACATGCCCGTCGAAGGCGAGGTCGTCGAGGTCAACGACGCGCTGAAGGCCGACCCGGCGCTCCTGAACAGGGACCCGATGGGCAACGGCTGGATCTACAAGGTGCACGTCACGCACATGGAGCAGTTCGACGAGCTGATGGACCCGCCCGGCTACGACGCGCTCCTGAAGAAACTTTGACCTTGCACCCACCATGCTGAAGACTGCGCTGAAACCCCTCGGCGAGCTGGAGAACGCCGCCGAGTTCGTAGCCCGCCACATCGGCCCTTATCTCGACGACGAAGCGGCGATGCTGAGCACGATCGGCGCCGCCTCGCGGCGCGCCTTGATCGAGACCATCGTGCCGCGCTCGATCGCGCGCGAGCGAGCGATGCAGCTGCCCGCACCGGCCGGCGAAGCGCAGGCGCTGGCCGAGATGCGTGCCATCGCCGCGAAGAATCGCGTGCTGAAGAGCTTCATCGGCCAGGGCTACCACGGCACGCTGACACCCGGCGTCATACAGCGCAACATCCTCGAGAACCCGGCCTGGTACACCGCCTACACGCCGTACCAGGCGGAGATCTCGCAAGGCCGCATGGAAGCGCTGGTGAACTTCCAGACGATGGTCTGCGACCTGACCGGCATGGCCATCGCCAACGCCTCGATGCTCGACGAAGCCACCGCCGCGGCCGAGGCGATGACGCTGGCCAAGCGCAGCGTTCGAGCCAAGTCCAACACGATCATCGTCGCCGCCGATTGCCATCCGCAGACGATCGAAGTCATCCGCACGCGCGCCGAGCCGCTGGGCATTACGGTGAAGGTCGGCTTCGCGCCCGCGCTGATGGACGAGAGCGACTACTTCGCGGTGATCGCGCAGTACCCGTCCACCAGCGGGCTGATCCATGACCTGGCGCCCTTTGTCGAGAAGGCGCATGCGAAACAGGCCGCGTTCATCGTCGCCGCCGACCTGCTGGCGCTGACGCTGCTCGTGCCGCCGGGCGAGTTCGGCGCCGACATCGTGATCGGCAACACGCAGCGCTTCGGCGTGCCGATGGGCGGTGGCGGGCCGCATGCGGCCTACCTGGCCTGCCGCGATCAGTTCAAGCGCTCGATTCCCGGCCGCCTGGTGGGCGTGAGTGTCGACGTGCACGGCAAGCCCGCCTACCGCCTGGCCTTGCAGACACGCGAGCAGCACATTCGGCGCGAGAAGGCCACTTCCAACATCTGCACCGCGCAGGTTCTGCTGGCGGTGATGGCGAGCATGTACGCGGTCTACCACGGGCCGGCCGGGCTGAAGCGCATCGCGCAGCGCGTGGCGAGCTACACCGCGATCCTCGCGCAGGGCTTGCAGTCGATGGGTCTGAAGGTGGTGACGCCGCAAGTCTTCGACACGCTGCTCATCGAGACCGGCGCACGCAGCGATGCGGTGATGGCCAGGGCCGTGGCCGATGGCGCCAACCTGCGCCGCCAATCGCCGACACATGTCTCGGTGACGCTGGATGAAATAACGACCCGCGAGGACATCTCGTCGCTGTGGCGCTGGTTCGCGCCCGATGGCGCGGCACTACCCAGCACCGACGCCTTCGAAGCCGGCATCGAACCGCTGATCCCCGAGGAACTGCGCCGCAGCTCGAGCTTCCTT
The DNA here is from genome assembly GCA_031400795.1 of Rubrivivax sp. Classification (GTDB taxonomy): domain Bacteria; phylum Pseudomonadota; class Gammaproteobacteria; order Burkholderiales; family Burkholderiaceae_C; genus Rubrivivax. The sequence goes on along the minus strand of JANNQO010000239.1, from coordinate 1,633 downwards.
ACGCACCCGGTCTTCAACACGCACCACAGCGAAACCGAGATGCTGCGCTACATCCGCAGCCTGTCCGACAAAGACCTGGCGCTGGATCGCTCGATGATCCCGCTCGGCTCGTGCACGATGAAGCTCAACGCGACGAGCGAGATGGTCCCGATCACCTGGCCCGAGTTCGCTGGCGTGCACCCGTTCGCGCCGCATGATCAGCTCGAAGGTTATTGGCAGTTGAACGACCAGCTCTGCGCCTGGCTCGCGCAGGCCACAGGTTATGCCGGCGTGAGCCTGCAGCCCAACGCCGGCTCGCAGGGCGAGTACGCGGGCCTCCTGATCATCCATGCGTACCACGCGTCGCGGGGCCAGAGCCAGCGCGACGTCTGCCTGATCCCCGAATCGGCGCACGGCACCAACCCGGCCAGCGCGCAGATGGCGGGCATGCAGGTGGTGGTGGTGAAGTGCGATGTGATGGGCAACGTCGACATGGACGACCTGCGCGCCAAGTGCGAACTGCACAGCGAGAAGCTGGCCTGCATGATGATCACCTACCCGAGCACGCATGGCGTGTTCGAGGTGCGCGTCAAAGAACTGTGCGCGCTGGTACACCGCCACGGCGGGCGGGTCTACGTGGACGGCGCGAACATGAACGCGCTGGTCGGCGTGGCCGCACCCGGCGAGTTCGGCGGCGACGTGAGCCACCTGAACCTGCACAAGACCTTCTGCATTCCGCACGGCGGCGGCGGGCCGGGTGTCGGGCCGGTCGCCGTGGTGGCGGACCTCGTGCCCTTTCTGCCCGCGCATCGCACCGCCGGGTTGGGTGGTGAGCAATCAGTGGGCGCCGTGAGCGCTGCGCCGCTGGGCAACGCCGCGGTGCTGCCGATCAGCTGGATGTACTGCCGCATGATGGGCGCCGAGGGCCTGCAAGACGCCACCGAGATCGCGATCCTGTCGGCCAACTACATCGCCGCGCGCTTGGCCGAGCACTACCCGGTGCTCTACAGCGGCGGCCATGACGGTCTGAAGGGCGGCGGCGTCGCGCACGAGTGCATCCTCGACATCCGCGGCTTGCAGAAGAGCTCGGGCGTCAGCGCCGAAGACGTGGCCAAGCGTCTCATCGACTACGGCTTCCACGCGCCGACGCTGAGTTTCCCCGTCGCCGGCACGCTGATGATCGAGCCCACCGAGAGCGAGCCGCTGGCCGAGATCGACCGCTTCATCGACGCGATGATCGGCATCCGCCGCGAGATTGCCGAGATCGAAGCAGGACGCTGGCCGCAGGACGACAACCCGCTGAAGAACGCCCCGCACACGGCAGAGTGGCTGCTCAAGGCCGACTGGCCGCATCCATATTCACGCGAACAGGCCGCCTACCCGGTGCCCGCGCTGCGCCGGCAGAAGTACTGGGCGCCGGTGGGGCGCGTGGACAACGTGCACGGCGACCGCAATCTCTTCTGCAGTTGCGTGCCGATGAGTGCGTACGAGAGCTAGCGAGGCTAGCGAGGGCGGACGAGCATCAGCTTTCGGGTGCTCGGCCAAGTGGCTGTTGGCGACCCCTATGCATAGACCTCAACTATGTGTAGTTGCCCGCCGCCGGATGGCCGCTGATGAGTCGGGACGCGGCCCCCGCGAGCCCGATGCCTTGAGC
>JANNQO010000238.1:0-21469 GCA_031400795.1 Rubrivivax sp. | reverse complement strand
CTCCAGTAGCGCGAGGTCTTGCGATCCCCCGCTTTCACCCGTAGGTCGTACGCGGTATTAATCCGGCTTTCGCCGGGCTATCCCCCACTACTGGGTACGTTCCGATGCATTACTCACCCGTTCGCCACTCGTCGCCAGGTTGCCCCGCGTTACCGTTCGACTTGCATGTGTAAGGCATGCCGCCAGCGTTCAATCTGAGCCAGGATCAAACTCTTCAGTTCGATCTTGAATTTCGCTCAAAACGGAATTGAAGTGAACTTCACTTCAGTTTCCATGAGCGTTTGAGGTCTCTCGACCTCGGCTTGATGGTTGCCCATCTCGCCTCGGCTCTCGCCTTCAAACGCCCACGCGTATCGGCTGTATGTTGTTAAAGAACTTGCCGAACTCTTCGTTCGGCGCGCTGAATACAGAAGGAATCCGTGATCAGCAAAGACCAACATTCTGGCACCTTTTTCTTGGCCCTGTCAAGCGCTCAGGTTTCAGGTCGCCTTGCCTTGCTCCCTCGGCGCCCGCATGGTCAGCATCGCCTGACCGCACTTGGCAAAGCTTGCGATCTTAGCACCACCTCGTCGCCAGGGAATTGCCGCGATTCGGATCGCTAGACTAGTGCGCTGCTGAAAACGCCAGGGCGGCTGACCGCTGCGGATCCTCCGAACTCAGCACAGCATCGAGCTTGGTTGCCAGGCGTGCAGCGTCTGCGCGCAGCAGGCGTTGTTTCACGGCCGAGAGCCGCGCCGGATGCATGGAAAAGCTACGCAGGCCCATGGCCAGCAGCAAGTCGGTGAACGCCGGATCGCCGGCCATCTCGCCGCAGACACCGACATCGCACCCGGCCAATCGGGCCCGCGCAATCGTGTTGGCGATCAGGCCCAGCACGGCTGGGTGCCAAGGATCGTAGAGGTGTGACACGGCCTCGTCGGCACGATCGATGGCCAGCGTGTATTGAATCAGATCGTTCGTGCCGATGGAGACGAAATCGAACTGCCTAGCGAAGGCATCGATCATCAGCGCCGCGGCCGGCACCTCGATCATCGCCCCGACTTCGACCTTTCCGATAGCTACGCCGCCGTCCTCGAGTTGCTGCCGAGCCCTCGACAGCGCCTCAAGTGTCTGCCGGATCTCCGTGAGGTGCACCAGCATGGGCACGAGGATGCGTACCTTGCCGAATGCGCTGGCGCGCAGCATGGCGCGCAGTTGCTGGCGCAGCATGGCCGGTTCGGAAAGACTCCAGCGGATGGCGCGCAGGCCCAGCGCGGGGTTCAGCGAATGTGCATGCCGCAAGTCCTGCACGCTCATGCGGTCCAGCGGCTTGTCGGCGCCAACGTCGACCGTCCGGATCGTCACTGGGAGACCTCGCATGGCGAGCACGGCGTCACGGTAGCTCTCGAACTGTTCGTCTTCACCGGGCGGGTCGTCACCGCGGTTCATGAACAGGAACTCGCTGCGAAAGAGCCCCACGCCCGCGGCTCCGGCGTCGATGGCTGCGGCGGCATCGCCAGGCAGCTCGATATTGGCCAGCAGTTCGACGGCCTGTCCGTCCAGCGTCACCGCTGGCGCGTGGCGCAACCGGTCGAGCCGGTCACGCTCCAGCTGGCTCTGCCGCTGCCGGTAGCGATACTCCGCAAGGATGATCGGCGACGGATTGACGACGACCACGCCGACCTCGCCGTCGATGATCAGCCAGTCGTCCTGGCGGATCAGCCGGCTGGCCTCACGCGCGCCGACGACCGCCGGGATGTCCAAGCTGCGCGCGACGATAGCGGTGTGTGAGGTCTTGCCGCCGACATCGGTGACAAAGCCGGTGAAAACGCTGCGCTTGAACTGGATCATGTCCGCCGGAGCCACGTCGTTGGCCACCAGCACCAGCGGATCCTCGCCGGTCATGTCCGGCGCCGCGAGCTGTCGCGCGGCAGCACGCCGCTCACCGTTGCTGCGCGACAGCACCGACAGCAGGCGTTCGACGACTTGTTCGATGTCGGCCTTGCGCTCGCGCAGGTAGTCGTCCTCCATCTCGTCGAACTGACGAGCGATGACTTCGAGCTGCGCTGACAGCGCCCACTCCGCGTTGTAGTGCCGATCGTGGATCCAGGTCTTGGTAGCGTCGGTCAATACCTCGTCGTGCAACAGCATGAGGTGCACGTCGAGCAGCGCCGCCAACTCCGCCGGAGCATCGACTGGCAGATCGCGCTTGAGGGCACCGAGCTCGTCGGCCACCTCGTCGCGGGCCGCGCGCAGCCGATCGACCTCGGCATCGAGCCGATCGCGAGCGACGAAGTAGTGGGCGACGTCGACCCGGCTGGAAGCCACCAACACGGCGCGGCCGATGGCTACGCCACGCGATACCGGGATGCCGAAGATCTGGATGCTCACTACTCACCTTCTCCGAACTTGCCGTCGATGAGGGCGCGCAGGCCGTCCATGGCCGTTCCTTCGTCCTCGCCGTCAGTTTCGATTTCAATCTCCGTGCCGATGCCTGCCGCCAGCATCATCACGCCCATGATGCTCTTCGCATTCACGCGACGGCCGTTGCGGCTGACGAAAACATCGCTGCTGAACGAGCCCGCGAGCTTGGTCAGTTTGGCCGACGCCCGAGCGTGAAGACCAAGCTTGTTACTGATCGTGATGCGAGTTCGAATCATGGGGCTTCGTGGCAGCGGCCTGGCTCAGACGGCGCGGCGCCGAGACCTGCATCGTTCCTTGTATCGCTCCATCCACGGCGCGCGAAACGAGCCGCTCAAGCGGCTCGTCGGCGTAGCACAGCGCGCGCCACAGCATCGGTACGTTGGTACCGGCGACGACCCGCGACCTGACGCCATCGGCCACGCGCAGCGCGGCATTGCACGGTGTGGCGCCGAACACATCGCAGAGGATGAGCCACTCCTGAGCCTCGCCGCCGGCCATGGCACCGCGAATCGCTTGTTCGGTCTCTTCGAGTCCCATTGCGGGCTCGACATCGAGGGCCCGCAGTCGAGAGGCAAAGTCCGGGAAGACATGCGCGGCCACAGCGGCAAATGCCGAGGCGAGCGGAGCGTGGGCGATCAACAACAGCGTGGCCATGACAGGGGGGAGGTCTGGAACTCATTATCTTCGGCGGGTAAGCGCGGTGACGAACCAGAGGTAGGACAGTGCGCAGCACAGTCCGAAGCCTGCGAAAGCCCACTGGAACGCTTCCGGTTCAGGCACACCCTGCCGCGCAAGCAGTTCGACGCACCATCCCACGCCCCACTGCACGGCGAAAACGCCGGAAAAGATCACCAGGTTGAAAGCGGAAAGGGCGCGTCCGGCAATGGCGACGGGGAAGGCTTGCCCCAATGCCGGCTGGCTGAGCGTAACGACGCTGCAGCTCACGCACCAAGCGGCCCACCCGGCCGCACCGGCACGAGGCCCGGCGATGGCGATGCCGAACAGGATGAGCAAACTCAAGGGCAAGCCCCAACTCATCAGCGGTTCCGCACCGAGGCCGCGCCGCGAACATCGCGGCATGACGAAGCCCCACGCCAGGAAGGTGATCAACATGCAGGTGTTGATCGCAAACAGACCGGCTGCGGCTGCCGTGTCGCCCCAACCGGCCACACGCGTGAGCCAGGGGCCGGCCCAGAGCGCCTGTACAGCGATGAGCCCGCCATAGACGAAGAAACCCAGCGGCGCCAGGCGCACAAACATCGGATGGCGCAGGATCTCGCGATAGCCAGCCGCCGATGCACCGGCGCACGGCGTGTCCGCAGGGTCCGCAGGTGTGAAGAGCCGGATGGCCGCCGCCGCGCAGAACATCAAGCCGGCGAGCACCCAAAACAGACCTCGCCATCCCCAGATCGGCAGCAGCCATTGCACCGGCAGCGTTGACGCCATCATGCCCAACGAGCCGGTCATCAGCATCCAGGAGTTCGCGCGCAGCTGGTCGGCATGAGTGAAGATGCGGCGGTAGCCGGTCAACGGCGCCATCAAACAAGCGCTGACGCCGACGCCGATAGTCAGGCGCGCCAGCACCAACGCGGGCAGCGATTCGGCCATGGCGAAGGCTGCGCAGCCAGCGATAGCCACCATCAGCAGGCTCAGCAGCACGCGGCGCGGGCCAAATCGATCCAGCGCTTGCCCGAGAGGCAGCTGCATGAGCGCAAAGCCGAGGAAGTAGGCCCCAGCAAGCAGCCCGAGATCCCCAGCGCCAATGCCGAGTTCTCCACTGAAGACAGGCGCCAAGGTGGCGGTGACGGCGCGCAGCAGCGCAGAGATGAAGTAGGCGAAGGCGAATGCCATGAAGAGAATCACTGTCCGTCGCGCGGCGCCGCTCGCAACTCGATCCACGGCGGCGACGGGCGTGCTCAAGGCTGCACCCGCAGGCCAGCGAAAAACATCTCGGCAGCTTCGTCGGCGACCTGCGTGCCGACGATGGTGGCCTGCACCGCTACCAGGCCGCGCGCGAAGACCGCCACGCGCGATTCAGCGTGGCTCCCATCCGGCAGCCGGCCTCGCAGCAGCCATCGCCCTGCCGCGGGGTTGGGCGTCGCGCCCCGTGGCGCCCAGGTCTCGCCCACTCCTGCGGGCGGCGCACCGATGTTGGTTGACGCCGAAGCCGCCATCGCACGCAGCACCGGCGCGACCAGCGACGGATCGGCCACCGGTGCATAAGCCACCGCCCAGGTCGCCGCCTCGGCGCTGCAGGCATGCAGGGTCAGCGTGACAGTGCTGCCGGCCAACGTCAGCGGGCGGACGTAGATCGAGGGTCTGCAGGGAAACATCACGATCAGCCCAGCGCCGTCGGGGCGCAGCTCGCGCCAGTTCGGGCTCGGGCTGCATGCAGCCAGCCACAGCGCCGAGATGGACACCGACAGGGCCCATCGCAAGCTGCGCGTCGCCTCGTGCATGCAGTGATTATCGAAGCGCGCCGCGGCCCGAGCGGCGAGCGCGTGAATTCGTGCGCAACCCTGCATTTACTTTTTGCAACACCCCGGAGCCGCGGGATGGACCGTCGCGAAGCCGGAGCGAATCATCTTGCTCGTGCTACCTCCGAAGCCCGATGCGCTGCCCCTGATGAATCCATTCCTGCCGCCGAACGCCGTGCTGTCACTGGACGATCCCGCCGTGATCGGCTTCAGTGACTTCGAACCGCTGGACCTGGTGGCGCAAATCGGCAGCGAGGTGGCGACGGCCCTGACGATGGCGCTCGAGCGCGTGAACGCGCTGACGCTCACCGGCCGCATCGACCGCAGCGGCCTGCGCAGCCTGCGTGACGAGATCGAGCGGGCGCGGCGCGCGGGGCTGCTCGGCCAGCAGGTCAGCCGCTTCACGTCCGGACGCCTGCGCCTGTCCGAAGAGCGGGTCGACCTCACCGCCACGCTGCGCCAGGCGATTGCGCAGCGCAGCCGTGAGATGGCCTCGCGCGGTATCGAGATCCACCAGGTGCTCGAGCAGACCACCGTGGCCACCGACCCGAACCTGCTGTTCGCGCTGCTGCAAGGCGTGCTGGATTGGGCCTTCGAGCATGCCGTGTCGGCCATCGATCTGGCCATCGATTTGAAGACCTGGCCGGCCGAGGCGCAGCTGCGGTGCAGCTTCAGCCATTGCCCCCCCGATCGCGTCGAGACCGGGCCTGCGCCAGCCGTGGTGACCGGGCTGCACACCATGTCGTGGCGTCTCGTCGAATGTTGCGCGCGAGCCATGGGCTTGCGGCTGGAGCGCCGCGACGCGCAGGACTGCACGACGCTCGCGCTGAGCTTCCCGAAGACCGTGCTCAACGCCGACTCGGTGGATACCTTGCTCGACCTGGAGTTGACGCCCCAACACTCGGTTGGCGTGAACAGCAAGCCGCTGGCCGGCAACCATGTGCTGGTGCTGGCCACCCGGCGGGAGGTGCGTGTGCAGGTGCGCGACGTCGTGCGCGCGATGGGCGTGATGCTCGACTTCGTCAGCTCGGTGGACGAAGCGCGCGAGTTCTGCCGCGGCGGCATGCCGCACGCGATCGTTTATGAAGGCGCGGTCGGCGGCGGCGGCATGCGGCGCCTGATAGCCGAGCTGTTGGCCGAGCAGCCACAGCTCGCGTTCATCGAGATCGGCGACCAGGGCCGACCGTTCGAGGTGAACAACGTCGGCGGACGCGAGCAGTCGCGCGTGGCGCTCGGCGCATTGGCCGAGGCGCTTCCGCAGGCGCTGCTGTTCGAGTTGGCCCGCGGCCGTTGAATCCGACCGGGCCCGGCCGGGGCTCGATCGATACACTGCCGCGCCCTCCCCCTGCTGCAGCATATGAAGATACTCGTCACCGGCGCCGCCGGCTTCATCGGCATGACCACCACGCTGCGCCTGCTGGCGCGCGGCGACCAGGTGGTCGGCTTGGACAATCTGAACGACTACTACGACGTGCGTCTCAAGCGCGACCGTCTGGCACGGCTGACCTCGCACGCATCGTTCGACTTCGTTCAAGCGGACGTGGGCGATCGCGCGGCGATGCAGCAGCTCTTCGCCACCGAACGCTTCGAGCGCGTGGTCCACCTCGCCGCGCAAGCCGGCGTGCGCTATTCGCTGAAGAACCCGCAGGCCTACATCGACAGCAACGTGGTCGGCTTCATGAACCTGCTGGAAGGCTGCCGGCACGGCAGCGTGCAGCATCTGGTCTACGCCTCGAGCTCCAGCGTCTACGGCGGCAACACGCGCATGCCGTTCACGGAGAGCGACAGCGTCGACCACCCAGTCAGCATGTACGCCGCGACGAAGAAGGCCAACGAGCTGATGGCGCACACTTATAGTCACCTGTTCGGTTTGCCGACCACGGGGCTGCGCTTCTTCACGGTCTATGGACCCTGGGGACGGCCGGATATGGCCCTGTTCCTGTTCACCAAGGCGATCCTCGAAGGACGGCCGATCGATGTCTACAACCACGGCCGGATGCAGCGCGACTTCACCTATGTCGACGACATCGTCGAAGGCGTGATCCGCGTCACCGACCGCATCGCGACGCCGGATCCGGCCTATGTCTCCGACGCGCCCGACCCGGCCACCAGCAGCGCGCCCTACCGCGTCTTCAACATCGGCAACCACCAGCCGGTGCCGCTGATGGAGTTCATCGCCTGCATCGAGCGTGCGCTCGGTCGCAAGGCGACGATGAACATGATGCCCATGCAGGACGGCGACGTGCCCGCCACCTATGCCGACGTGGCTGCGCTCGACCGCTGGGTCGGATTCGCGCCGGCAACGCCGATCGAGGCCGGCATCGCGCATTTCGTCGATTGGTACCGCGACTACTACCGAGTGTGACCTTTCATGGGGCTTCGAGCAGCGCTCGCACCCAACGCACCGGCATCGCGTAACTGATGCCGGTCGGTGCCGACAACGCCGATTCCCTAGTGCCCTTGATGGCCACCAGGCTCACCACGCCGATCACCTCGCCGTTCTCGACGTCGACGAGCGGTCCGCCGCTGTTGCCGGGGTAGGCCGTGGCGTCGAGCTGGTAGATCTTGAAAGGGTTCTCGCGCAGCTGCTGGATGGCACGGTTGGTGAGCGAGCGGGCCGTGGGCAGCGGCAGCACCATGTCCGTCACCGAGGAAACGATGCCGCGATGGGTGACAGGCGCCAAACCCAGCGCGCTGCTGATCGGAAAGCCGATCAGCGCGATTGAAAGCCCCTCGGGAACGTCGGCGTTCGGCGCCAAGGTCAGGGTCGGCAAGCGTACACCGTCGATGCGCAGCAGGGCGAGATCGTGAACGGGATCGACGCGCAATACCGTGGCGATGCGCTCGCTCGGCGCCGCCGCCCCGGCAACGACACGCACGCGCAACTGGTTGCCGAAGGTCTTCTCCAGATCTTCCGGCAGTACATGGGCGTTGGTGATGACCTGCGTGCCGTCGCCGACGACGAACCCGGTGCCGCGGGGCGTGAAGCGCGGGCTGCTGAGCGCGTTGTACAGCCCCACCGCGACGACCGACGGCTTGGTGGCGGCGATGACCTCGAGCAGCCCGGCGCGCGCGGGCACGCCGGTGGACACCATGACAACCAGGAACAGCAGCCAGCGCATGCGGCGAATCCCTCTGCAGATGGAAAAAAAGGCGGCCAGCGGGCCGCCCCTTGACTAGCGGATGACAGGCGGCATCACTCGCCCGCATCCCCCGTCGCCGCCGCCGCGGCGGCTGCATCCACCTGCGCCAACTGCGCGGAGGCCAGTTCCTCGGCCTCCTGGATGGCGATGGCGCGGCGCTCGCTCTCGTCCATGTCTTCCTTGACCTTGCGCGCTTGGTGGAAGGCCATGCCGGTGCCCGCCGGGATCAAACGACCGACGATGACGTTCTCCTTCAGCCCGCGCAGCTCGTCGCGCTTGCCCATGATGGCAGCCTCGGTGAGCACGCGCGTCGTCTCCTGGAACGACGCGGCGGAGATGAACGAATCGGTCGACAAGCTGGCCTTGGTGATGCCCAGCAACACGTCGGCGTGCGTCGCGGGCAGCTTGCCCTCACCACGCATGCGGTCGTTCGTATCCAGCAACTCCGAACGCTCGACCTGCTCGCCGGCGATGTAGGTCGTGTCGCCCGGGTTGGCGATCGCCACGCGGCGCAGCATCTGGCGAACGATCACCTCGATGTGCTTGTCGTTGATCTTCACACCCTGCAAACGGTAGACGTCCTGCACCTCGTCGACGATGTAGCGCGCGAGTTCTTCGATGCCCAGCAGACGCAGGATGTCCTGCGGATCGGCTGCGCCGTCGACGATCAGCTCGCCGCGGTTCACCACCTGACCTTCGTGCACGAGGATGTTCTTCTCCTTGGGCACGAGTTCTTCGTAGACCTTGCCTTCGTGGTCGGTGATCTGCAGCCGAACCTTGCCCTTGGTCTCCTTGCCGAAGCTGACCGTGCCGGTGATCTCGGCCAGCGTGCCCACGTCCTTAGGCGAACGCGCCTCGAAGAGCTCGGCCACGCGCGGCAAGCCGCCCGTGATGTCGCGCGTCTTCTGGCCTTCCATGGGGATGCGCGCCAGCACTTCGCCCGGCGCCAGGTCTTGCCCATCGCGCACCTGGATCAGCGAGCCGACCGGGAAGCCGATCGTCACCGAGTGGTCGGTGCCGGGGATCTTCACCTCGTGGCCGCTGGCGTCCATCAGTTTGACCTGCGGGCGAACGATCTTCGCCGCGCCGCGGCGCTTCGGGTCGATGACGACAAGCGTCGACAGGCCCGTCACCTCGTCGACCTGCTTGGCCACCGTGACGCCTTCTTCGACGTTCTCGAACTTCGCCCGGCCGGCGAACTCGGTGATGATGGGACGCGTCAGCGGATCCCAGTTCGCGAGCACGGTGCCGGCCTTCACGTGTTGGTCGGGCTTGATGTTCAGCGTGGCGCCATAGGGCAGCTTGTGGCGCTCGCGCTCGCGGCCATGCTGGTCGGCGATGATGATTTCGCCGGAACGCGAGATCACCACCAATTCGGTTTTGCCGTTGGTCACGTAGCGCATCGTCGGGTTGAAGCCGACGATGCCGTCGCTCTTCGCGTCCACGCTCGACGCCACCGCCGCGCGCGACGCTGCACCACCGATGTGGAAAGTGCGCATCGTGAGCTGCGTGCCCGGCTCGCCGATCGACTGCGCCGCGATCACACCGATCGCTTCGCCGACGTTGACCAGGCCGCCGCGGCCGAGGTCTCGGCCGTAGCACTTGGCGCAAATGCCGAAGCGCGTATCGCAGGTGAGCGCGGTGCGCACCTTGACCTCGTCGACGCCCGCGGCGTCGAGCAGGTCGATCGTTTCTTCGTCGAGCATCTGGCCGGCCCCGAGCATCATGGCCTGCGTCTCGGGATGCAGCACTTCAATCGCGGTGATGCGGCCGAGGATGCGATCGCGCAAGCTTTCGATGACCTCGCCGCCTTCGACCAGCGCGCGGCGGTTCATGCCGTTGCCGGTGCCGCAATCGTCCTCGGTGACAACCAAATCCTGCGTCACGTCGACCAGACGACGTGTCAGGTAGCCCGAGTTCGCCGTCTTCAGCGCCGTGTCCGCCAGGCCCTTGCGCGCACCGTGCGTGGAGATGAAGTACTGCAGAACGTTGAGGCCCTCGCGGAAGTTCGCGGTGATCGGCGTCTCGATGATCGAGCCATCGGGCTTGGCCATCAGGCCGCGCATGCCGGCCAGCTGGCGGATCTGCGCCGCCGAGCCGCGCGCACCCGAGTCGGCCATCATGTAGATCGAGTTGAAAGACTCCTGATCGACCAGCTTGCCGTGGCGGTCAGTGACCTTCTCCTTGGCGAGCTGGCCCATCATGACCTTGCCCACCTCGTCGCCGGTCTTGCCCCAGATGTCGACCACCTTGTTGTAGCGCTCGCCGGAGGTCACCAGGCCCGAGACATATTGCTGCTCGATCTCCTTGACCTCCTTCTCGGCGCGCTCGATCAGGCCGCTCTTCTCCTTGGGCACCAGCATGTCGTCGATGGCGATCGAGATTCCGGCGCGCGTGGCCAGGCGGAAGCCTGCCTGCAGCAGCTTGTCGGCAAAGACCACCGTTTCCTTCAGGCCGCACTTGCGGAACGAGACGTTGATGAGACGCGAGATCTCCTTCTTCTTCAGTGCCTTGTTCAGGTTGCTGAAGGGCAGGCCCTTGGGCAGGATCTCGGACAGCAGTGCGCGGCCCACCGTGGTCTCGACGAGCTTGGTTTCGGCGATGAAGTCATCGTTCCTGCCTCTGGCGAACTCGGTCAGGCGCACGCTCACTTTGGCGGTGACCTCTACCACCCCGTTGTCGAGCGCGCGTTGCAGCTCGAGCAGATCGGCGAAGACCATGCCTTCGCCACGGCCGTTGATGCGCTCGCGGGTGGCGTAGTACAGGCCCAACACCACGTCTTGCGAAGGCACGATCGACGGTTCGCCGTTGGCGGGGAACAGCACGTTGTTGGAAGCCAGCATCAGCGTGCGCGCTTCCATCTGCGCTTCGATCGAAAGTGGCACGTGCACCGCCATCTGGTCACCGTCGAAGTCGGCGTTGAACGCCGAGCAGACGAGCGGATGCAGCTGGATCGCCTTGCCTTCGATCAACACCGGCTCGAAGGCCTGGATGCCCAGGCGGTGCAGCGTCGGCGCACGGTTCAAGAGCACCGGGTGCTCCTTGATGACCTCCTCGAGGATGTCCCACACCACCGGCGTGCCGGCTTCGACTTCTTTCTTCGCCGCCTTGATCGTCGTCGCGATACCCATCGCTTCGAGGCGCGAGAAGATGAAGGGCTTGAAGAGCTCGATGGCCATCAGCTTGGGCAGGCCGCACTGGTGCAGTTTCAGCGTCGGACCGACCACGATCACCGAGCGGCCCGAGTAGTCGACACGCTTGCCGAGCAGGTTCTGGCGGAAGCGGCCGCTCTTGCCCTTGATCATGTCGGCGAGCGACTTCAGCGCCCGCTTGTTCGCTCCCGTCATCGCCTTGCCGCGGCGGCCGTTGTCCAAGAGCGAATCCACCGCCTCTTGCAGCATGCGCTTTTCGTTGCGAACGATGATCTCGGGCGCCTTCAGTTCGAGCAGGCGCGCCAGGCGGGTGTTGCGGTTGATGACGCGGCGGTAGAGATCGTTCAGATCGCTGGTCGCGAAGCGGCCGCCGTCCAGTGGCACCAGCGGACGCAGGTCCGGCGGCAACACCGGCAGCACGTCCATGATCATCCAGTTGGGCTTGATGCCGCTCTTCTTGAAGGCCTCCATCACCTTCAGGCGCTTGGAGTTCTTCTTGATCTTCAGCTCCGACCCGGTCATGTCGTTGCGGATCTTGTCGATCTCGACTTCGAGGTCCATCTCCTCGAGCAGCTTCTTGATGCCCTCGGCGCCCATCATGGCCTGGAACTCGTCACCGAATTCGGCGTGCTTCGCTTCCCAGTCGTCCCCGCTCATGATCGAGAACTTCTTCAGCGGCGTCATGCCCGGATCGACGACCACATACGCTTCGAAGTACAGCACGCGCTCGATGTCGCGCAGCGTCATGTCCAGCACCAGGCCCAGACGCGACGGCAGGCTCTTCAGGAACCAGATGTGTGCGCAGGGCGCGGCCAGGTCGATGTGGCCCATACGGTCGCGGCGCACCTTGGTCTGTGTGACTTCGACGCCGCACTTCTCGCAGATCACGCCACGGTGCTTCAGGCGCTTGTACTTGCCGCACAAGCACTCGTAGTCCTTGATCGGGCCGAAAATCTTGGCGCAGAACAAACCGTCGCGTTCGGGCTTGAACGTACGGTTGTTGATGGTCTCGGGCTTCTTCACTTCACCGAACGACCAGCTGCGGATCTTCTCCGGGCTTGCGAGGCCGATCCTGATGGCATCGAAATGCTCATCGGGGGTGAACTGCTTGAAAAGGTCGAGTAGTCCCTTCATGCATCTGCTCCTTAATTGCGTTCCAGTTCAATGTCGATGCCAAGGGAGCGAATCTCCTTGACCAGGACGTTGAACGATTCCGGCATGCCGGCTTCGATGGCGTGCTCGCCTTTGACGATGTTCTCGTAAACCTTGGTGCGGCCGTTCACGTCGTCGGACTTGACGGTGAGCATCTCCTGCAGGATGTAGCTCGCGCCGTAGGCTTCCAGCGCCCAGACCTCCATCTCGCCGAAGCGCTGGCCGCCGAACTGCGCCTTGCCGCCCAGCGGCTGCTGCGTCACCAGGCTGTACGGGCCGGTGGAGCGCGCGTGCATCTTGTCGTCCACCAGGTGGTGGAGTTTGAGCACGTGCATGTAGCCCACGGTCACCGGGCGCTCGAAGGCGTCGCCGGTGCGGCCGTCGTGCAGCGTCGCTTGTGTGCGCGTGGCGGTCAGCCCCTTGCGCACAGCGATCTCCTCCGGGAACGCCAAGTGCAGCATGCCGCGAATCTCGGACTCGGCGGCACCGTCGAACACCGGCGTCGCGAAGGGCACGCCATGGCTCAAGTTCTCGGCCATTTCGCGCACGTCGGCATCCGACAGCTGGTCGATCTTCTCGCCGCGCCCGCCGCTCTTGTTGTAGAGCTCATCCAGGAACTTGCGCAGCTCGGCCACCTTGGCTTCGCGCTGCAGCATGTCGCCGATGCGCTGGCCAATGCCTTTGCCCGCCCAGCCCAGATGCACTTCGAGCACCTGGCCGACGTTCATCCGTGAGGGCACACCGAGCGGGTTCAACACGATGTCCACCGGCGTGCCGTCGGCCATGTAGGGCATGTCTTCGACGGCGACGATCTTCGACACCACGCCCTTGTTGCCGTGGCGGCCGGCCATCTTGTCGCCGGGCTGCAAGCGACGCTTGACGGCGAGATAGACCTTGACCATCTTCAGCACGCCCGCGGGCAGCTCGTCGCCTTGTGTCAGCTTCTTGCGCTTTTCTTCGAACGCGAGGTCGAAGCTGTGGCGCGTCTGATCGAGGCTGTTCTTGATCGACTCCAGCTGGTTGGCGAGGTCTTCATCCGACGGGCGGATGTCGAACCAGTGGTACTTCTCCACACTGGCCATGTAGTCCTTGGAGATCACCGTGCCCTTGGCGATCTTCTGTGGGCCGCCGTTGGCCGGCTTGCCTACCAGCAACTTATCGATGCGATCGAACGCGTCGGCCTCGACGATACGCAACTGGTCGTTCAGGTCCAGGCGGAAGCGCTTCAACTCGTCGTCGATGATCTGCTGTGCGCGCTTGTCGCGCGTGATGCCTTCGCGGGTGAAGACCTGCACGTCGATGACCGTGCCGTTGGTGCCCTGGTCGACGCGCAGCGAGGTGTCTTTCACGTCGCTGGCCTTCTCGCCGAAGATCGCGCGCAAGAGCTTCTCTTCAGGCGTCAGCGTGGTCTCGCCTTTCGGGGTGACCTTGCCGACCAGCACGTCGCCCGGGTTGACCTCGGCGCCGACGTAGACGATGCCGCTCTCGTCCAGCCGCGCGAGCTGCTGTTCGGACAGGTTCGGAATGTCGCGCGTGATCTCTTCGCTGCCCAGCTTGGTGTCGCGCGCCATCACCACCAGTTCCTCGATGTGGATCGAGGTGTAGCGGTCTTCGGCGACGACACGTTCGCTGATCAGGATCGAGTCTTCGAAGTTGTAGCCGTTCCAGGGCATGAAGGCGACGAGCATGTTCTGCCCGAGCGCGAGTTCGCCCAAGTCGGTGCTGGCACCGTCGGCGATCACGTCCTTGGCGCCCACCTTGTCGCCGCGCTTGACGATCGGGCGCTGGTGGATGTTGGTGTTCTGGTTGCTGCGCTGGTACTTGATGAGGTTGTAGATGTCCACGCCGACTTCACCGGCCACCGTCTCCGCGTCGTTGACGCGGATCACGATGCGGTTGGTGTCGACGTAGTCCACCACGCCGCCACGGCGCGCGGTGACCACCGTGCCCGAGTCGACCGCGGCGACACGCTCCACACCGGTGCCGACAAGGGCCTTCTCCGGGCGCAGCACCGGCACGGCCTGGCGCTGCATGTTGGCACCCATCAACGCGCGATTCGCGTCGTCGTGTTCCAGGAACGGCACGAGCGATGCAGCCACCGAGACGATCTGCGCAGGTGCCACGTCCATGTACTGCACGCGCTCCGGCGACAGCAGAACAGACTCGCCCTTCTCGCGCGCTGACACCAGCTCGTCGACCAGCTTGCCGTGCGTATCCAGCGACGCGTTGGCTTGCGCGATGACGTACTTGCCTTCTTCGATCGCCGACAGGTAGTCGATCTGGTTCGTCACCACGCCGCCTTCGACGCGGCGGTATGGTGTTTCGAGGAAGCCGTACTCGTTGAGCTGCGCGAACAACGCCAGCGAGTTGATGAGGCCGATGTTCGGGCCTTCGGGCGTTTCGATCGGGCAGACACGGCCGTAATGCGTGGGGTGCACGTCGCGCACCTCGAAGCCGGCACGCTCGCGCGTCAGGCCGCCCGGGCCGAGGGCGGAGACACGCCGCTTGTGCGTGATCTCCGACAGCGGATTCGTCTGGTCCATGAACTGCGACAGCTGCGAGGCACCGAAGAACTCCTTCAGCGCCGCGGAAATCGGCTTGGAGTTGATCAGGTCGTGCGGCATCAGCGGCTCGCTCTCGGCCTGGCCGAGGCGCTCCTTGACCGCCTTCTCGATACGCGCAAGGCCGCTGCGGTACTGGTTCTCAGCCAGTTCGCCCACACAGCGCACGCGCCGGTTGCCGAGGTGGTCGATGTCGTCGACTTCACCGTTGCCGTTGCGTAGGTCGACGAGGATCTTCACCACGTCGAGGAGGTCCTCGTTGGACAGGGTCATCGCGCCTTCGGGCACATCACGGCCGACGCGCGCGTTGAACTTCATGCGGCCGACACGCGAGAGGTCGTAGGTGTCGGCGCTGTAGAAGAGGCGGTGGAACAGCGCCTCGACGGCGTCTTCGGTCGGCGGCTCGCCGGGGCGCATCATGCGGTAAATGGCCACGCGCGCCGCGAGTTGGTCAGCCGTCTCGTCGGCGGCCAGCGTCTGGCTGATGTAGGCGCCCTGGTTCAGCTCGTTGGTGTACAGGCACTGGATGTCCTTCACCGCGGCCAAGCGCAGCTTCTTCAAGAGCGCTTCGGTCAGTTCGTCGTTGGCCTTGGCGACGATCTCGCCGGTCTCCGGGTCGACCATGTTGCGCGCCAGCACGCGGCCGACCAGGAAGTCTTCGGGCACGCTGACAAAGCCGGTTCCGCTTTGCTCCAGCAAGCGCACATGGCGCGCCGTGATGCGCTTGTCCTTCTCGACGATGACGTTGCCGCTCTTGTCGGTAAGGTCGAAGCGCGCCACTTCGCCCTTCAGCCGCTCGGGCACGAACTCCATCTGCGCGCCTGCGTCCATCAGGCGGAAGTTGTCGTTGACGAAGAAGTGCGCCAGGATCGCTTCGGGGTTCAGGCCGATCGCCTTCAAGAGGATCGTCACCGGCATCTTGCGGCGACGGTCGACGCGGAAGTACAGGATGTCCTTCGGGTCGAACTCGAAGTCCAGCCACGAGCCGCGGTAGGGGATGATGCGCGCGCTGAAGAGCAACTTGCCGCTGCTGTGCGTCTTGCCCTTGTCGTGCTCGAAGAAGACGCCAGGCGAACGGTGCAGCTGCGACACGATCACGCGCTCGGTGCCGTTCACGATGAACGAGCCGTAGTCGGTCATCAAGGGCACCTCGCCCATGTAGACCTCCTGCTCCTTGATCTCCTTCACCGCCTTCGCCGGATGCGACTCGCGGTCGTAGATGATCATTTGCAGTTTCGCGCGCACGGCGGCCGCGAAAGTCAGGCCGCGCTGCTGGCATTCGCGCACGTCGAAGGGCGGTTTGGCAATGTTGTATTCGATGAACTTCATCTCGACAAACTGGTTGTGCGAGACGATCGGGAACGCTGACAGGAACGCCGCCTGCAAGCCTTCGGGCTTGCGCTTCTGCGGCGGCACGTCTTTCTGCAGGAAGGCGACGTAAGAGTCGCTCTGCATCGTGAGCAGGTACGGTACGTTGAGAACAGCCTCACGCTTGCCAAAGCTCTTGCGAATACGCTTGCGCTCGGTGTAGGTGTAGGGGGTTGCTGCTTGCGCCATTGATCACTCCGTGTCGAGAACGCGCGCCTGGCAGTGGCACGTTCGTCGGCGACTGGCTGCTCGAGTGTTGCGCTCGATAGCTTGGTGGCAGGCCACTACCTGCCGCTGGCGGACAACCCCGGCATTGCACCGGAGCCCGACCAAACCCGTTCTCTGCAGTCGGATCAGAGAACACTTGGAAAGGCAGCTCGCCGCCCTTCCAGGTGCTCCCGTGGCACCGGAGTGCCGCAGGAGCGACTGCCCTATTCGAGGCGATTACTTCACTTCAGCCTTCGCACCGGCATCCACCAGCTTCTTCAGCGCGGCCTCTGCGTCGGCCTTCGGAATCGCTTCCTTCACGGCCTTGGGCGCGCCGTCGACCAGGTCCTTGGCTTCCTTCAGGCCGAGGCCCGTCAGTTCGCGGACGGCCTTGATGACCTGCACCTTGTTGGCGCCGGCTTCAAGCAGCATCACGTTGAACTCGGTCTGCTCTTCGACCACCGCGGCCGCAGCACCACCACCACCGGCCGCCGGAGCGGCCATCGCGGCGGCGGAGACGCCGAACTTCTCTTCGATGGCTTTCACCAGATCGTTGAGTTCCATCACCGACATGCTGTCCATCGCGGACAGGAATGCGTCTTTATCGAATGCCATTTGGGTTACCTCGAAAACAGTTGAATGTCGAAAGCCTGATCAAGCGGCCGCGGCGGCTTCGGTGGCCTGGTCGGAGGGCGCACCGCCGCCCGCCGCGGCTCCCCCGGAGCCACGGCTCTCGGCCAGCGCCGCCAGCACGCCGGCCAGTCGCTGGATCGGCGACTTCAAGAGGCCGGCGATCTGAGCGATCAGCACTTCGCGGCTGGGGATGGCCGCCAGGGCTTTCACCCCATCGGCGTTCAGCGCCTTGCCGGCGTACGCGCCGCCCTTGACGATCAGCTTGTCGTTGCCTTTGGCAAATTCGGCAATGACTTTCGCCGCGGCCACGGCGTCTTCCGAAAAGCCGTAGATCAGCGGGCCGACCATGGCGTCCGACGCCGCCTCGAACGGCGTGCCGTTGACGGCGCGACGGACGAGCGTGTTCTTCAGCACGTGAAGGTACACACCCTTGTCGCGCGCCAGGCGGCGCCGCGTATCGAGTTGGGCGACGGTGAGGCCACGGTACTCGGCCAGCGCGAGCGTCTGCGAACGTGCGACCTGCGCCGACACCTCCGTGATCACGGCTGCCTTCTCGTTGCGATTGAGACTCAAAGTCTGCTCCTCACACAAAACGCGCTTTGCCTTGCGGCTCGGCGCACCGGGGTTCAGCAGCCATCTGTTCGGGAACCCAGTTCATGAGCACCTTTGCAGCGGGACCGCCATCTGCGCTGGCGATTAAGAGCCTGTTGCCAGGCTCACCAGCGGTCTTGGATGGCCCGATGACGGTTGCCCGTCTCGGCCCACCAAACTCTGAAGGGGTGGGCTTGCCCACCCCGCTTTCCATCCTGTTTACGCCGCAGCCGGGGCTGCGATTGAAGTCGTATCCACACGAACGCCGACACCCATCGTCGACGACACCGCCACCTTGCGCAGGTAGATGCCTTTGCTGGTGGCAGGCTTGGCCTTGTTCAACGCTTCGATCAGCGCGCGCAGGTTGCCGGTCAGCTTGTCGGCGTCGAACGAGCGGCGGCCGATCGTGCCGTGCACGATGCCAGCCTTGTCCACGCGGAATTGCACCTGGCCCGCCTTGGCGTTCTTCACTGCGGTGGCCACATCGGGCGTCACCGTGCCGACCTTCGGGTTCGGCATCAGGCCGCGCGGGCCCAGGATCTGGCCGAGCGTTCCGACCACGCGCATCGTGTCAGGCGAAGCGATCACCACGTCGAAGTCCATTTTGCCGGCCTTGATCTCGGCGGCGAGATCTTCCATGCCGACGATGTCGGCACCCGCGGCCTTGGCTTCTTCGGCCTTGGCGCCTTGCGCGAATACCGCCACGCGCTTGGTCTTGCCGGTGCCATTGGGCATCACGACGGCGCCGCGCACCACCTGGTCGGACTTCTTGGCGTCGATGCCAAGCTGCACGGCCACGTCGATCGACTCGTCGAACTTCGCCGTGGCGTGTTCCTTGACGATCGCCAGCGCATCACCCAGCGGGTAAAGCTTGTTGCTGTCGATCTTGCCCTGTTGGGCCTTGGCTTTCTTGGTGAGCTGGGCCATGGTCAGACTCCTTCCACCGTCAAGCCCATCGAGCGGGCCGAGCCGGCAATGGTCTTCACCGCGGCGTCCATGTCGGCGGCGGTGAGGTCCTTGATCTTCATCTTGGCGATCTCTTCGAGTTGGGCGCGAGTAACCGTTCCCACCTTGTCCAGGTGCGGCTTGCCGGAGCCCTTCTCGATCTTCGCGGCCTTCTTCAAGAGCACGGTCGCCGGCGGTGACTTGAGGATGAAGGTGAACGACTTGTCGGCGAAGGCTGTGATCACCACGGGCAGCTTCAGGCCCGGTTCGTAACTCTGCGTCTGCGCGTTGAACGCCTTACAGAACTCCATGATGTTCAGGCCGCGCTGGCCCAGGGCCGGGCCGATCGGCGGCGAGGGGTTCGCCTTGCCGGCCGGCACTTGCAGCTTGATGAAGCCGACGATTTTCTTGGCCATGAATGGCTCCTACTTCGAGTTCAAACGCCCGCGACCGGCACGGGCTCCTCGTTGATCGACCCTTGGGGAATCAAGGCGCGCCGGGGTCGCGGCGGCGCGCCTGCTGGTGACTCAGACCTTCTCGACCTGCGCGAAGTCCAGCTCCACACCGGTGGCGCGGCCGAAGATCGTCACCGAGACCTTGACCTTGCTCTTCTCGTAGTTGACTTCTTCGACGGCGCCATTGAAGTCGGTGAACGGGCCTTCTTTGACTCGCACCAGCTCACCGACGGTCCATTCGACCTTCGGCTTGGGCTTATCCACGCCCTCTTGCATCTGGCTCATGATGCGCGCCACCTCGGTCTCGGGGATCGGCGCCGGCCGGTTGCGTGCACCACCGATGAAGCCGGTCACTTTGCTGGTGTGCTTGACCAAGTGCCAGCTCTCGTCGGCCATCTCCATCTCCACGAGAACGTAGCCAGGGTAGATGCGGCGCTCGGTGACGGCCTTCTTGCCGTTCTTCAGCTCGACCACCTCTTCGGTGGGCACGAGGATGCGGCCGAACTTGTCCTGCATGCCGGCGCGGTCGATGCGCTCGCGCAGGTTGCGCTCGACGGCCTTCTCCATGCCGGAGTACGCGTGCACGATGTACCAGCGCTTGTTGGAGGCCGGGGCCGCACTCATGGCCACCGTCGTGGCAGCGTCTGGGGTCGGGAGGGTAATGTCGGTCATGGGGTTGTCCTCAACGCCTCCAGCCCAGGATCAGGTCGTACAGCGTCCACTCGAGCGTCTTGTCGGTGAGCC
The DNA here is from genome assembly GCA_031400795.1 of Rubrivivax sp. Classification (GTDB taxonomy): domain Bacteria; phylum Pseudomonadota; class Gammaproteobacteria; order Burkholderiales; family Burkholderiaceae_C; genus Rubrivivax. Next base: position 1,638 of record JANNQO010000238.1, on the reverse strand, counting down.
ACAGGAACAGCGCCATGACGAATACGAAGGCGAACACGTAGCCTGTCATCTGCGTGGCTTCCTTGCGCGTGGGCCAGACCACCTTCTTCGCTTCCTTGATCGAGTCGCGGCCGAAGGCGATGAGCTGCTTGCCGGGTTCAGACGTGAAGAACACCGCCACCGCCGCGGCAATCAAGACAAGCAGCGCGACCACGCGCAGCCACAGGTCTTGTTTGCCCATCGCGTAGAAGACCACGATGGCGCCGACCAGCAGCACGGCAGCGCCGGCCAGCTTGGCCTTGTCGGCGCCAGTGGAAATGGTCTCGATGGGAGCGGGTGTAGACATGAAATACGTTCAAGAAAAAGCGAACCACCCGGGGTGGGTGGCAGGGGCAGAGGGGATCGAACCCCCGACCTTCGGTTTTGGAGACCGACGCTCTGCCAGTTGAGCTATGCCCCTGCGGAAAGTCACTCGATGATCTTGGCCACGACACCCGCGCCGACGGTGCGGCCGCCCTCGCGGATCGCAAAGCGCAGACCCTCTTCCATCGCGATCGGGTTGATCAGCTTGACGGTGATGCTGACGTTGTCGCCCGGCATCACCATCTCCTTGTCCTTGGGCAACTCCACCGCCCCCGTCACGTCGGTGGTGCGGAAGTAGAACTGCGGCCGGTAGTTGTTGAAGAACGGCGTGTGGCGCCCGCCTTCTTCCTTTGAGAGGACATAGATCTCGGCCGTGAAGTGCGTGTGCGGCTTGACGCTGCCGGGCTTGCACAGCACTTGGCCGCGCTGCACTTCTTCGCGCTTGGTGCCGCGCAGCAGGATGCCCACGTTGTCGCCGGCCTGGCCTTGGTCCAGGAGCTTTCTGAACATCTCCACGCCGGTGCAGGTGGTCTTTTGCGTGGCCGCAATGCCGACGATCTCGATTTCTTCGCCGACCTTGACGACACCACGCTCGACCCGGCCGGTGACCACCGTGCCGCGCCCGGAGATGCTGAAGACGTCTTCCACCGGCATCAGGAAGGTGCCGTCAATCGCGCGCTCGGGCTGCGGGATGTAGCTGTCCAGCGCGTCGGCCAGTCGCATGATGGCTTGTTCGCCCATGTCGCCCTTGTCGCCTTCCATGGCCATCTTGGCGCTGCCCTTGATGATCGGGGTGTCGTCACCGGGGAAGTCGTACTTGGAGAGCAGTTCGCGCACTTCCATCTCGACGAGCTCCAGCAGCTCGGCGTCGTCGACCATGTCGCACTTGTTCATGAAGACGATGATGTAGGGCACGCCGACCTGGCGGGCCAAGAGGATGTGCTCGCGGGTTTGCGGCATGGGGCCGTCGGCAGCGCTGACGACCAGGATGGCGCCGTCCATTTGCGCCGCACCGGTGATCATGTTCTTGAAGTAGTCGGCGTGGCCGGGGCAGTCCACGTGCGCGTAGTGGCGCTTGGCGGTCTGGTACTCGACGTGCGCGGTGTTGATGGTGATGCCGCGGGCCTTCTCTTCGGGCGCCGCGTCGATCTGGTCGTAGGCCTTGACCTCGCCGCCGAACTTGGCCGCCAGCACCGAGGTCAGCGCCGCCGTCAGCGTGGTCTTGCCATGATCGACGTGGCCGATGGTGCCCACGTTGACGTGCGGCTTGTTGCGTTCGAATTTGCTTTTTGCCAT
>JANNQO010000237.1:0-16486 GCA_031400795.1 Rubrivivax sp. | reverse complement strand
GACGCCGCCTGGAAGCTGTTTGCCGACCCCTTCTACCGCAACGGCCCCAACGACCAAGGCATCGGCTGGAACGTGCTGTTCTCGCTGGAACGGGTCGGCCTGGGTTTCGGCCTGGCGGCGCTGGTCGGCATCCCGCTGGGCTTCGTGATCGGCCGCTTCGCGACGCTGAACCGCATGATCTCGCCGCTCATCAGCCTGTTGAAACCGGTGTCGCCGCTGGCCTGGCTGCCGATCGGCCTGCTGGTCTTCAAGGCCGCCAACCCGGCGGCGATCTGGACCATCTTCATCTGCAGCATCTGGCCGATGGTGATCAACACCGCGGTCGGTGTGCAGAAGGTGCCGCAGGACTATCTCAACGTGGCCCGGGTGCTGAAGCTCAGCGAATGGAAGATCGCCACGCGCATCCTGCTGCCCTCGGTGATGCCGTACCTGCTGACCGGCGTGCGCCTGAGCGTGGGCACGGCCTGGCTGGTGATCGTCGCCGCCGAGATGCTGACCGGCGGCGTGGGCATCGGCTTCTGGGTCTGGGACGAGTGGAACAACCTGAACGTGGCGCACATCATCATCGCCATCTTCGTCATCGGCATCGTCGGTCTGCTGCTCGAGTGGCTGCTGACCTCGCTGGCGCGCCGCTTCGAGTACGCCTGAGGAGCCGACGAAATGACTCGATCGGTGAGTAACAAGCGGGCCGAGCGCCGGGCCGCTCCCAAGCCGGCCCGCATCCCCTCGGGGGATCGGCCGACGTACCCGTCGGACGAGGGGCTGACATGACCCGACTCGAAAAACCCATGCTGCAGATCAGCAACGTGGGTATGACCTTCACCACCCGCCGCGGGCCGTTCGTCGCGCTGCGCGACATCTCGCTGGACGTGCAGCGCGGCGAGTTCGTCGCACTGATCGGGCACTCGGGCTGCGGCAAGAGCACGCTGCTGAACCTCGTCGCCGGTCTGACCACGCCCACCAGCGGTCTGCTGCTGCTGGACGACCGCGAACTGAAGGGCCCGGGCCCGGACCGCGGCGTGGTGTTCCAGAACCACTCGCTGCTGCCCTGGCTGAGCTGCCTGGACAACGTCCATCTCGCGGTGGAGCGCGTCTTCGGCGACCAGGAAGGCAAGGCGCAGCTGCGCCAGCGTTCGCTGGCCGCGTTGGAGCTGGTGGGCATGGGCCACGCGGTGGCCAAGCGCCCGCACGAAATCTCCGGCGGCATGAAGCAGCGCGTGGGCATCGCGCGGGCGCTGGCGATGGAGCCCAAGATGCTGCTGATGGACGAGCCTTTCGGAGCGCTGGACGCGCTGACGCGCGCGCGGCTGCAGGACGAGTTGATGAAGATCGTCGCCAGGTCCGACGGCAAAGAGGGCGCAACGGTGATGATGGTCACGCACGACATCGACGAAGCGGTGCTGCTGTCCGACCGCATCGTGATGATGACCAACGGGCCCGCGGCGACCATCGGCGAGGTGCTGCGCGTGGACCTGCCACGCCCGCGCAACCGCGTCGAGCTGGTCGAGGACCGCCACTACGTGCAATACCGCAAGGAGGTCGTCGACTTCCTCTACACGCGGCACCAGCACGTCGAGAGGGCGGCTTGAGATGAGCGCTGCCGAGCCGTTCTCAAGGCGCTCGATCTCCCTCGGGGGGATAGCGCTGGCCACGTTCGTGCTCGCGTTCCTCTCCGCGCTGGCCACGCCGATCGTGCGCCGGCTGGAGATCTGGCAGCCGTCTGCCGACGGCGCGAGGCTGCAGCTGGCCGAAGGCTTCTGCGAGACCGACGGCGAGCTGAAGCCCGGCGCGTCGGCCAATGGCATCGCGCCCGGCGAGGGGCTGATCGGCGCGGTGTGGACCGACGCCGTGCCGCGCGTCGGCGAAGAGGCCGCGCTGGCCGCACTGCCGGTGCTCCGAGATGGCCACGTGGTGGCGGTCATCGGCTGGTACTTCTGAAGGATCCTGCGATGAAGAAGATGAAGCTGGTGGTGATCGGCAACGGCATGGCCGGCATCCGCGCGCTCGAAGAGCTGCTGAAGATCGCGCCCGATCTCTACCAGGTGACGGTGTTCGGCGCCGAGCCGCACCCCAACTACAACCGCATCCTGCTGTCGCCGGTGCTGGCCGGCGAGCAGACGATCGATCAGATCATCCTCAATCCGCTGTCGTGGTACGCCGAGAACGGTGTCACGCTGCACCTGGGGAAGCGGGTCGCGAAGATCGACCGCGTCAAGCGCCTCGTGATCGCCGAAGACGGCACCGAAGCGGCCTACGACCGGCTGCTGCTGGCCACCGGCTCCAACCCTTTCATCCCGCCGATCCCGGGCAAGGACCTGCCGGGCGTGATCAGCTACCGCGACATCGCCGACACGCAGGCGATGATCGACGCCGCAGCGCGCTACCCGCGCGCGGTGGTCATCGGCGGCGGCCTGCTCGGGCTGGAAGCCGCCAACGGCCTGAAGGCGCGTGGCATGGACGTGACCGTCGTGCACATCATGCCCTGGCTGATGGAGCGCCAGCTCGATCACACCGCGGGCCGGCTGCTGCAACGGTCGCTCGAAGCGCGCGGCATCAAGTTCCTGATCGGCGCACAGACCGAGGCGCTGATCGCGAGCAACGGCGGACGCGCAGACGGCGAGCGGCAAGCGCGCGTCGGGTGCGTGCGCTTCAAGGACGGCACCGAGGTCGCCACCGACCTGGTCGTGATGTCGGCCGGCATCCGCCCGAACACCGCGCTGGCCGAGGCCGCCGGGCTGCACTGCAACCGCGGCATCGTCGTCAACGACACGCTGCAGACGATCACCGATCCGCGCATCTACGCGGTGGGCGAATGCGCCGCGCACCGCGGCATCGCCTACGGCTTGGTGGCGCCGCTGTTCGAGCAGGGCAAGGTCTGCGCCACGCACCTGGCCGAGTTCGGCATCGGCCGCTACACCGGCAGCACGACCAGCACCAAGCTGAAGGTGACCGGCATCGACCTCTTTTCGGCGGGCAACTTCAGCGGCGGCGAGAACACCGAGGAGATCGTGCTCAACGACCCCTTCGGCGGCGTCTACAAGAAGCTGGTGATCCAGAACGACAAGCTCGTGGGCGCGTGCCTGTACGGCGACACGGTCGACGGCAGCTGGTACTTCAAGCTGATGCGCGAGGGCCGCAAGGTGGCCGACATCCGCGACAAGCTGATGTTCGGCGAATCGAACATCGGCGACGTCGGCCACCAGGGCGTGAGCCGGGCCGCGGCGATGCAGGACAGCGACGAGGTCTGCGGCTGCAACGGCGTCAACAAGGGCCGCATCTGCAAGGCGATCAAGGACAAGGGCCTGTTCACGCTCGACGAGGTGCGCAAGCACACCAAGGCCAGCGCCTCGTGCGGCTCGTGCACCGGGCTGGTCGAACAGCTCTTGATGTTCACGGCCGGCGGCGACTACTCGGCCGCGCCGACGAAAAAGGCGATGTGCGGCTGCACCGAGCACAGCCACCAGGAGGTGCGCGACGCGATCCGCGCCGAACACTGGCTGACCATCGTCGAGGTCTACAGCGGCATGGAGTGGCGCTCGCCCAACGGCTGCGCCAGCTGCCGCCCGGCGATCAACTACTACCTGCTGTCCACCTGGCCGAAAGAGGCCAAGGACGACCCGCAGAGCCGCTTCATCAACGAGCGCAGCCATGCCAACATCCAGAAGGACGGCACCTACAGCGTGATCCCGCGCATGTGGGGCGGCGAGACCACCGCCGACGAACTGCGCCGCATCGCCAACGCGGTGGACAAGTTCAAGATCCCCACCGTCAAGGTCACCGGCGGCCAGCGCATCGACCTGCTCGGCATCAAGAAGGAAGACCTGCCCGCGGTGTGGGCCGACATCGGCATGCCTTCGGGACACGCCTACGCGAAGGCCCTGCGCACGGTGAAGACCTGCGTGGGCAGCCAGTGGTGCCGTTTCGGCACGCAGGACAGCACGCAGATGGGCAAGGACCTGGAGCGCGCGCTGTGGCGCATGTACGCGCCGCACAAGGTCAAGCTCGCGGTCAGCGGCTGCCCGCGCAACTGCGCCGAGGCCGGCATCAAGGACGTGGGCGTGATCGGCGTCGATTCGGGCTGGGAGATCTACGTCGCCGGCAACGGCGGCATCAAGACCGAGGTAGCGCAGTTCCTGGTGAAAGTGAAGACGCCAGAGGATGTGCTGGAGTACAGCGGTGCCTTCCTGCAGCTGTACCGCGAAGAGGGCTGGTACCTCGAACGCACGGTGCACTACGTCTCGCGCGCCGGCCTCGCCCACGTGAAGAAGAAGATCGTCGACGACGCTGCCGGGCGCAAGGCGCTGTGGGAGAAGCTGCAGTTCAGCCTGGACGGCGAGCCGGATCCCTGGTTCGAGTTCGAGAAGGCGCAGGTCGATCTGCGGCAGTTCGCGCCGGTGGCGCCGAAGATGGAGGAGACAGCGGCATGACTGAATGGACCATCATCTGCCGCGTCGACGACATTCCCAAGCTCGGCGCACGCCGCGTGGTGCGTGAACAAGGCACGCAGGTGGCGGTGTTCCGCGCCGCCGACGACCAGGTCTTCGCGCTGCTCGACCGCTGCCCGCACAAGGGCGGCCCGCTCTCGCAAGGCATCGTGTTCGGCACGAGCGTGGCCTGCCCGCTGCATAACTGGACCATCGGCCTGGCCGACGGCTGCGCGCAAGCGCCCGACAGCGGCTGCACGCAGCGCTTCGCGGTGAAGGTCCAAGGCGGTCTCGTGAGCCTGGACGCGAACGAGCTGCGCACGGTGGCGGTGGAACCCGAGAAGGCCGCGGCGTGACGGAGACACGCTCCACCTGCCCCTACTGCGGCGTCGGCTGTGGCGTGATCATCGAAAGCGCTGGCGCGCAGATCACCGGCGTGCGCGGCGACCCCGAGCATCCAGCCAACTTCGGCCGGCTGTGCAGCAAGGGCAGCACGCTGCACCTCACCGCAGCGCCGCTGGTGCAGCAACAAGCGCGGCTGCAACAACCGATGCGGCGCGCCCAACGCGGTGGCGCGTTGCAGTCGGTCGAGTGGAACGTTGCGCTGGATGAAGCGGCGTCGAGGCTGGCCGCCATCGTCGAGCGCGACGGCGCCGACGCGATCGGCCTGTACCTCTCCGGCCAGTTGCTCACCGAGGACTACCAGGTCTTCAACAAGCTCGGCAAAGGCCTCATCGGCACCAACAACGTCGACACAAATTCGCGGCTGTGCATGAGCAGCGCGGTGGCCGGCTACAAGGCCAGCCTGGGTGCCGACGCGCCGCCGTGCAACTACGAAGACATCGGCCTGGCGCGCACGATCTTCATCACCGGCAGCCACATGGCCTGGGCGCACCCGGTGCTGTACCGCCGGCTCGAAGACGCGAAGGCCGCGAATCCGTCGCTGAAAGTCATCGTTGCCGACCCGCGCCGCACCGAGACGGCGGCGATGGCCGACCTGCACTTGCAGCTGCTGCCCGGCACCGACGTGGTGCTGCACCACGCGATGCTGCATGTGCTGCTGTGGGAAGACCTGGTCGACCGCGCCTTCATCGCCGCGCACACGAGCGGTTTCGAAGCGCTGCGTGACCGCGTGCGCGAGTTCACGCCTGCGCATGCGGCCAAGGTGTGCGGCTTGAAGGCCGAAGACATCGTGACGGCGGCGCGCTGGTTCGGATCGCACACCCCGACGCTGTCGCTCTACTGCCAAGGCCTGAACCAGAGCACCAGCGGCACCGACAAGAACACCACGCTGATCAACCTGCACTTGGCCACCGGCCAGATCGGCAAGCCAGGCGCCGGCCCGTTCTCGCTCACCGGCCAGCCCAACGCGATGGGTGGGCGCGAGGTGGGCGGCCTGGCGAACCTGCTGCCCGGCCACCGCGACGTGGCCAACACCGAGCACCGCGCCGAGGCGGCCAAGCTGTGGGGCGTGCCCGAGCTGCCCGCGCGCCCCGGCAAAGCCGCGGTGGAGATGTTCCAGGCCGCCGCCGCCGACGGCCAGATCAAGGCGCTGTGGATCGTCTGCACGAATCCGGCGCAATCGCTGCCCGACCAGGCGATGGTGCGGCGCGCGCTCGAACGTGCCGAGTTCGTGATCCTGCAGGAGGCGTATCGCGCCACCGCCACTGCGGCCTATGCCGACCTGCTGCTGCCGGCTACCGGCTGGGGCGAAAAAGAAGGCACCGTGACGAACAGCGAGCGCCGCATCACGCGCGTGCGCGCTGCGGTGCCACCGCTGGGTAACGCCCGACATGACTGGGTCATCGCTCGAGATGTCGCGCAGCGCATCGAGGCGCGCTGGGGTCGCGCGGCGTCCCTGTTCGCCTACGCCGATGCCGAGGCGGTGTGGAACGAGCACCGCGAGGCCACCCGTGGCCGCGATCTGGACATCACCGGCCTGAACTACCCGATGCTCGACGCAGTGCCGCAGCAATGGCCTTGCCGCGAAGGCGAAGCCGAAGGCCGCCAGCGTCTGTACGAGGACCACCGCTTCGAAACCGCCGACGGCCGCGCCCGCTTCCACGCCCCGGCCTGGAAGGCACCTGCCGAGCCGCGCAGTGCGGCCTACCCGGTGTCGCTGAGCACCGGCCGGCTGCGCGACCAGTGGCATGGCATGAGCCGCAGCGGCCTGGTCGGCCGGCTCTTCGCGCACAGCCCCGAACCTTGTGTGCAGATGCACCCTCAAGAACTCGAACGTCGCCACTGGCGCGCCGGCGAGCTGGTGCGCGTGCACTCGCGCCGTGGCTCGATCGTGCTGCCGGTGCAAGCTGACGAGGCCGTGCCGCCGGCGCAGGCCTTCATCGCGATGCACTGGGGCAGCGAGTACCTGGGCGGCTTGGGCGTGAACGCGCTGATGCCGCCGAACGCCTGCCCGCAATCCAAACAGCCCGAGCTGAAACACGCCGCCGTGCGCATCGAGCGCGCCGTGCTGCCATGGCAGGTGGTGGGCGCGGCCTGGCTGCCGGCATCGGCGTGGTTCGACCAGCGAGAGTTGCTGCGCGAACGGTTTGCCGCGTTCGGCAGCGCGGGCTACGCGAGCTGCGTGCCGTTCGGGCGTGAGCCGGAGCGGATCGGCCTGTTGTTCCGGGCCGCATCAGCCGCGCCACTGCCCGACGCGCTGACACCGATCGAAGCCGCGCTCGGCCTGCACGAAGGCGCCGTGCTGCGCTACGCCGATGCCCGCGCCGGCCAGCGCCGCGCGATGCTCCTCTCGGACGACGGCGCGCTGCAAGCCTTTCTGCTGGCCGGCGATGCGCAGGCCCAAGGCTGGGTGCTCGATCTGCTGCAGCAAGGCCTGCCGGCCGCTGCCTTCGGCCGCGCGCTGCTGGCGGCGAGTGCCAGCGCCCCGCAGGCCGCGGCGCCGCGCAGCCCGCAGGTGTGCAGCTGCCACGATGTCAGCGAAGCGCGCATCGTGGCCACTTTGCAGACCTGCACAGGCCATCCCGACGAGCGGCTGCGACAGGTGCAGAAGACCCTGCGCTGCGGCACGGAATGCGGCTCCTGCCTGCCCGCCGTGAAGACCCTCGTGCAGCGGCATGCTGCGGTGGCAGAGCCGGCATGACTTCGACCGTGACCTTGATCGGCGCCGGCCCCGGCGACCCCGAGCTGCTGACCATCAAGGCGGTGAAAGCCTTGCAGCGGGCAAGCGTCGCATTGGTCGACGATCTGGTGCATCCCGGCGTGCTCGAACACCTGCCGCCGAACGCTCGGATCATCCACGTCGGCAAAAGAGGCGGCTGCGCCAGCACGCCGCAAGCCTTCATCCATCAATTGATGATCCGCGAGGCGAACAGCGGCGAGCGCGTCGTGCGCATCAAAGGCGGCGACCCCTTCGTCTTCGGCCGCGGCGGCGAAGAGTGCGACGCCTTGCGCGCGGCCGGGTTAACGGTCGAGGTGATCAGCGGTCTCACCGCCGGCATCGCCGGGCCGGCGTCGATCGGCATCCCGGTCACCGACCGGCGCTTCGCCAGCGGCGTGGCCTTGGTCACCGGCCATGCCAAGGACGGTGGCCGCGGGTCCGACTGGGCGGCGCTGGCACGGTCGGGGCTCACGCTGGTGGTCTACATGGGCGTGGCGCGGGTCGAGGCCATCGTCTCCGCGTTGATCGATGGCGGCCTTTGCAGCGCCACGCCGGTGGCGGTGGTCAGCGCCGCGCACACGCCGCAGCAACGCCACGCGGTCACGACACTCGTCGCGCTCGCCGACACGGTCGAACACGAGCAGTTGGCAAGCCCCGCGCTGCTGGTGATCGGCGACGTGGTGCGGGCTTGTCGGTGGTGGCCGCTGCCACTCGCGCTGGAGGCGGCCGATGCCCAATAGGAAGTGCCGGTGACATTTCCACCCGGGCGTGCGAGGCTCTTGACCAGCCCGGATTCGACCGGAAAATTTCCATTGAGCATCACGATGGGAATGGTCTGGGTCGCCTTCATCGCGGCTTGAATGGGGGCGCTGTTGCGAGCGACGATGATCTCGACATTGCCGCGCACCAGCTCTGCGACGAGCTCGGGCAGATCGACGGCCTTCCCATCCGCCCAGCGCCATTCGATGACGAGGTTGCCTCGCTCGGTGTAGCCAAGCCGCTTGAGCGCCTCGGGAAACACCGTTTGCGCCAACTGCCCCGCCTCGGAGTCAGCCGTGTCCAGCGCCAAGAAGCCAATGCGCCGCAGCTTGACCGCAGGCTGTGCATGACAGACGCGCGACGTTGTCTGGAACGCAGCGACACCGATCAGAAGCTCCCGGCGATCCATGTTGCCCATAGGTCCGTTCTAGCACGGCCTTGGCTGGCGCGTTGTTCAAATTGCAGCGGCGGCTGCTGGGCGCGGTCGTCACCGCACGTGCGCATCTGCGGCGCTACTTCGTGAGGATCAGCTCGCCTTGCGAGGTGCGGCGAAGGCGGTAGATCGCGCCGCCATGCTCGATCTCGATGCGCTGGCCGAAGAACTCGCTGCTGCGCCACCGCGCGCGGCCCGCCGGGGCCGGCGGCGTGGCGCGGCGCCGGGGCGGCAGCGGTGGCGCCGGGGACATCGGCGAGCGGCTGGTAGGTTGGATGAAAAGTTAGCGGCCGCCGGTAGCGGTGGCCAGGATCGCCGCCGCGTCGCCGCCCAGCCAGCCGGTCTGCGCATCGAGCCAGAACATCGAGCGCAGCGAGACCGTGATGTCGCGCGGGGCTTGCGCGCTCCAGGTGGCGCCGGCGTCGATGGTGGCGAACATCGCGCCGGCCGTGATCACCCAGCCGCGCTGGGCATCGACAAAGTGAACCGCTTCGACACTCGCTTCCAGCGGCGGCTTCACCGGCTGCCAGGTCGCGCCGCCATCCCCGCTGCGCCACAGCGACTCCCCGACGACGTGCGTGCCGCTCATCCAGACGTTCGCCGCATCGGCATAGACCAGCTGCGACATGATGCCGCCGCCACCCCGGTTGAAGTTCGTGGCGCGCCAGGTCCGGCCGCCGTCGCCGGTGTGCCACACCGAGGTGTCGATGTCGCCTTCGCTGGCCACCAGCACTCCGATGCGCTCGTCGAAGAAGCGTACGCGGCGCACGAGCCGCGTCGCGCCGGCGGGTTGGGCGTTGGCCACCCAGCGCTGGCCGCCGTCGGAGGTGCTGAAGAACTGGCCGTCTTTGGTCACTGCCCAGCCGCGCAGGGGGTTGACGAACTGCACGTCGACCACCGCATCCATCTCGTCCGGGACCGTCGCGCGCGCCCAGGTGAGGCCCGCGTCGGTGGAGGTCTTCAACTCGTCGATGTTGATGAACCAGCCGGTGCCCGAACTCGTGAACTGAAGCGAACCGGTGTTGCCGAATCGGTTGCGGGAGAGGCTGTCGCCGGCGCGTCGAGACCAGGTTCGACCCCCGTCGTTGGTGACGCGCAGGCTGCCATCGTGGATCAGCGCCAGGCCGCGCCGGGCGTCAAGGAACCACAGACTCATCACGCTGAGAAAAGGTTCGCTGCCTCGGCCGCCCGGCACGCGGTACCAAGTCTGGCCACCGTTGGTGCTGCGGTACGTACGCGCCACGTCCGGGCCGCCCGCGAGGCCTCCCGACGAGTCGTAGCGCGACTCGTAATACTCGGCCAGCCAGCCGCTACCGGCGTCGCGGGTGAAGGTCTGCGGCCTCGCGCTCTCGGCGGCGTTGTCGATCGGCCGCCATTGCAGACCGCCGTCGTCACTGAACCAGGCCTTCTGCTGGTCGCTCACCAGCCACAGCGTGGCGCTGTCGATCACCGGCTTGCTCGGCAGGATGAAAGCTTCGAGCACCGGCGGGAGCTGCAGTGGCCGCCACACCGTGGCCCCGTCGGACGCGCGCAGCAGGTAGGTCTGCGGCGACGCGGGCGTGAAGTCCTTCAGCACGCCAAAGCCCACGCCGTGCGCGTCCAACGCCACGTCGGTGAAGGACCAGCTATAGCCTGAGGACGCCGGGATCTGCACTTGCAACTCGCGCCAGCTGCGGCCGCTGTCGTCGCTGCCGAAAATCCTCGGCTGCTGGGTCAGCGCGTCGCCGAGGCCCCCAGGAACGCTGCATGCGGCCCACACGCGCTGCTCGTCCACCGGCAACACGGGCGCGCGGCAACGCCCCGGCAAGGGGCCGACGGGCGTGGGCGTCGCGCCCCAATCCGCGAAGCGAGCGTAACGGTAGGTGTCGGGTGGGAAGCCACGCAGGCTGGGCACCACCACCACCGACCAGTACGCGCCCAGTGACGACACGGCCGTGGTCGGATTGGGTGCCAGAGACCAGGTCGCTGCGCCATCGTGCGTGATGAAGCCCTCGAACAGTCCATTGCCGGGTGGAACCGTGACCATCAAGCGTTCGCCGCCCAGCAACAACAGGCGTGCGGCGTTGTTGCCGAGCGCGCGCAGATCCACCGGCTTGCGCTCCCAACTGCGGCCACCGTCTCGCGTGCGATGCACGGCCTGGAAGTCGGTGCTCAAGGCCCAGCCGTTGTCGGCATCGAGCATGGCCACGTCGGCAAAGCCGAAGGCCTGGCGCGGCCTGCGCGTCCAGGTCTTGCCGCCGTCGACAGTGATTTCGAACCAGCCCGATTCGCCGGCCGCCACGCCCACCAGCGGCGTGAAGAAGCGCAGCGTGCGGGCCGACTGCACATCCGGCAGCGGCGCCTGCCAGCACCAGCCGCTGCTGTTGTCGCCGCTGCACAGCCGATCGGCCACCATGCCGAAGCGGCCGACTTGCAGCCGCGTATGTCCGCTCACGATTTGGCCGGCGCCGTTGCGCACGCTCAAGCTCAGGTCGTAGCTGCCCGGCGCGGCATAGGTGTGTCGCGGCTGCGCCTGGGTGCTGGTGCTGCCGTCGCCGAAATCCCAGCTCAGCGTCAACCCGTCGCTGCCGGTCCCGAGGCTCGAACTCAACGCCAGTTCCGCACCCGGTTCTGCGCGTGCCGGTGCCGTGAGCGTGACCTGCGCCGGCAAGCTGGCGGCGGCGGAACCACCCCCGCCCCCGCCACCGCAACCCGTTGCCGCAAATGCGCTGGCCAGCACGATCGGCAGCGCGGCGAATGCGCGCAGCTTGTGGGGCTTTCGAAGCATCGTTGTCTCCCTGAGCGGGCCTATCCTGCCCGCTGGGCAGCGCCGAGCATGTGACCGCGGTCACGTCGTGATGTAACGAACGGATGTCACTGCCGCATACGGCACGTTGCGGATTGGCGCACCGGCCTGCTCAGCCGCCGGCGCTCGCCACCCAGTTTTCCACTCGCAACCCGGGGCAGTTCCGGAAGTCGGCTTCGTTGTTGGTGACGAGCACGCAGTCGGCCGCCACGGCATGGGCGGCGATGAGACGGTCCAGCGCGTCGCGACGGCGCTCGCGCTGCGCCGCTCGCACGGCGGCGTAGGACGCCGCGGCCTGGTCGTCGAAAGGCAGCGCGGGCACGTCTTCGAGCAGCCCCGCCAGCGCTCGATCGTCACGCGGGCGATGCGGCGACGCCAGCGCGCCGAAGCGCAATTCGGCCAGCGTGATGGCGGACATCACCACGTCGCCGAGGCCGCAGCGCGCGAACCGCTCGATGACCTGCGGCACGTCGTGGTGCATCAGGTAGATGCAGATGTTCGTGTCGAGCATGTAGCGCACGGCGCTCACAAGGCAACCTCCCGGCTCACTTCTTGGGCTTGGGCGCGCGACGTTTGCCGGGCGCGGGCGCCGCATCGCGTTCACCGGGCCAGTCGCGTTCCTTCTGCTCGTGGAACTCACGGCCCCCTGCCATGAAGGCCGGGGAGAAAGCCTTGAAGCGGTCCATCAATCCGGCCAGCGTTCGCCGATGGATCGGCCGGATGGTCCAGACGCCGTTGCGCCACTCGATCTGAGCTTCCACGGGGATCTCGGTGGGTGTCATGTCCTTGGGGATGCGCACGGCGAGCGAATTGCCGCTCTTGAAGATTCGGGTCGTGGCAACGGTCATGATGTGTTCCCGGGTGTTGTGATGACAGTATATACATCGGGAGCACACCGTCTCGAAAAGCTCAATGCCGTACCAGTCCCGCAACGAACTTCCAACTCGGGATACTGGCTACTTCTTCTCCAGCGCTGCGACCCGCGCTTCCAACGCAGCAATTTGTTTTCCAAGCGTAGCCGCCAACTGGGCGTCGAATTCCTTGGCCGCCTTGATCGTGAAGTTGGCGGTGTCGACCGATGCTGACTGGTTGTCCTGGACTTCCTTCGACAGCGCGGTGAAGGCTTTCGCGGCGCTGTCGATGCGCTTGTTCACCGCCGCGAGGTCGGCCTTGGTCACATCGTTGCCCATGCGTTTCCCCAGGTTGATTGCGTATCCGCCGCCGGCATTGTCTTCGACGCCGTCTGCAGAAAGCAGGCCCGGGCCGCCTCAGATCATGCGCAGCAGCGCGTGATAGCTGCCCTTCACCGGCTTGAACGCCTTCACCGCCGCGATCGCGTCCGCCAGCGTTGCCTGCGCGTCGGCCACTCCCGCCGCGAGCTTCTCAGTCGCCGTTATGTAGGTGGCGGCGGCCTTCTTGAAGTCGGCCATGAACTTCTTCAGCTGATCGAACAGCGCCTGCTTGTCGCGTTCCGCCGCGAAGCACTCGCTGATGTCCACCACGCCCGAGACGATGTCCGTCAGAGGCCCGAACGCCTTGGGCAGCGCTTCGAGGGCTACCGCCGCCCGCGTCGCCATGGCCGCCGCGTCCTTGACGTCCTTGACGGTCGAGTCCTCGCGCGCTTGCAGCACCGCGTCGATGATGGGGCCCGCCGCGAGCTTGCCCACGACGGCCGTCGCCGTCACGACCAGACCCAGCGGCGCAACGATCGTCACCGTTGCGGTCATGCCCGCGGCAAGGATTGCCTTGACCTTGGTATCGCGTGCCGCCGTGATCGCCGCCTGCAACTTGCTGCGGATCGACTCGACCTCGCGCTGCAGCCGCCCCATTTCGCTGACGGGCGCAACAAACGCGCCCAGCGCGGCGATGATCGTCGCGACGGTGGCACCGATGGCGGCATCCTCGAGCACCTCGAAGCGGCCGTTCTGCTCCTGCAGGTTGGTCAACGCGTCGAGCTCGATCTGCAGCAGCGCCTTGAATTTCTTCAGGTCTTTGGCCTTGCCGGCCAGCACGGTGCCGCGTTCGGACTCGCTGTTCTGGAACGCCGTCTCCAGCGTGCCGATGGCGCGGCCGTAGTTCGACAGCACGGCGCTGGAACACTGCCGCATCGCCGTGCTGCGCTGCAGCGCCTTGGCCGTGACGATCGTCTCGTCGGTGTCCTCGACCAAGTCGTCGAGCAGCCCCTGGATCTTGCGGTCGGACAGCACGTCCTTGGGGGCGGTGGCGGTGGTGGTCATCGAGACTCCTTGGTGAAACCCGCGGTCGGGGGGTGGCACCCGCGACAAGCGGGCTTCTCGATCGGTATAGACGTGATGGGTGGGTCCGATCCGGACATCGGTTCCGTCAGTCGAGCGTGATGCCGACCTTCTTGATGATCGCGCCCCACTTGTGGCCCTCCTCGTCGATGAAGGCCTTGAACTCGGCTGCGGACCCGCCCCCAACCACGAGGCCTTGCTTGTCGAAGGCCGCGCGCACGGCCGCGTCCTTCAGCACCGCGTTGACGTCGGCGTTGATGCGGTTCACCAGTTCGGCCGGCGTGCCGGCCGGTGCGAACAGTCCGTTCCAGGCGAGTGCCTCGAAGCCGGGATAGCCCGACTCGGCCAGCGTCGGCAGGTTCTTCATCGAATCGAGGCGTTGCGCGCTGGTCACGGCGATCAGCTTGATGCGCCCGCCCTGAATCAAGGGCAGCAAGGCCGGTGCAACGGTCAGCAGCGCCTGCGTTTCGCCCGCGGCCAGCGAGGTGCCGGCCAGCGGCGAGCCGGCGTACGGCACATGCACGGCCTGAAAGCCGGCGATGCTTTGAAACAGCTCCATCGACAGGTGCGACGAACTGCCGTTGCCCACCGACCCGTAGCTCAGCTTGTTGCCCTGCGCTTTCGCCCAGGCCACGAACTCGGGCACGGTGTTGGCCGGGTTGCCGGCTTGCACTGCCAGCACGTTCGGCTGCGAGGTCGTCATCACCACCGGCAGCAGATCTTTGGCCGGTGCGTAGGGCATCTTCTTGTACAGGTGCGGCCCGAAAGCGATCGGCCCGTTGAAGCCGATGCCCAGCGTCAGGCCGTCGGGCGCCGCTTTGGCCACCACGTCCATGCCCAGCATGCCGCCGGCACCGGCCTTGTTCTCGACCACCACCGGCTGTTTCCAGCGGTCCTTGAGCTGCTCGCCGAGCGTGCGCGCGATGATGTCCAGCGAGCTGCCAGCGGGCGCCGGAACGACGATGCGCACGGCTTTGCCGGGCCAGGGTTGGGCCAACGCGGCGCCGAGGCTGCAGGCCAGGACCAGGGCCAGTGCGAGAGGGCGGTGGGTCATGCGGTGTCTCCAGGTGTGGGTTGGTTTCGATCGGTCGAATTGTTGGTGATGCGCCCTTGCGCGCACGGCGCGCACCAGCGCCTGCCGGCTTGCGCGTGAAAGGCCGGCTCGCTCGGCCTTCGGCTGCGCGAACGATCGAAGCGGCGGGATCGGTCCCCGGCGGGCCGCAGTCCGAACCTCGAATGGCTCAGCCGATCCGCGCGCGGGCAATGTAGATGCTGCCCAGCATCATGGTTTGCACGTCCAGGCCTTCGGTGCGCGCGACCAGGGGGGTCCAGGGTGCATCGAGCCCTTCCATCGAGGTCACTGAATGCTGCGCCGCCGACCAGACGAACAGATTCGCCGGCCAGGCCCAGAGGGGGGCCCATTTCAGCCCGGCCGCAACCAGCCGAGCGTGCGATTTCAGGTGCTTGACGATCACATCGACGGCCTCGGGACAGCGCAGCACATCGTGCGTGAAGAACAGCAGTGCGGCGTCCGCGGCCTGCGCAATCTTCGCTTCTTCCACAGGTGCGCAGATCAGCGTCACGTTGCGCCAGCCCATGCGGCTGACGCGGTGGCGCGCGCGTTCCATCATGTCTGGGCTCTGCTCGATGCCGATGAGCCGGCCTTTCACGCCGATTGCCGATTCGATCGGCTCGAAGGAGAGGCCGGTGCCGCAGCCGACATCGAGCACGGTTTGGCCCGGCCGCAGTTCGAGTTCGGCAATCGCGCGGCGCCGAATCGGCTCGAACGCGGCCAGCTCCAGATCGTAGACGCTCGCGCGCCGCCGGTACTGGGCCAGCGCGGCATCGCGGTCGGGCGCATCGCCGCGGGGGTCGGGTTTCACCGAGCGCTTCATCACGCTCGCATTCTGTGGCCGATAGGAAGGCCCCCCTACCCCAAGGCCGATGCCGTCCAGAGGGTGCGCAAGCACCAGGCGCTGGCGCGGCGCAGCCTGGCCGCACTGCTCGACGGCCGGGCCCAGCGCCATCCCTAGTCCGTGGGCCACCGCCGCGCAGTAGCGGCATAGACTGCCGGCGCAGATGACAAGGGGCGCGTCGATGATGCTGAAATCCAAATTTCTCGGCGATGCCGCGTGGAAGGACCTCGCGGCGAAGAACAAGGTCAAGGACAACGGCCTCGGGAAGGCGCTGGAGAAACTGAAAAGGATCGACGACGACGACCACGACGAGCAGGCCGAGGTCCTCGGCGAAGTGGTCAAGCTCGCCTTGCAGCTGAAAAAAGACAAGGCTGTCGCCGCCGCCGCGCCGGTCGCCAGGTACCTCGCCGAAGTGCAGGGCGACGCCGAAACCGCGCTGCGCGACGCCGCGAAGGCCAAGGCCGAGCACGACAAGGCGCAGAAGGCCAAGGCCGAAGCCGAGAAGAAGGCCGCGGCGAAAAAGGACGACGACGAAGACGACGATGACGAAGAAGAGTCGCCCGAGCTGCTGACCACCAAGCTGAAGCCGCTGCTGAAGCTCGTCGCCAAGGGCGAGTCGATGCACACGCTGGTGGCCAAGTCGGGCAAGAAGGTCGTCGCGCCGGCCTCCAGGCTGCAGATGCCGGGGTAGTACTTGGTGCTGCCGCCGCCCAATTGGTCGGCAAGCATCTTGCGCCGTGCCGGCGAGATCGGCTTGCGCGACATCATCACGACGACCTTCTTGCCCGACTTG
>JANNQO010000236.1:0-5002 GCA_031400795.1 Rubrivivax sp. | reverse complement strand
CTTCGACGGCGAGTCGCTCGAACGCATCACCGAGGCCGTGTTGCAAGCGGATGTCGCGGCGCCGCATCAGCTGCACCCGCAGCTGCCGCCGGCGCTGTCGGCGATCGCCATGAAGGCCATGGCACGGGCGCCGCTGGATCGCTTCCAGTCGGCCAGCGAACTGGCGCAAGCGCTGCGCGCCTGGAGCGTGGAACAGGTGCGCCCGCCGCCCGTGCCCGCAAGCGGCACGGCAGCGCTGCGCCGGGCCCGGCCGCTGTGGCTGGCGAGCGCAGCCGCGCTGGGCCTAGCGGCCTGGCTCGGCCTGGCTCCCAAAGCGGGTATCACACCGGCGCCTGCACCCATTTCGTCGAACGCGGGGCCGGCGACCGCCACCACCGCCGCGCCGCCACTGGCCGCGCCACCACTGGCCGCGGGGCCCGCGGCGGCGGCCAAGAGTGGCGCCGAAACGCGGCCCGTCGCGGCCGAGCGGCCGGCCGCGCCCGAGCCCGCTGTCGCAGTGCTGCGCACGCGCCCCGCGCGCAGCGGCACCGAAACCCGCAGCAGCGCCGCGACGCCACTGCCGGCAGTCGCGCCAGCATCGAGGGCCACCGGTGTTTTGCAGTTGGCCATCAGCCCCTGGGGCCAGGTGGAGGTGGACGGCAACGCAGCAGGCACCACGCCGCCCGTGACCCGCCTCAGTTTGTCCGAAGGCACGCACACGATCACCGTGCGCAACGCCGACTTTGCGCCCTACACCGCCACCGTGCAGGTGCTGCCCGATCGCCCGGTGGTGATCCGGCATCGCTTCGGATCGTGACGCCTCGGCGCGGCGTGGCGGCAGCACTGCTGTCGATGTTGGCCGCGTGCGCGGTGCCAGACGCCGCGCCCCCACCACCGCCGGTCGGCCTGGCCGAGCTGCTCGAACGCCCCGCCGAGCGCGCGCTCTACGACGCGCTGCGCGCCTACGACGACGGTCAGTACGGCAGCGCCGAAGCGGCCTCGCGCCTGGCGCTGACGAGCGGATTGCGCAGCGCGCGCGACCGCGCCACCGCACACAAGCTGCTGGCCTTCATCACCTGCACCAGCGAGCGGCTGGCCGAATGCGAAGCAGCGTTTCGCGCGGCTCGCGCGGCCGACGCGCAGTTCGTGCTCGGCCGCTCCGAGGCCGGGCATCCGGTGTGGGGGCCGGTGTACCGGCGCGTGCAGGCGATGCCTTGACGGGGCCGCACAGGCCGCAGGGGCCATGCACCAGGCCACCGGATAATGCCGTGGCGCATGACTCTCGCCGCCACCGCCACCCACCTCCACACCCTGCGCGTGTATTGGGAAGACACCGACGCCGGCGGTGTGGTGTTCTATGCCAACTACCTGAAGTTCTTCGAGCGCGCGCGCACCGAGTGGCTGCGCGCACTGGGCTTTTCGCAGCACCGGCTGCGCGAGGAAACCGGCGCGATCTTCGTCGTCTCCGAGACCTCGCTGCGCTACCTGCGCCCGGCGCGGCTGGACGACCAGCTCGTGGTCAGCGTGCAGTTGCACGAGGCGGGCCGTGCCTCGATGGTCATCGACCAGCAAGCCCACCGCGGCGATGAACTTCTGGCCGAAGGCCGTATTCGGATCGGCTGCGTCGACGGCACCAGCTTCAAGCCCTGCCGCATCCCGGCGCCCCTGTTCGCCCGCATCCAGAAGCCCCGCACATGAGCCCCGACCTGTCGATTCTTTCGCTGGTGGTGAACGCCAGCCTGGTGGTGCAGGTCGTGATGGCCGGGCTGATGTTCACCTCGCTGGCGAGCTGGACGGTGATCTTCGGCAAGGTCTTCGGCTTGAAGCGCGTGCGCTCGCGCAACGACGCTTTCGAACGCGAGTTCTGGAGCGGCCGCAACCTGAACGAGCTGCACCAGGCCGCCGGCACCAAGAGCGACACCGCGCCGCTGGAACGCATCTTTGCCAGCGGCATGCGCGAGTTCATGAAGCTGCGCGAGAAGCGCCTGGACGCTGCCACGCAACTCGACGGCGCGCGGCGTGCGATGCGCGTGAGCTTTCAGCGTGAGCTCGACGTGGTGGAAAGCAACCTGAGCTTCCTCGCTTCGGTGGCTTCGGTGTCGCCCTATGTCGGCCTGTTCGGCACCGTGTGGGGCATCATGCATGCGTTCGTCGGGCTGTCGAACCTGCAGCAGGTGACGCTGGCCACCGTCGCACCGGGCATCGCCGAAGCGCTGGTGGCCACCGCCATCGGCCTCTTCGCGGCGATCCCCGCGGTGGTGGCCTACAACCGCTTCGCGCGCGACATCGACCGCATCGCCACGCAGCTGGAGACCTTCATCGAAGAGTTCTCCAACATCCTGCAACGCAACGCCAGCCATCCCGTGAGCGGACCCGCCGGCGCCGTCTCGGGCTCGGCCGGGGTGCGCTGATGGCCGCGCTGATGGGTCGTCACGGGCATCGCCGCCGCCCCGCGATGAACGAGATCAACATGGTGCCGTTCATCGACGTGATGCTGGTGCTCTTGATCATCTTCATGGTCACCGCACCGCTCATCACCACCGGCCTGGTCGACCTGCCCAGTGTGGGCAAGAGCCAGCAGCGGCCGCAGAAGGTGATCGAGGTCATCGTCGGCGCCAACGCGAAGCTGCAGCTGCGGCTGGACGGCCAGGAAGCGGCGCCGACCACGCTGCGCCAACTCGCCGCGCAGGTGCGCCAGGCGCAAGGCGGCGATGCGACGATGCCGGTGGTGATCAGCGCCGACAAGCAGGTGAAGTACGAAGCGGTGATGGATGTGATGGCGCTGCTGCAAAGAGAACGCGTGGCGCGTGTCGGCCTGTCGGTGAAGCAGGCGAATTGAGCCGTTCATGACCACGGCCACGCTCGACCCGCTGCAGCCGCAGGCACCCGGCGGGCTGCGCGCGGGTGCGATGCTGGCGCTGCTCGCCCATGGCGGGCTGATCGCGGCGCTGGTTTGGGGCCTGAACTGGCGCGCCCAGGCGCCCGAGACGGTCAGCGCCGAACTCTGGGCGGTGCTGCCGCAGCAGGCGGCACCGAAGCTCGAAGAGGCCCCGGCGCCTGTGCCGGCGCCCGAACCGCGCCAGGCACCACCGCCGGTGAAGGCCGAGCCGGCGCCGCCCGATCCGCAGATCGCCATCGAGCGCGAGCGGCGCAAGGAGCGCGAGAAGAAGGAGCGCGAGGCCATCGAAGCGCGCGATGCGAAAAAAGCGCAGGACGAGCGCGCCGTGCGCGAAGCGAAAGAAGCCAAGGAGAAGAAGGCCGCCGAAGCCTTGCTGGCCCGGCAGCGCGAAGCGAACCTCGAACGCATGATGGGCCAGATCGGGGCCAGCGGGCCGCCCAGCGCGCGTGGCAGCGCGGCGCAAGACGCTGCGCCGTCACGCGGTTATGCCGGTCGGCTGATCGCCCACATCAAGCCGAACATCGTCTTCACCGAGAGCGTGGCCGGCAACCCCGCCGCCGAAGTCGAGGTGCGCGCCGCGCCCAGCGGCACCATCGTCGCGCGGCGCCTGGTGAAGACGAGCGGCAGCAAGGAATGGGACGAGGCCGTGCTGCGCGCCATCGACCGCACCGGCACGCTGCCCAAGGACATCGACGGCCGAGTGCCGTCGCTGATCCTCGTCGCCTTCCGACCTCAGGAGTGAGGCTTCGCGGTGCGCCGGCGCAAGAGCGCCAATGCGGCCAGCGCCAGGCCGATCAGCGCGAGGGGTGCCGGCTCGGGCACGCCGTTCGCGCGCACGTGCCAGAACGAGTCGGGGAACGCCCCGGCAGCCTGGGCTAGGTCGGTGAACGTGCCCGGGAACTGCACTGCGCGCGAGAAGTTCAGCGCCGTGTTGCCGCTGGACGTGTCGAACGCGATCGGAAATGGGCCGCCCGGGCCCCCCGTGATGTAGGCGCCGACGAAGAACCCGGCACCTGGCAAGACATCGTCGATGTCGTAGGTGACGAAGCTGCCGATATCGCCTGCGCTCGGCGACACGGTGACGGAGCCGATCAGCGCGCCGTCGGCGAGCGACCCGTCGCCGTTCGGGTCACTGAAGATGCCCAGCACCACCGGCGCGCCTGGTGCAATGTCCCAGCGCACCGTGATGGATGAAATGCTCGGCCCGCTCGGGTCGATGGCGAACCAGTTGCCAACGATCGCATCGTTGCCGGCAGAGTAGCCGGCAGTGCCGCCGCGGGCACCGTTGTCGTGCTGGTAGACCAGTGCAGCCCAGCTGCTTGACGCGGCGGCCAGCAATGCGGCGGTGGCGGCGGCCGTGCGAACCATTGACGAAAGCGATCGGCTCATGGCGTTTCCTCATTTGTGCGGAGTGGCATCTGACAAAAGCAAGTTGCTTGCCAATGCGGCCACTTTGCGACCCCCACAGCTATGGGGGAGGGGCCCGCAAGGGCAAGATGCTGGTTCCGGCCGAAACCGTTGTTGTCAATGTCTCCGACGCCTTCATCGCGCCGCACTGCCGGCGGCGTACCGCGCAACGAACGCGCGATCGATGCGGTCTTTCCACCACCAAACCCAGCGTCCGCGGGCCGACCAGTTGCCCCAGGACATGATGGCACTGCGCTGGCCGCAGGAAATGAGGTTCAGCGTGCGCGGCGGCGGCGTGTACGGCGGCGGCGGCGTCACACCGCCGACCAGCGCGCGCAACGTGGCCATCAGCGGCGGCCCGGCGCGCACGGCGTAGACACCGCTCTTCGGATGCTGCACGTCGTCGCGCACGGCAACGTCTCCACAAGCCAGCACTTCGGGGTGCGAAACGCTTTGCAGCGTGGCGCCGGTGCGGATGCGGCCCTGCGCGTCCAGCGCCAGGCCGCTGCCTGCCAGCCAGGCCGGCGCGCTGCCGCCGGTGGCGACGATCGGTGCGTCGCATGCCACCCGCGCGCCGTTGGCCAACTCGAGATGGTCCGCGCCGATCGCCATGCAGGACTCTTGCAGCACGGTGATGCGGCGCTCGCGCAATGCCGCCAGCGCCGCGGCCATCACAGCATCGGGATAGCCGTCCAGCGGCGGCGCACCACCGGTGAC
>JANNQO010000235.1:0-3591 GCA_031400795.1 Rubrivivax sp. | reverse complement strand
ATTGCTGCCCGAACTGCCGACCTTGGCTGAAGGCGGTGTCCCGGACATTCAGGCCGACGCCTGGATCGGTTTTGTCGTGCCGGCCAAGACGCCGCCGCAGATCGTCACTCGACTGCATGCCGAACTGGTGCAGATCCTGGCTGAGCCCGCGGTCAAGGAGAAGCTGAATCTCCAGTACATGGACCCGGTGGGCAACACGATGGCCGAGTTCCGCAGCGTACTGGCCGCCGACGTTGCGCGCTGGAAACCTGTGATCCAGAAGCACAACATCACGCTCGACTGAACCACGGAGACCGACATGATCAAAGGCTCGATTGCCAGTCTTTCCGAACCGGCGCGCGACGTGCCGCTCTACGGTGAGTTCGATGTGGTCGTGCTGGGTGGCGGCCCGGCCGGCATCGCAGCGGCCGCCGCTGCGGCCCGCAACGGCGCGACCGTGCTGCTGGCCGAGCGATACGGCTTCCTGGGCGGCATGGGCACGGCAGCCGGCGTGAGCAACTTCTGCGGCCTGCATGCCAACGTGTTCGGCACCCATCGGCAGGTGGTGCACGGCATCACTGACGACGTGCTCGAACGCATGCGAGGGCTCGACGGCCTCAACGAGCCGCACCTCATCCTCGGCAAGGTCCACGCGCAGGCCTACGACATGTCGGCGTTCAAGTGCGCGGCAGACGCCGTGCTGGTCGCCGATGGCGTCGAGCTGTTGTTCCACGCTCTTGCAGTCGGCGTCGTGAAGAGCGCGCAGGGGAAAATCGACGCGCTGTTGCTCGAAACCAAGTCCGGACGCATGGCCGTGCGCGGGCGCTGCTTCATCGATTGCTCAGGCGATGCCGACATCGCTCACTGGGCAGGCGTGCCCACTGAAACCGGTGACGAGCACGGCCACACGCTGTACCCCACGTTGATGTTCCGCGTCGGCAACATCGACGCCGAACGTGCCGGCGAGGCCTGGAAGACGATCCCCAAGCTGATGGACGATGCGACGGCCAGCAACGAGTTCGTCTTCCCGCGCCGTGGCGCCATCGTGCGGCCGCAGAAGCGTGCCTATGAGTGGCGGGTCAACGTGACCCAGCTCAAGAACAAGGACGGCACGCCGACCGACGGGACCGACGTGCGCTCGATTACCGAGGGCGAGCTCGAAGGGCGGCGGCAGATCGTCGACTACCTGCGTTTCCTGCGCACCAAAGTGCCTGGATTCGAGGGCGCTTATGCGCTGGAGATTGCGCCGCAGCTCGGGATCCGCGAGACGCGTCGCCTCGGCGGCGAATACATGCTGACGGCCGACGACGTGATCGGCTGTGTCGACTTCGACGACACGATCGGCGTCAACAGCTGGCCACTCGAGATGCATGTTGCCGGCGATGTGAAGTGGGTGTGGCAGCCCATCCCCGAGTCACGTGGCTACAACCATCTGCCGTATCGAATGATGCTGCCGCGTCGCAGCACCGCCGGCGGAGTGGACAACCTGCTGGTCGCCGGGCGTTGTGCGTCGATGACCCACGACGGCCAGTCGGCCGCCCGCGTGACCGGCGGCTGCTTTGTCATGGGTCAGGCAGCCGGAACTGCCGCGGTGCTCGCGACGCGCCAAGACAAGTCGGTGCAGGACATCGACGTCAAGGAACTGCAGCGTCGTCTCGTCGAACAGGGAGCGTTCCTGGGCCGGGGCGATGCCCAAGGCTCCCGCGCGCAGAGCTGACGGAGCAGCCATGATCAATCTACTCGACATCCGCTACGTGCGCCTGGGCACCGCCAACCTCGATGCGGCGGACGGCTACGCACGCGACGTGCTCGGGCTAGAGCTGGCACGCAGCGAAGCAGGTGGCCGGTACTTTCGCAGTGACAACCGCGACCACACGCTCGTCTACTTCGAGGGTGATCCGAGCGACCACACCGTCGGCTTCGAGCTGCGCACGTCGGACGAGTTGGAGGCAGCAGCCGCCGAGCTGAACAACGCCAATATCGAAGTTCGCGCCGGTTCGCCCGACGAGTGCGAGCAGCGGCGCGTCAAGTCGTTCATCCACTTCACCGATCCCACGGGCAACAAGATCGATCTGGTGGTCGGCCCGCATCACAGCGGCCGTCGCTACTTCCCGTCGCGCGACGCCGGCATCACCGGCTTCAGCCACGTCGGGCTGTGCACGACCGACGCGGCGCGAGACGAACGCTTCTGGACGCAGGTGCTTGGCGCCCGGGTCAGCGACCGCATCGGCGAGGCAGCGCTGCTGCGCATCGACGAGGTCCATCACAAGGTCGCGCTGTTCCCGACGACCCGCGCCGGCGTGCAACACGTCAACCACCAGGTGCAGAGCATCGACGACCTGATGCGCGCCTGGTACATGCTGCAGAACAGGGGCGTGCGAGTCGTCTTCGGGCCCGGTCGGCACCCCACGTCCGGCGCCATGTTCCTGTACTTCGAGGGGCCGGACGGCATGATCTTCGAATACTCCACTGGCGTCCGTTCGATCAAGCCCGAGGAGGAAGCCGGCTACCAGCCGAGGCAATTCCCGCGCGCGAACGAGTCGTTCTGCATGTGGGGGTCCGTTCCGGACATCGCCGAGTTTCGCAAGGCACCGACGCTGGGCCTGCCAGATCCCACATTGGCACAGTCATGACGGCCGCGCCTGACCTGCAGCGAAAGCTGCGCATCGCCGCGCGCGCGCTGGGCCGCCACGGCTTGGCGCATGCCTATGGACACTGCAGCGTGCGACTGGACGAGCGCAACTTTCTGGTCTGCGCCGCCTATCCAATGGGCCTCGTTCCGCCCAAAGAACCGGGTGTGGTCGTCCCTGTCGACAGGCCTCTGCCCGCAGGCGTTCTCGGCGAAGTGCGACTGCACCAGCAGATCTATCGCCGTCGTGCCGAAATAGGGGCCATCGCGCGCACCATGCCGCCGCAGCTGATGGCGCTTGGCACCACCAGGCGCACGCCCAAGCCGCGCCACGGCATGGGCGCCTACTTCGGCGCCGGTGCGGCGCTGTGGGACGACCCGCAACTGGTCCGCGACGACGAAAAGGCTTCGGCCGTCATCGACACCATGGGCGACCGCAACGCGGTGGTGATGCGGGGCAACGGTCTGGTCGTTGCCGCCGACTCGCTCGAAAAGGTCGTCTCGCTGACGTGGTACCTCGAAGACGCGGCCCGCATCGAGCTTGCGGTGCTGGCAGCCGGGCTCGAGGGGTCGTCGGTCATCCTGTCCCCGGCGGAGTGCGCACTTCGGGCCACTGATGCCGGCGGCATCTTCGAACGCATGTGGCAGTACCTGACCGCGGGCGATCCAGAACTCGATCAGCAGGAGATGACATGAAAGGCATTCTGAACTTCATCAACGGCGAATACGTCAAGAACACCAGCGGCAAGACCTTCGAGAATTGCACGCCAATCGACAACGCGCTGATCGGCATCGTCCATGAGGCCGGCAGGCCCGAAGTGCATGCCGCGGTGGCCGCTCCAGGACCTTGGGCCTTGCCCCGAACTTTCTGAAGAGTCAGCGCATCAAGGCAAAAAGTCTTCCAGCCGCTGACCGCAGCGCAGCCCATCGATCTGGGCAAAGTGTGCATCGCGAGTCAGCAGCGCGGCGCCATGCTCGAGCGC
>JANNQO010000234.1:0-21237 GCA_031400795.1 Rubrivivax sp. | reverse complement strand
GAAACCGGTGCCGGGGCTGTTGCCGAAGCCCGCCCTGCGCCCTGGGGTGTTGCCCACGGTGTTCTCGGCGTTCGGATCGTACGGGCGGCCGTTGCCCAGGTTGTAGCCGCCTTCGATGTTGCCCTGGCCGGTGGCCGCGGCGCTGAAGAACGGCAGCACGTTACCGGTCTTGGCGAACTCGCGGTCCTTCGCGAAGAGTTGTTTGTCCTTTTCGACCGACGCCGACAGCGTGACGTTGAAGCGGTCTTTCGAGAGATCGCCGAAGCCGGCGACGATGTGCGCCTTCTGGCCTTCGCCGCCGCCGTTGCGCGTGGGTTTTCCGAGCGTGGCCCCGATCTCGAAGCCCTTGAAATTCTTCGTCAGCACGAAGTTGACGACACCGGCGATGGCGTCCGAGCCGTAGACGCCCGAGGCGCCGTCCTTCAGCACCTCGATGCGCTCGATGGCTGCCAGCGGGATGGCGTTGATGTTCACCGACGCGCCGTTGCCGCCGGCGAACGCCGCCAGGCGCCGCCCGTTGACGAGCACCAGCGTGCGGTCTTCGCCGAGGCCGCGCAGCGAGATCGACGACAGGCCGTAGGTGCTGTTGCCGGCGCCCATCGCATTGCTGATCGCGCCTTGCGACGACACGGCGGCGATCGACTGCAGCAGCTGCTCGGTGCTGGCCGCGCCGCTGCGTGCGATCTGCTCCCTGGTCACGATCTGCACCGGCAGTGCGGTCTCGGCGTCGATGCGCTTGATCGACGAGCCGGTGATCTCGACGCGCTGTTCCTGCGCAGCGACCGGCAGGGCGAGGCCCGCCAGCGCGGCCAGCGCAGCGGAAGCCAAAGGGGTGTGACGGCACATGGAACGATCTCCTCGAAACGAAAACCTCAATCTATGAATCGCTGAGCCGGGGCCTTGAAGCAGCGCATGGCAGCCAGGCGAGCCGGCGCGATGCGGCCACGGCGCTCGTCACGCCGCGTCGCAGCGGCGCACCTGCGCGACGGTTGCGACGGCCGGCGACGCTCACGGCCGCACAGGGACATACCCCCGGTGTGGCAACGACGCATCGCTTGGCGGATCAGAACTGCAACTCGGCGCCGACCTGGAAGTAGCGCCCGCGGCTCGTGTACAGCTCGGCAAACCCCATCTGCGAGAAGTTGTTGTTCGTCGCGTTGGTGGCCGAGAACGGCGGCACGCGGTCGAACAGGTTCTTCACCGAAGCACTGAGCTTCAAGTTCTTCAGCCCGGCCCAGATCACGCCGACATCGACCTCGTCGTAGCCCGGCACGAGCCGCGTGTTCGGCAGCAGGCTGCGCGTCGGCTGGATGCTGTCGTAGAAGCCGCCCCAGCCGCGCAGCACGCCGGTGAGCGTCCACGCGCCCAGCTCGCTGGTCAGCGTCAGCGCGCTGCGCCAGCGTGGCGTGGCGTAGGTCGCGTTGAACTCGTCCCAGGGATCGGTGGCCAGAATCTTGGTGCGCTGCTTGGTGTAGTAGGTGACGTTGCCGCGCAGCGTGACGTTGCCGATCGCGGTGGCGCGCAGGCGCAGCTGCGCGTCCACGTCCACGCCCTTGTTCTCGCTGCTGGCGAAGTTTTGCAGGTTCTGGAAGATGAAGTAGCGCGCAGTCGCCTGGTCGAAGGTGAAGGCGCCTTGCTGAATCGCCTGGTCGAGCGTGGGCGTGGTGATGTTGTCGCGCTTCTTCACTTCCCACAGGTCCACGCTCAGCGATGCCGCGCCGGCTTCCAGCACCGCACCGATGTTGTGGGTCTTGCCGATCTCGGGCTGCAGCAGCGCGTTGGAGCCGGTGAGCCGGAAGGCCGAGATGTTGGCGCAGCCCGGCGGCAAGCCGACGCCGCGGCACTGCTCTTCGGTGAGGTTGATCGCACCTTGCCCGGCGTTGGCGAACAGCTGCTTCAGCGTGGGCATCTTGAACGACTCGGCGTACGAAGCACGCAATGCGAAGCCCGGTGCCGCGTCCCACTTCAGCGCGAATTTCGGGCTCGATCGGCTGGCGCTGTCGTACTTGTCGTAGCGGATCGCCACCTGGCCTTCGAGGTTCTTCAGGATCGGCAGCTGCAGCTCGGCGTACAGCGCCTGCGCATCACGATCGGCGGCCACCGCGCTTTGCGCGATGCTGCCGACGATCGAGCCGGCGATCTGCAGCGGGCCGGGCTGGTCGATGAGGTCTTCCTTCCACAGGTTCAATCCCGCGGCATAGCGCACCGGGCCGCCGGGCAGGCTGAACAGGTCACCGGCCACCTGGGCGTCGAACAGATCCAGCGTCGATTCACCGCGGCGCACCGGTGAGACCCGCAGCGCCTCCACGCGCGCCGGGTCGTTGCTGGTTGTCGTCACGTCGATGGTCGGCGCGATGCCGCGCGCCGGGTCGCCCTTGGTGGCCAGGTTGAACGACGTGCGTTCGAAGTAGTTGCGGTCGCGGTTCGAGGTTTCGGCCTTGCCGCGCGACAGCCCGAGCTTCACATCCAGCCCGCCGATCGTGCCTTCGGCGCCGACCTCGAGGTTCAGGAAGTCGCTGTCGCGCGCCGTGATGCGCGGGCCGCCTTGCAGAAAACGCCCGCCGAAGCGGCGGCCATCGGGCAGCACGAAGTTGTCGGGCACCGGGTGCGCCTCGAACAGGTCTTCGCTGCGCGAGCCGATCGCGCGCGCGAAAGCGGTGATCGACGGCGTGATCTGCAGCGACGCATTCACTAGTCCGCTGACGCGGTCGGCCGCGTTGTAGGCTGTCAGCAGCGAAGCGTTGAAGTCGTAGCGGCAGGCCCCACCGGAGAAGTTCTCCGGCGGGCAGGGTTGCACCGTCTGCCCGCTGGGCGCGCCGTTGGCGTTGAGGATGTTGCCCTGCGGCGCGAAGGCGCTGCGGCCGTCGAGGTTGGCGACGTTGGGCACCGGGCCGAAGCGGCGGAAGTCCGAACTGCGCGACAGCTCGCGGTCCTTGCGCAACAGCGGGTCGCGCTTGAAGACGTCCAGCGAGGCGAGGACGTTGAAACGGTTCGTCGCCAGGTCGCCCCAGCCTGCGGTGAGGCTGACCTGCTTCTCGGCGGCGTCGCTGTGGCTCGAGACACCGTAGCTGCCCTTCAGGTTCACGCCCTGGTAGTTCTTGCGCAGGATGAAGTTCACCACGCCGGCCACCGCGTCGGCGCCGTACAGGGCCGAGCCGCCGTCCTTCAGGATCTCCACGCGGTCGATGGCGCTGATCGGGATCTGGTTCACGTTGAACGCGGCACCCGCGCCGCTGGTGTCTTGCAGCGGGTTGTTGGGCACACGGCGGCCGTTGATGAGCACCAGCGTCTGCGTGTCGCCCAGGCCGCGCAGCCGCACGCGCGCGGTACCCGAGCCGCCGGGGGAATTCGATTGCAGCTCGCCGGTGTCGAGGATGTCGATCACCGCCAGCGACTTGATCAGCTCGTTGATGGTGGTGGCGCCGCTGCGCGCGATCTGTTCGCGCGTCACGATCTCCACGGGCGCCGGGGTCTCGGCGTTGATGCGCTTGATCGCCGAGCCGGTGATCTCCACGCGTTGTTCTTGCGCGAACAGCGGGCCGCTGGCGATCAACACGGCCACGGCGCAGCCGATCGGGTTCATTCGGAACATGAGGCTCTCCTGGAAAGTTCAGCCGAACAATCTAGGGTGACCGGCGCGCGCGCGTGAAGCGGCGCGTCACCGGGCCGCCAGGCATCGCGATGGCCCGGCCGTTGACGTGAGCCGGGGTCGCAGCGCGCCGCAGCGGAGGCGTTCGACAGCTCGTGTCACGCCGCACACGCCCCTGGTGCTTTCCCCAGTCTGTGGCGCGGCGCGCACAGGGCAGCCTGTTACGCTCTCCCGCTGCGGCCAACCCGAAGACGCTCCATGACCTATTGCGTAGGCATCCGGCTCGACGCCGGGCTCGACGCCGGGCTCGTGTTCCTCTCCGACTCGCGCACCAGCGCGGGCCTGGACCAGATCAGCACGTTCCGCAAGATGATCATTTACGAGAAGCCGGGCGACCGCTTCATGGTCATGCTCTCGGCAGGCAACCTGTCGATCAGCCAGAGCGTGCGCGAGATCCTGCAGGTGGAGAAGATCGACAACGGCAGCGATGAGCCGATCACGATCTGGAACGCGAAGAGCATGTTCGATGCCACGCGCGTGCTCGGCAGCGCGGTGCGCCGCGTGCACGAACAGGACGGCCCGTCGCTGAAGGCGGCCGGCGTGGACTTCATCGCCAGCATGATCTTCGGCGGCCAGATCGCCGGCGAGGCGATGCGCCTGTTCCTTGTCTACTCGGCCGGCAACTTCATCGAGGCCACGCGCGAGACCTGCTTCTTCCAGATCGGCGAAAGCAAGTACGGCAAGCCGATCCTCGACCGCGTGCTCACCCCCGCCACGCCGCTGGAAGAAGCCGCCAAGTGCGCGCTGGTGTCGATGGACAGCACGCTCAAATCCAACCTCACCGTGGGCTTGCCGCTGGACCTGCTGGTCTACGAGCGCGACCGCTTCGAGACCAGCCGCGTGGCCTGCATCGACGAGCACAACCCCTACTTCGGCATGATCCGCGGCACCTGGGGCCAGCGCCTGCGCGAAGTCTTCGAAAGCATCGAAGACCCGGTGTGGGACGGCAGCCAGTCCGCGCACCCGCTGATGGCGGCCAGCCAGCGCTTCGAGACGATGAAGAAGATCGCGCACCCGGGCGAGAAGATCGTCTGATGTCCAAGGGCGCTGGGCGGCACAAGGCGGGCACGATCGCCTTCGCGCACGCCAACGCCTACCCTGCCGCCACCTACGAGACACTTTTTGCTGCGTGGCGCCGCGCGGGCTGGCGTGTCGTCGCGCCCGCACGGCTGGGTCACGACGCGACCTACCCGGTGGTGAGCAACTGGCGGCCCACGCGCGACGAGCTGATCCACTTCATCGAATCCGAAGCACCCGGCGAGAAGGTGCAGCTGGTCGGTCATTCGCTGGGCGGCTACTTGAGCCTGCTCGCCGCCTGCAAGCGGCCCGACCTGGCTGCGTGCGTGGTGCTCATCGACGCGCCGCTGGTCACCGGCTGGCGTGCGCACAGCCTGCGCGCGATGAAACTCACCGGTCTCATCGATCGCATGGGGCCGGGCAAGGTGTCCAGCGTCAGGCGCTGGCAATGGGACTCGCGCGACGATGCGCACCAGCACTACGCCGCCAAACGGCTGTTCGCACGCTGGCATCCACAGGTGCTGCGCGACTACATCGCGGCCGGCCTGGAGCCCGACGAACAAGGCGTGCGGCTGCACTTCCAGCGCGAGGTGGAGACGCGCTTCTATCGCACGCTGCCGCACCACCTCGGCGCCCTGCTGCGCCGCCACGCGCCGCGCTGCCCGGTGAGCTACATCGGCGGCACCCAGTCGGCCGAGATGCGCCAGGCCGGCATGGCGGCCACGCTGGCGCTGGTGCGCGAGCGCGTGCAGTGGATCGAAGGCTCGCACCTGGTGCCGATGGAGCAGCCCGAGGCGGTAGCGGCGGCGGCGCTGCGCGCGTTGCAGGCCGCCCGATGACCGACCAGCGGCGCGTTCGCCGAGCGGGAGCCAGACGCATGACCATCCAGCTCAACCACACGATCGTGTCGGACCACAGGCAGGTCGCACGACGTTGTTTCATGATGACGCCGACTCCTACAGCGCGACCAGCGTCTTGAAGCCGCCCCAGAACATGCGCTTGGCATCGAACGGCACGTTCTTCGGGTCCATCATCGACTTCAACCGCGGGTCGGCCATCACCTTGGCGTTGATCAGGTCGCGCTGGCGCCGCGACTTGTATTCGATCCACGAGAAGACGACGACCTCGCCTTCCTTCAACTTCACGGCTTGAGGGAACGAGGTCCACTTGCCGGGCTTCACGTCGTCGGCCACACATTCGCGTACCGCCAGCGCGCCGTGTTCGATCCAGACTTTGCCGGCCTTGCGGGCCATGCGCCGGTAGGCGGCGACCTGGGCTTGCGGCACAGGCACAACGAATCCGTCGACGTAGTTGGGCATGGGTTGTTCTCCGATGTGTCAGGGGGTTTATGTGGAGCTCGGGGACAAGCGCTGCAGACGGTCCAGCAGCAGTTCACGTTCGCGCCGGTTGGTGGCCAGCGCAGCAGCACGCTCGATCTGCGTGCGCGCTTCGGTGAAACGGCCCAGGCGTGCGAGCAGGTCGCCCTGCACGCTGGGCAAGAGGTGGTAGGCGGCGAGCTGCGGATCGTCGGCGAGCTGCTCCACCAGCGGCAGCGCGGCAGCGGGGCCGTAGGCCATGCTCACCGCCACCGCACGGTTCAGCGCGACGATCGGCGAAGGCTGGTGCTCGAACAGCGCGTCGTACAAGGCGCAGATGCGCGGCCAGTCGGTGTCTTGGGCACGCGCCGCACGGGCATGGCAAGCGGCTACCGAAGCTTGCAGCGCGTACGGCCCGAGTGCCTGGCCCTGCTCGCGCGCCAGCGCTTCGGCACGTTCCAGCGCAGCCAGGCCGCGGCGGATCAGCAAGCGGTCCCAGCGCGTGCGGTCTTGCTCCATCAACAGCACCGGGCGGCCCTGGCCGTCGATGCGCGCTTTCAGCCGCGAGGACTGAGTCTCGAGCAGCGCGGCCAGCCCCGCGGCTTCGCTGAACTGCGGCGCCACTTCGGCCAGCATGCGCGCCAGGCGCAACGCCTCGTCGCACAGCTGCGGGCGCATCCAGTCCTCGCCATGGGTGGCGGCATAACCTTCGTTGAAGATCAGGTAGATCACCTCCAACACCGCCGCCAGGCGCGGCGCGAGTTGTTCGCTCACCGGCACTTCGAAGGGCACCTTGGCAGCGCTGAGCGAGCGCTTGGCGCGCACGATACGCTGCGCGATGGTCGGCTCGGGCGTGAGGAAGGCGCGCGCGATCTCTTGCGTGGTGAGGCCGCCGAGCAGGCGCAGCGTCAGCGCCACCTGCGCGTCTCGCGACAGCACCGGGTGGCAGGCGGTGAAGATCAGCCGCAGCAGGTCGTCGGCGATGCCGCCCTGCTCTTCGCGCCGCACCAGCTCGTGCAGGACGTCGGGCACCCACAGCGCTTCTTGAGCAGCGAGGTCGGCGCCGATCTCGCCGTGTTTGCGCTGGGCCATCTGCCGCTGGCGCAAGCGGTCCAGCGCGCGGTGCTTGGCGGTGGCCATCAGCCAGGCGCCCGGGTTCGTGGGCACGCCCTCGGCGGGCCAATGTTCGAGTGCGGCGACCAGAGCGTCTTGCGCCAGTTCTTCGGCCAGCGCGATGTCGCGCGTGAGGCGCGCCAGCGCCGCGACGATGCGCGCGGCTTCGATGCGCCAGACGGCGTTGATGGCGCGATGCGTGGCTGCGTCGTCGCTCATGAGCTTCAGGCCGGGTTGGGCTCCGGTTTCAGGCGCGCGCGGCCTCGAGTTTGCGAAAGGTCTCGGTGGATTCGTACTGCGCGAAGTCGTCCAGCTCGTACAGCGGGCGCACCTCGATCTCGCAATCCTTCTCGGCGAACGGTGAGGGGAAGCGGCGCGACCATTCGAGCGCTTCGTCGCGGCTGCGCGCCTGTATCAGCGTGTAGCCGGCGATCAGCTCCTTGGTCTCGGCGAACGGCCCGTCGAGCACGGCCGCCGGCTGGCCGCCGCGGTACTGCACGCGCCAGCCTTCGCGGCTGGGCTTCAGGCCATTGGCGTCGAGCAGCGCGCCGGCTTCGGCCAGCTGCTGGTGGTAGGCGGCCATCGCTGCCATCAGGCTGTCGTCGTCGGGCATCACGCCGGCTTCGGAATCGGCGGTGGCGCGCACGATGATGAGGAATCGCATGGTGTTCTCCGGTTGACATCTGTACGACGATCCAGCGCGCCCTGGATCGACATCATTCGGGCAAACACTTGGAGGGAAGGCTTGCTCAATGAGGGTCAGCGGCGCACCCATCTTGGGCTGACCGGTCAGGTCGTTGAAGCTGGCCTCGGCGTTGGCCAGAAAGCGTTCGGCGGTATCCAGGCTGGCGCTTTCGGCCAAGTAGACGAAGTGTTCCACCAGGTCGCGCCTGGCCGCCGCACGCTGATAGACCTTCGGCATCAGCGCGGCGTCTTGCTGCGTGCCTGTATCCGCGTCAAGGCCTCGCTGCGAATGGCCTTCCAGTCGCCCGCGGTCAGCTTTTTCTCTGGACTGCTCAGACCTTCGAGCAACTTGGCTTCCAGTTCTTCTTCGGCCTTTCGCTTCTCGTCGGCCCGGATCAGCTCGCGCACGTACTCGCTGGCGCTGCTGTAGCGACCAGTCTGAATCTGCCCGTCCACGAATTGCTTCAGCGGTTCGGGGAGCGAAATGTTCATGCTTTCCATGGCGCACCTCCATCAGCTGTTTACGTTAGCAAGGGTGGCATGAAATGGCAAGACATGCCATCCTGGCGTATCCACGTCGCGCGGCCGATCCGCGCCACGCTGCTCCACGTTCAACCAAGAGCGTCAGACGTAGCAAGGTGCGAGTTCACGCACCTCCACCGTGGCCCATTGCGCGGCCGGGCAGCGCGTTGCCCAATCGAAGGCCTGCTCGCGGCTGACATGCTCGGCGAGTTGGAAAAAGCCGCCGACCAGTTCGCGCGCCTCGGCAAACGGCCCATCGACGATGCGCTTCTCGCCGCCACGCACCTGCACGCGTGTGCCGCGGGCAGCGAGTGATTCCACCGCCTTCAGCACCCCGGCGGCACGCATCTCGCCGGCGAAATCGAGCATCTGCTGGAAAACCTGCTTGCCGGCCTCCAGGCCGCGCTCTTCGCGCTGGCCCAGCGGCTCGACGATGAACAACATGTAGCCCATGCCCGTCACTCCGTGAAGTCAAAACATCGTCTTGTAGAGCATCAGCGCGCCGATGAACAGCGGCTGGTGCAGCATGTAGAAGCTGAGCGACCAGCGGCCGAGCAGCGCCATTGGCCGCGCCGCCGCGGCGATCGGCCCGCCCAGCACATCGAGGCGGTGCGCCAGCAGCCACTGGCCGGCCGCCAGCCCCCACAGCATCACCCCCAGCCAGGGCAGCAGCGGCACGTAGTCTTCGGCGAGCGGCTTGCGCGTGACAAGGCCGATCCAGCTCCAGGCCTTGGTGTCGAACGCCGGATGGGCCGCAACATGCGGCAGCAGCAGCGCCAGCGCGCCGAGCGGCCACAGCCAGCTGCCCAGGGGGGCCGCCAGCCGCGCGAGGACGAGCATCAGCGCGATGCCGTGCAGCACGCCGAAGAAGATCCAGCTGCTCGGAAACATCCACGCCGAGCCGACGCTCACCAGCACCGCGCAGCCGGCGATCTGCGCCCAGCGTTTCCAGAAACGCGGCCAGCGCTGACCCTCGTGCAGCGCCAGCGCCTGGCCGAGGCCGGCGCAGAACAGGAAGAGGCTGACGATGCAGGTGCGCTGCGTGGTCCAGAACGGGTCGCCGGTGAACTGCTGGCGCGGCACGATGAAGCCGAGGTGGTTCAGGTCGAAACAGAAATGGAACAGCGCCATCCAGACGATGGCCAGGCCGCGCAGCGCATCGATCCGATCGAAGCGCGAGGTCATTGGGGCACCCTACGGCACGGGCCACGAAGGGGCCCCTTCGTGGCCCGTGCCGGTCCCGCCAAGCGAGAGCATGAGCACTTGGGACGGCCCGGCGTGCTCATCCGTCGACCTTCTCGTAAACATCACCGAACGCGGCGCCATCCCAGGCGTAGAGCAGGAACGCGGCGTGCACGCAGCGGCTGGCGCCGCGTGGCTTGAACAGGCCCACGCATTGCCCGCCGGCGTGGCGCACGCTGCGGTACACCACGCCGGCCGAGCCCGCCGCGCGCAAGCGATGGCCGAGCGCGCGCGAGGGGCCGTAGTCGTCGGGGTGGTGCACGGCTGCAAAAGCGCGCAGGTCGTGCAGCTTGGCGTCGATGGCCACCTGGTACAGCCGCATCGGAAGGTGCATCGGCGGCTGCTTTGTCGCGGCCAGGAAGCGTGCGTGGTGGTAACGGGTTTCAGCCAGCGCGGTGGCGCGTTCATGGGCCGCGTAGAAGACGCCGAAAGCACCATCGGAAAATCGGCTGCCTTCGGTATTGACATGCGTGAACGCGGCCATGATCGGCCCGCTGCCGGGGCCGAAGAGGCGCTCCCCGCGCGGCACGCGTTCGATCGCGCCGACTTCGTCGCGCACACGCTCGTTGCTCATCGCTTCCAGGGCGTAGAGCGCGTCGAAATCGGCGGCATCGGCCACCCGGTCGAAGAGCAGGATCGCCGGGTGGCGCGTCGGCACGATGCGGCAGGCCTCTTGCCAGCGCAGGCGGCGCGCCGGCGGCTCGGCCAGCTCGGTCAAGACCAGCCGCCGCCACGCACGCCGTCGAGGTAGCGGCGCACCAGGTTCAGGTCGCTGACGTTGCCGGCCAGCATGCGATCAAGCGCGCTTTGGCCACCGAAGGCCGGCGCGCCGTTGGGCCGGCGCACCCAGGCGTCGGCCGCGGCGGGCTCGGGCAGCAGGATCTGCAGGCTCTTGTAGATGCCGAGCAGGTTGGACAGCCGCTCCAGCGTGTCGCGCGGCAGGCTGGCGCGATCGGGGTGTTTGCGCCAGGCGAAGAAGGTCGAGCGCGGCGGCTGGCCGAGCAGGCGCAGCTGTTCGTCGATGGACAGGCCCCAGGCTTCGGCGATACGCGTGAAGGCGCGCAGGCCGGCGGCCGACATCTGCTCGAGGCTGGGTTCGGCGGCGGGCGACGGGGCGAGAACGGCACTCATGGTGATCGGATCTGTGAATCCGTTGCTGGACTGATCGACTATGCTAGTCCTATTGTGGACACGTTGTCCAGCGCCCCAGCAGCGCCGGCAACGCGCTCGCGGCGGTGCCGCGCAGCAGGTGCTGCGCTTCGCCGTCGGTCTCGCTCGGATGCGGGTTGATCACCACCACCGCGGCGCCCTGCCGACGTGCCTGCGCCACCAGGCCGGCGGCCGGCCACACGGCGCCCGAGGTGCCCACCACCAGCAACAGCCGGCAGCGTGCCACCGCACGATCGGCGGCGTGCAGTGCATCGAGCGGCAAGTTCTCACCGAACCACACCACGCCCGGGCGCAGCGGGTTGCCGCATTCGGCGCAGCGCGGCGGCCGGCCCGGGGAGGCCCATCCGGTATCGCAGGCAGGCTGGCGACCTTGTCGAGAGCTTCGGGCACAAGGCTCGAGCCAACGGTCTTTCAGGATGTCGCCATGCAGGCGGATCGTCTCGGGCAGGCCGGCGCGCTGGTGCAGGTCGTCGACGTTTTGCGTGATCACCGTCAGCACGCCGGGATGGCGGCGAGCGAAATCTGCCAGCGCGACGTGGCCGGCGTTCGGCAGCGCCGCGCGAACGCCGTGGCGCCGCTCGGCGTACCAATCCCACACACGCTGCGGATCGGCGCGAAAGCCTTCCTCGCTGGCCAGCTGCATCGGATCGAAGTGCGCCCATAGGCCGGTGAGCGCATCGCGAAAGGTCGGGATGCCGCTCTCGGCGCTCATGCCGGCGCCGGTGAGCACGACCAGGCCTTGCAGCTGGAGCACGGCTTGGCGCAACAGCGTGAGCACCTCGGGGTTCATCACCACATCCTAGCGGCACAATGCCCACCGATGCCCGGCCCCGCCACCACCAATCACGACCTGGCCGCCCTGCTGGCCCTCGTGGCGCTGCAAGACCAGCGCGCCTTCGAGCGCCTGTACCGCGCCACCGCGGCGCACCTGCTCGGCGTGGCGCATGCGGTGATGCAGCAGCGCGAGCGCGCCGAAGAGGTGCTGCAGGAAGCCTTCATGAACGTGTGGAACGGCGCCTCGGGCTTCAACCCGCAGCTCGCCACACCGATGACCTGGCTGATCAACATCGTGCTCAACAAGGCCATCGACCGCGTGCGCACCGGCAAGGCCGAGCGCGCGAGCAAGGTGCCGCTGGACGACGAGGCGCTGGCCATCGCCGACCCCAATGCTGTGCAGCCCGTGCAGTGGCTCGAACAATGCGTGCTCAAGCAGCGCGTTGAAGACTGCATGCAGGGCCTCTCGGCAGCGCAACGCCAGGCGCTGGCGCTGGCCTACTACCGCGGCATGGTGCATGCCGAGATCGCGCAGTGGCTGGGCACGCCGCTGGGCACGGTGAAGGCCTGGGTGCGGCGCGGCGGCGACCGGCTGCGCAGCTGCCTCGAAGCCGCCGGGGTGACCAGCGCATGAACTACCTGCTGCCCGAACGCCTGCAGGCGCTGGCCCGCGACCACGCGATCGGCACGTTGACCGGCGGTGCGCGGCGCCGTTTCGAGCGGCTGATGCGCGAACACCCGCAAGCCGCGCAGGCCGCGGCGCAGTGGCAGGCGAGTCTGGCGCCGCTGGCCGCCGAGGTGCCGCCGCTGGAGCCGCGCGAAGCCGTCTGGCAAGGCTTGCAAGCGCGCCTCTTCAAGCCGGCCCTGGCGAGCCGCCCGGCCTGGTGGCAGCGCTGGTTCGCCGCACCGGCGGGCGCCATCGCCGGGGCGTTGTTGTGCACGCTCGTGCTGCAGCAGAACCCGGCCTGGATCGGCCACGAGTCGTACCACGAGGCGTTGCCGCCGAGCTACGTCGGGCTGCTCAGCGACGCCGCCGGCAAGCCCACGCTGCTCGCTTCGTCACGCCGCCATGGCCGAACGCTGACCGTGAAACTGCTGCAACCGATCGCGCCGCCGCCGGGCACCGAAGCGCGGCTGTGGGCGCTGCCCAAGGACGGCAGCACGCCGCTGCCGCTGGGCGTGGTGCCCGAAAAGGGCTCGGCCACGCTCGCGCTGGCGGCGCCTTCGGAGAAGCTGTTCTTCAGCGTCGAACGCCTGGCGATCAGCTTCGAGCCGGCCGGCAAGGAGGCCCGCGCGCCGAGCCAGCCCTTGGTGATCTCCGGGCCCTGCGTCAAACTTTGGTAACGATGGCGGAGCAGCGTCTGCGTCCAATGCAGTCTCAGGCCGCGTAAGTGCTTCCACAAGGCGCCTGCTCCCAAGGCGTCCACGGCATCCCAACCTCTCGGAGTCCCCCCCATGGCCACCTTCCGCCCCTCACTGTTCGCCTTCGTCATCACTGCAGCCGTCGCGGCCAGCGCCGTGCCGATGTTTGCCCGTGCTGCCGACACCACCCCCGCCGCCACGCCGGCCGCCGACAAACTGGCCCCGGCGCGCGCGCTGATCGCCGGCGGCAAATGGCGCGACGCCATCGAAGCCTTGCAGCAGTCGGCCGATGCGAGCAGCGCCGACTGGAACAACCTGATGGGCTACAGCTACCGCAAGGCCAGGACGCCCGACTTCGGCGCCGCCGAGCGCTACTACGACGCCGCGCTGCGCATCGACCCCAAGCACCGCGGCGCGCTCGAGTACAGCGGCGAGCTGTACCTGATGCTCGGCGACCTGGGCAAGGCCGAGGAGCGCATGGCGGCGCTGGACAAGGCCTGCTTCTTCGGCTGCGACGAGCTGAAGGACCTGCGCGCTGCCGTGGTGGCCTACAAGGGCAACGGCAACAAGTACGTGGCCAAGCAGTAGGCTCGTTGGAATTCGGCCGACCGACCCGGAGTCGCGCCATCCTGGTCGACCTCTACCAAGCCAAGTCGAAGCTTTCCTCGCTGCTCGAAAGGGCGCAGGCGGGCGAAGAGGTCGTCGTCACCCGGGCCGGCAAGCCTATTGCGCGCCTGGTGCCTGTGGCGGCAGCAACCGGCAGTCGCAGCGGCGTGCGCTTTGGCGGGCTCGATGCCAAGCGCTTGAATTTGGCGCCTGACTTCCACGCTCCACTGACCGATGACGACCTGCTCGGCCGGTGAAGCTGCTGCTCGACACGCACTGCCTGAAACGCAGCGTTTGGCGAGCCGACCTCAGGACCAGTCGCGCTCTTGCGGAGCAGGGTCGTCACGCACGGCTGAAGACTCTGCTCGCAGTGGCGCGGCAGAGGCATAGAACTCGCGCAGCCACTGGGCCATGTTCTGGTCGGAGTTCCCCTCGGGCTGCAGCCACAAGGCGTTGCCGATCTTCTTGATGCGAACCTGCTGGCCCTGCAAACGCAACTCGGCCGGCAGGCGAAGCACCTGGCTTCGACCACGCAAGAACAGTTTGGCAATGATGGTCACGGCAGCATTCTGGAAGTGCAATGAGTGGGGAAACTGCATCGATCGGGGGCCTGAGCCAGCCGCCCTACTCGAAGCGCCCGCCCTGCTCGGCCTGCCGCACCACGATCGCCGCCGGCTCGAAGCGCGCACCATGTTTCGCCGCCAGCTCGCGCGCCCGCGCCACGAAAACCTTCGCGCCCATCGCATTGATGAACTGCAACGCGCCGCCGTGGAACGGCGCGAAGCCCCAGCCGAAGATCGATCCGATGTTGCCGTCGGCGGTGGAGCGCAGCACGCCTTCTTCGACGCAGCGCGCGGCTTCGTTGGCCTGCGCGAACATCAAGCGGTCGATCAACTGCTGCTGATCGGGCTGCGATGCGGCCACCGGGTAGAGCTTGGTGAGTTCGGGCCACAACTGCTTGCCGTCTTCGCCCCAGTCGTAGAAGCCGCGCCCGGCCTTCTTGCCGATGCGGCCGATCTCGCAGAGCTGGCGGATCACGCTCGTGCCCGGAAGTTCGGTGTACGTCCTGCCTTCCGCCGCCAGGTCTTTCTTCGTCTGCTCGGCCACATGCAGCGATAGCGACAGCGAGACCTCGTCCTGCAGCGCCAGCGGCGGCATCGGCATGCCAGCCTGCTGGCCCGCCACCTCGATCGAGCGCGGATGCACGCCCTCCTTCAACATCGTGATGCCTTCCATCACGTAGGTGGCGAAGACGCGGCTGGTGTAGAAGCCGCGGCTGTCGTTGACGACGATCGGCGTCTTGCCGATCTGCAGCACGTAGTCGAAACCGCGCGCCAGCGTCTCGGCCGAGGTGTCTTTGCCGACGATGATCTCCACCAGCGGCATCTTGTCGACCGGGCTGAAGAAGTGCAGGCCGATGAAATTCGCCGGCCGGCTGCTGGCCTGCGCCAGGCCGCCGATCGGCAGCGTGGAGGTGTTGGACGCGAACACGCTCGTCGCGGCCAGCCGCGCTTCGGCCTTCTTCGTCACCTCGGCTTTCACGGCGCGGTCTTCGAAGACGGCTTCGATCACCAGGTCGCAGCCTTCGAGCGGCTCGTAGCTCGTCGTCGCGGTGATGCGTGCGAGCAGCGCATCGCGCTTCTGGGGCGTGCTGCGGCCGCGCTTCACGGCCTTGTCGAGCAGGCCCTGCGAGTAGGCCTTGCCGCTATCGGCGAGTTCTTGCGTGGTGTCGATCAGCACCACGTCGATGCCGGCCTTGGCCGAGACGTAGGCGATGCCGCCGCCCATCATGCCGGCACCGAGGATGCCGAGCTTCTTGACCTTCGACGGGGCGACGTGCTGCGGACGCGAAGCGCCCTTCTTGATCGCATTCAGCTGGTACCACAGCGTGCCGATGATGTTCTTCGCCACCTGGCTCGTCGCGCACGCGGCGAAGTAGCGGCTTTCGACCATGCTCGCGGCGTCGAAGTCGAGCAGCCCGCCTTCGAAGACTGTGGACAGGATGTGCTGCACGGCGGGGTAGTTGCCCCAGGTCTTGCCAGCGGCGATCGACGGTGCGATGGAGAACATCTGCGCCACCGCCGGGCTGCGCGAATCGCCGCCGGGGAATTTGAACTTCGGTGCGTCCCAGGGTTGTTTGGCTTTCGGGTTGGCTGCAATCCAGACGCGCGACTTGGCCATCAGGTCATCTCGATCGTTGGCCAGATCGGTGACCAGGCCCATGCCCTGCGCTTTGGTCGGACTGATGTCTTCGCCCTGGCCGAGTATTTCGAGCGCCGCCTGGATGCCCACCAGGCGGGGGATACGCGTGCAGCCGCCGCCGCCGGGCAAGAGCCCCAGCTTCACCTCGGGCTGGCCGAGCTTGAGCTTGGCGTCGTTCAAGACGATGCGCGCGTGGCAGGCCAGTGCAATCTCGAGGCCACCGCCCAGTGCATGACCGTTGATCGCGGCCACCACCGGCTTGCCTTGCAGCTCCATCTTGCGCAGCACGGCCTTCATCGCTTGCGCGGCTTCGAAGGGCTCTTCGGGCTTTGTCCACTTCGACATGCGGTCGAGATCACCGCCGGCGCAGAAGTCGGCCTTGCTCGAGGTGAGGATCAGGCCCTTCACCGCCGGCTCGGCGAGCCGCTCCACCGCGTCTGAAATGCCTTGCATCAACACGTCGCCCACCACGTTCATCGGCCTGCCGGGCAGGTTCATCGTCGCGACGAGGATGCCGTCGCTGCCCACTTCGAGAGTCACTGCGGTGGACATGATCAAACCCTCTCGATGATGGTGGCGATGCCCATGCCGCCGCCCACGCACAGCGTGGCGCAGCCGGTGGCGAGATCACGGCGCTCCAGCTCGTCGAGCAAGGTTCCGAGGATGATGCAGCCGGTGGCCCCCAGCGGGTGCCCCATCGCGATCGAGCCGCCGTTGACATTCACCCGATCCAGATCGACGCCGAGGTCGCGCGCGGTCTTCATCGGCACCACTGCGAAGGCTTCGTTGATCTCCCACAAGTCGACATCGCGCGCCGCCATGCCGGCCTTGTTCAGTGCCTTGCGGCAGGCCGGCGTGGGCCCGGTGAGCATGATCGTCGGCTCCGAGCCGATCACCGCAGCAGCGCGGATGCGTGCACGCGGCTTCAATCCCGCCTTCGCGCCGCCGCCTTTCGAGCCGACCAGCATCAACGCTGCGCCATCGACGATGCCCGACGAGTTGCCGGCGTGGTGCACATGGCCGATGCGCTCCACGGTCGTGTACTTGCGCAGCGCGGTGGCGTCGAAGCCCATGCTGCCCATCGCCGCGAACGAAGCGTCGAGCTTGGCCATCGCCTCCAGGCTGGCGTTGCCGCGGATCGTTTCGTCTTCAGCCAGCATCGTCAGGCCGGCTATGTCTTTCACCGGCACGATCGACTTCGCGAAGCGGCCTTCGGCACGCGCCGCCGCCGCGCGCTGGTGCGAACGCAAGGCGAAGCCGTCGACATCGCTGCGGCCCCAACCTTCGAGTGTCGCGATCAAGTCGGCGCCGATGCCCTGCGGCACGAAGCCGAGCTTCTGGTTGATGCGCGGGTCCATGAACCACGCGCCGCCATCGCTGCCCATGGTCCAGCGGCTCATGCTCTCCACCCCGCCGGCCACCACCAGATCTTCGTAGCCACTGGCCACCTTGGCCGCGGCGAGGTTGATCGATTCCAGGCCCGACGCGCAGAAGCGCGACTGCGTGATGCCGGCCACCGTCTGCGCCCAGTCGGCGTCGAGCACCGCGGTGCGCGCGATGTCGGCGCCTTGTTCGCCCACCGGCGTCACGCAGCCGAGCACCACGTCGTCGACGAGCGAAGTGTCCAGGCCGTTGCGCTGCTGCATCGCGCGCAGCAAGGTCGACAGCAGCCACACCGGCGAGGCCTGGTGCAGGCCGCCGTCTTTCTTGCCTTTGCCGCGCGGCGTGCGCACGTGGTCGAAGAGGTAGGCGTCGCTCATGAACGGGCTCCTTGCAGGGTACGGTTCGGGTGCATGCCGTTGACATGACCCATGAAAGGCGGGTGGATGCTGTAGCCGAGCAGCTGCTGCACCCGCGGCGAACAGCCGGCCACCACCTCGGGCGGCACCGCCAGCAGCATGCTTTCCATCTGCCGGCACCAGGCGGCGCAGTACTGCGGTGTGATGAGCAGCCGTGCCGCCGTGCTGCGATTGGCGCCGCCGCGGTGCCACAGCGTGCCCATCGCGAGCATCAGCGAACCCTGGGGCATCAGCACCGGTTGCAATCCCGGGTGATGTTCTTCGTGTTGCACGAAGCCAGGCCGGAAACTCTCGTCGAAAGCGGCACCCATCGGCACCTCGTCGCCCCACAGGTGGCTGCCGGGAATGATCTCGGTGGGGCCGTTGTCTGCGGTGAACGCATCGACGCACCAGAACGCGCTCACGCCGTACGGCGGGCGCGGCCGTGGCACCCTGTAGAAGCTGTCGTCGAAGTGCAGCGGCTGCACGGTTTCGCCGGGATGCGTGTTGATCGCCAGGCAGGCGCCGAGCATGAAATTGGCACCCAGCACGGCTTCACAGACCTCCAGCACCAGCGGCTGCGCCACCAGCTCGGCGAACACCGGGCTCTTGGCGAGCAGCGCGTAGACACGCTCGCTGTGGTAGCCCTCGAAGTCATTGCGGCCGGGGTGCTCGCGCCTCAACCACGGCGCCAGCGCATCGCGGATCGCACGCTGCTGCGCCGGCTCCATCAGCGACGGGAAGATCAGGTAGCCGTCGCGGTTCAGCCGCTCCAGCAGCAGCGGCAGTGGCATCGAGGGATCGGAGTGAACGAGCATGCGCGCC
The DNA here is from genome assembly GCA_031400795.1 of Rubrivivax sp. Taxonomy (GTDB): domain Bacteria; phylum Pseudomonadota; class Gammaproteobacteria; order Burkholderiales; family Burkholderiaceae_C; genus Rubrivivax. The sequence continues at coordinate 2,977 of JANNQO010000234.1, read as the reverse complement.
TCACATCGACCGGCTGGCCAGTTCTTTCATGATCTCGTTGGTGCCGCCGTAGATGCGCTGCACGCGTGCGTCGACGTACAGCTCGGCGATCGGGTACTCCATCATGTAGCCGTAGCCGCCGAAGAGTTGCAGGCACTCGTCCATCACGCGGCATTGTTGTTCGCTCACCCAGGCCTTGGCCAGCGCCGCGCGCGCAGCGTCGAGCTCGCCTTTCAGGTGCGCCACCATGCAGGCATCGACGAAGGCGCGCGCGGCCAGCACCGTGGCCTGCACCTCGGCGAGCTTGAAGCGGGTATTCTGGAAGCCCCACACCGTCTTGCCGAAAGCCTTGCGGGCTTTGGTGTAGGCGATAGTGTCTTCGAGCGCGCGCTCCATCGCGCCGATGCCGCTGATCGCGATGATCAGCCGCTCCTGCGGCAGCTGGTCCATCAGCTGGAAGAAGCCCTGGCCTTCTTGCGTGCCGAGCAGGTTTGCGGCCGGCACACGCACGTCGTCGAAGAACAGCTCGGAGGTGTCTTGCGCCTTCATGCCGATCTTCTCGAGCGGCTTGCCACGGCGGAAACCCGCGGCGCCGTCGGTCTCGACGACGACCAGGCTGATGTTCTTCGCGCCGCTCTCGCTGCCGGTGCGGCAGACCACGATCACCAGGTTCGCGTTCTGGCCGTTGGTGATGAAGGTCTTGGAACCGTTGATGGCGTAGTGATCGCCATCACCATCCTTCACGCGTCTGGCCGTGGTGCGCACGCTTTGCAAGTCGCTGCCGGTGCCCGGCTCGGTCATTGCGATGGCGCCGATCAGCTCGGCGCTGCACATCTTCGGCAGCCAGCGCAGCTTCTGTTCCTCGGTGCCGTAGTTCAGCAGGTAGGGCGCGATGATCGCCGAGTGCAGCCCACCGCCCCAGCCCGACAGGTTGGCGCGCGCTTGTTCGAGCAGGATCACCGCCTCGTGGCCGAAGTCGCCGCCGCCACCGCCCCAGGCTTCGGGCGTGGAGACACACAACAGGCCGTTCGCCGCGGCGTCGCGCCACACATCGACCGGGAAGCGGCCGGCGTCGCGGAACTCCGCCGCGCGTGGCGTCCAGCGTTCGGCGATGTAGCGGCGCGCGCTGTCTTGCAGCGCGGCGTGTTCTTCGGTGATCCAGGGCGAGGGGAAGTTCGGCAGGCTCATCCGATTCGCTCCAGGTTGTTGCGCACTTCATGCATCACGAGGTGCCGAGTTGCTTGCGCACCTCGTTCATCACGAGGTGCCGAGCTGCTTGCGCACCTCGGCGTTGATGACGCGCAGCTCGGCCAGCAACGCATCCAAGTGCGCGCGCTTGAGTTCGAGTTCGCCGATCGACGCATCGGTGCGCTGCATCACCCACTTCAGCTGCTGCGCGCGGCCTTCGCCATGCGCGCCGTACAAATCGAGGTAATGCTTGATCTCGGCCAGCGTCGCGCCGATCGCCTTGCTGCGCAGGATCAGCGCCAGCCGCGCCCGGTCGCGCCTCGTGTAGACGCGCGCGCCGTTGATGCGCCGCGGCGCGAGCAGGCCCTTGTCCTCGTAGAAGCGGATCGTGCGCAGCGTGATGCTGAACTGCTGGCACAGCTCGGTGATGCCGAACAGTTCACCGCCGTCGTCGCCGCGATGCTCGGCCACAGCCGCCTGGGCGGATGCGGCAGAACGGGCACGCGGGGCCAACATCGATCAGACCACGCGTTGAAGTTTCATCGCCACCGCCATGTCGCCCGAGACCTTGAACCTGCCCATCATGAAACCGGTGGTGGGCTCGAGTTCACCGCTCATCAGCGCGGCCAGGTTTTCCAGCGTGATGGCGATCGTGCAATCAGCCTCGCGGTCGACGTTGTCCACCGAGTTGGGCACGGACTTGCCGTCGATGTAGGCCACGCCGTCGGCCCCACAGTCGAACTTCAGCGTCGCGGCCAGGCCGCTCGAATCACCGACCTTGGCGCGCAGCGCCTCGGTGCAGGCTTGCAGATCCATGGCGTCCCTCGGGAGAAATCAGATGCCTCGAATCGTAGTGAACGTCGCTCACGCAGAGATACTCGTAATCCCCTATCAGGCATCTGCTTGACGTTAACGTTACCCTGCGGCCCAATGCGGGGCATGGGATACCGAAGCGTTTTCCGCACTGGCCTGTTCGACGGCCAGCTGCTGTGGGTCACCGGCGGCGGCAGCGGCATCGGGCGCTGCGTGGCGCACGAACTCGCGGCGCTCGGCGCCACGGTGGTGATCAGCGGGCGCAAAGTCGAAAGGCTCGAGCGCGTGGCGGCCGAGATCACCGAGGACGGCGGGCGCTGCGAGACGATTGCTTTCGACATCCGCGACGAAGACGCCGTGAAGGCCGCGGTGGCGTCGGTGGTGGCCAAGCACGGCGCGATCCACGGCCTCGTCAACAATGCCGGCGGGCAGTTCCCGTCGCCGCTGGGTTCGATCAGCAAAAAGGGCTTCGACGCGGTGGTGGCCAACAACCTCACCGGTGGCTTCCTGATGATGCGCGAGGTCTTCGAGCAGTCGATGGGAAAGACCGGCGGCGCGATCGTCAACATGACGGCCGACTTTCGCAACGGCATGCCCGGCATGGCGCACAGTGGCGCGGCGCGCGCAGGCATGAGCAACCTGACGATGACCGCTGCGTACGAATGGGGCGCGTCGGGCGTACGCGTCAACGCGGTGGCGCCGGGCTGGGTGGCCTCCAGCGGCATGGACACCTACGGCGGCGCGATGAAGTCGCTGATCCCCAAGCTGAAAGACCACGTGCCGCTGGGCCGCCTGGCGATGGAAGCCGAGGTCAGCGCGGCGATCGTCTTCCTGCTCACACCCGCGGCGGCCTTCATCAGCGGCGTGACGCTGCAGATCGACGGCGCGGCGTCTCTGGGCAGCAGCATCTTCCCGCTCGGCCGCGCGAAGAACCTGCAGCCTTTCGAAGGCTTCCATCGTGCGGTGATGCCGCAGGTGCTGAGGCCCGAGGTGCTGA
>JANNQO010000233.1:0-17563 GCA_031400795.1 Rubrivivax sp. | reverse complement strand
GATCTCGAAGTCCATGCCCTTCTCGAACAGCACGAAGCGGCAGCGGTGCGAGTAGGGGTCGGTGGTTCCGGAGTAAAGCACCATCATGGTGGGCGGCCCTTCAATTAGCAAACTCTGAAAACGGAAAACGCAGTGGGCGCGCGAGGCACCCACTGCGCTTGCAACGGCGGGGTCTTACTTGACGTCTTTCCAGTACGCCGCGTTCAGGCGCCAGGCGATCACGGTGAAGATGCCCAGGAAGACCAGTACCCACACGCCGATGCGCACGCGGCTGTTCTGGCTCGGCTCGCCCATCCATTGCAGGAAGGCGACGATATCGGCCACCGCGAGCTTGTAGTCGTGGGCATCCATCGAGCCGGGGGTGACCTGCTCGAACGTCTTGAAGACCCGCACCGTCTTCTTCGCATCGTGCGGGTCGGCCTCGTCGGCATGCACGGCGCGCTGCTGGCCCTGCATTTCCCACAGCACATGCGGCATGCCGATGTTGGGGAAAGCGAGGTTGTTCCAGCCGGTGGCCTTGGTCTCGTCGCGGTAGAAGTTGCGCAGCAGGGTGTAGAGATAGTCGGCACCGCTGCCCTTGCCGGCGTCGGCGCGCGAGCGTGCGATCAGCGTCAGATCCGGCGGCACACCGCCGAACCAATCCTTGGCGTCCTTGGCGTCCAGCGCGACCTTCATCGTGTCGCCGACCTTGGCGCCGGTGAAGATCAGGTTGTTCTTGATCTGCTCTTCGGTGAGGCCGATGTCGCGCATGCGGTTGAAACGCATGTACGACGCCGAGTGGCAGTTCAGGCAGTAGTTGACGAACAGCTTGGCGCCGTTTTGCAGCGCGGCCAGTTCGGTGGTGCGCTCGGTGGGGAACTTGTCCCAGGCGATGCCTTCGCTGGCGGCCCGGGCTGGCGCCGCGAATGCGAGGCAGGAGATGAGGACGAGGAGCAGCTTCTTCATCATGATCTTGTCGCAGGCCGGATCAAACCGAATCAATGGGCTTGGAAGGTGACCCGGTCGGGCACACGCTTGAACTCGCCCAGCCGGCTCCACCAGGGCATGAGCAGGAAGAAGCCGTAATAGAACAGCGTGCCGGCCTGCGCGGCGAAGGTCTTGGCCTCCGATGGCGGCTGGATGCCCAGGTAGCCGAGCACGAACATGTCGAGCACGAACAGGCCGTACAAGACTTTGTTCCAGCCCGGCCGGTAGCGTATCGACTTCACGGGGCTGCGGTCGAACCAGGGCAGGAAGAACAGGATCACCACCGCCAGGCCCATCACCACCACGCCCCAGAACTTGGCGTCGAAGGCCTTCAAGAGGAAGACCGCCAGCAGCGCCGCGCCGAGTACCACCACCTTGCCCACGCCGCTCAGTCCAGAGCGGAACGCAGCCAGCACCCCGGCCACGGCCACCAGGCCAACGAGCACGTTGACCATCGGGTCGGTAACGGCACGCAGCATCGAGTAGTAGGGCGTGAAGTACCAGACCGGGGCGATGTGCGCGGGTGTCTTCAGCGGGTCGGCGGGGATGAAGTTGTTGTACTCGAGGAAGTAGCCGCCCATCTCGGGCGCAAAGAACACCGCCAGCGAAAACAGGATCAGGAACACGCTCACGCCCAACAGGTCATGCACCGTGTAGTAGGGGTGAAAGGGGATGCCGTCCAGCGGCAGACCGTTCGCGCCTTTGGTGGCCTTGATCTCCACGCCGTCGGGGTTGTTCGAGCCGACGTCGTGCAGCGCCAGCAGGTGCGCGACGACCAAGCCCAGCAGCACCAGCGGCACGGCGATGACGTGGAAGGCGAAGAAGCGGTTCAGCGTGGCGTCGCCGACCACGTAGTCGCCGCGGATCAAGAGCGACAAGTCTTCGCCGATGAACGGAATCGCCGCGAACAGGTTGATGATGACCTGCGCACCCCAGTAGCTCATCTGGCCCCAGGGCAGCAAGTAGCCCATGAAGGCCTCGGCCATCAGGCACAGGAAGATCGCGCAGCCGAAGATCCACACCAGCTCGCGCGGCTTCTTGTAGCTGCCGTAGATCATGCCGCGAAACATGTGCAGGTAGACGACGATGAAAAACGCACTGGCGCCCGTCGAATGCATGTAACGCACCAGCCAGCCCCAGGGTACGTCGCGCATGATGTACTCGACCGACGCAAAAGCCAGCGCCGCATCGGGCTTGTAGTGCATCGTCAGGAAGATGCCGGTGACGATCTGGATCACCAGCACCAGCATTGCCAGCGAGCCGAAGAAGTACCAGAAGTTGAAGTTTTTCGGCGCGTAGTACTCCGACATGTGTACGCGGTAGGCGTCGAACGCGGTCGGGAAGCGGTTTTCCAGCCAGTTCGTCACCTGCACCAGCGCAGGGGCGCTTGCGGGCACTTCCTTGAATTCAGCCATGGTGGGGGGAGTTCGAGGTTTCTTGGTCTTACCGGATCACGCCTTGCCGTCGTCACCGATCAGCAGGGTCGCGTCGGACAGGTACTTGTGCGGCGGCACCTCGAGGTTGTCGGGTGCGGGCTTGTTCTTGTAGACGCGCCCGGCGATGTCGAAGGTCGAGCCGTGGCAGGGGCACAGGAACCCCCCCACCCAGTCGTCGGGCAGCGAAGGCTGCGCGCCGGTCTGGAACTTGTCGGTGGGCGAGCAGCCCAGGTGCGAGCAGATGCCTACGCCGACGAAATACTCAGGCTTGATCGAGCGGAATTCGTTCTTCGCATAGTCCGGCGTCGGGTACTGCTTTCGGTCGGACTTCGGGTCGGCCACCAGGCCATCGGTTTTTTTCAGCGACGCCAGCATCTCGGGCGTGCGGCGCACGATCCACACCGGCTTGCCGCGCCATTCGACGGTGAGCATCTCGCCGGGCCGGATGCCGCTGATGTCCACCTGCACCGGCGCGCCGGCCGCCTTGGCACGCTCGGAAGGCGCGAAGCTGGCGACGAAAGGCACCGCGGTGGCCACACCGCCCACCGCGGTGGCACCGCAGGTGATGGCGATCCAGGTGCGGCGACCCGGGTCGGCCAGAGGTTCGGCGGCAATCGTGCTTGCAACATGGCCGGCAGTGGAACTCATGCGCTTCCTCGACGTTATCGTTCGACTTCAGATCAACGGCGGATTCTAGCCGAGGCCCCGCGCAAGCTCGGGTTGGGCACGCGCCGCGGCGCAGGGTTGGGCCGGCTTGACGAAGGCGCGCATGCCCATTTATGGTCGCGCCCGCCGCACCGGCCACGTTGGCGCTGCGCACACCACCACAACAGACACAGCCAGGAGCAGACCGATGAGTTTCATGTCCGAGTTCAAGGAGTTCGCCACCAAGGGCAACGTGATGGACCTCGCCGTCGGCGTGATCATCGGCGGCGCCTTCGGCAAAATCGTCGACTCGATGGTCGGCGACCTGATCATGCCGATCGTCGGCAAGATCTTCGGCGGGCTGGACTTCAGCAACTACTTCATTCCGCTGATGGGGCAGACGGCCACCACGTTGGCCGAGGCCAAAAAGGCCGGCGCGGTGTTCGCTTACGGCAGCTTCATCACCGTGGCGCTGAACTTCGTCATCCTCGCCGTCATCATCTTCATGATGGTCAAGCAGATGAACCGGCTCAAGCGCGAGGCCCCTGCTGCACCGCCCGCGCCGACGCCTGAGGACGTGCTGCTGCTGCGCGATATCCGCGATTCGCTGAAGAAGTAAGCCGCGCCTCGGCCCCGGCCGAAAAGTAACCTTTGCTTTCGCCTGGGCCCGGAGATCGGGGGGCAGCGGCAGCGGTGGCTTGGCGCATACTCGATGGGATCGACGCCCCTTCAATGACGCCGTCCTCCGTTCATCGCCTGCCCGCATCGATCGAAGCGGCCGCCTCGCGCATCAAGCAGGCGGCCCGCGCCGCGGTCGAGCGCACGATCGAAAGCCTCGGCTTGGCGGCCCTGTCCGCGGGCAGCGTGGCGCAGCGCAGCGAGCTGCTGGCCGCGCAGTTCGAGCTCGACCGCAAGTCCGCGGTCTTCCTGCTGGCCTTCAACGACGCCTTCGAAAGCAAGCTGCGCCGTGATTGTTCGCCGCGGGTGGAACAGCAGACGCAGCACTCCGACTGGAGCGAGCTGAGCCTCCTGGACGACCGCGAGCTCGAAAACAAGGTCGCGGCCGAGCGCTTCGGCCTGCAGATCGCCCATCAGTGCGAGTGGGAATTGCGTGAACTGAATGCCTACCTGGGCGCGGTGTTGGCGCTGGAGCGCGTCGAGGCCGACAGCAACCCGCTGCGCCCGGAGCTGATCGGCGCGGCGATGATCCGCGCCGCCGAGTCGATCAGCGATCGGGCCGACGTGCGCAAGACACTGGTGGCCGAGATCGGCCGCTCGCTCGGCGACGCGCTGGCCAAGACCTACGCGGCCATCGTTGCCGAGATGCGCGCCTCGGGCCTCAAACCGGCCGGCATGACGGTGCGCACCAGCGACGCGCGTGGCCCCGATTCGCGGCTCGCCGAATCAGTGGAAAGCCGCGCCATGCCCGGCCATTTCGGCGCCGCGCGCGGCGGCCGCGGTTCGACCAGCGGGCCCGGAGCTCTGGGTGGGCTGGGTGGAATGGGCACAACCAGCACGCGCGGCGGCTTCGCCGGCAGCTCGGGCAGCGGCACGCTGGGCGGCTCGCCCTACAGCGGCTCGCTCGGGCAGGTGGCGCCGCGCATGATGACCGTCATCCGCCGGCTGGCCTACGTCAACACCGGTGCGGTGACGGGCGGCGGCGGGCAATGGGCCGGCGAATTTGTCGACGACGACGGCGGCGCGCCGCTGATGGCGCCGAACATGATCCGCGCGCACCGCGACGAGTTGCGCGATGCCTCGCGCGGCGCGATCGACCACATGGTCATCGACGTCATCGGCAGCCTGTTCGACCAGATCCTCTCCGACCCCAAGGTGCCGCCGCAGGTGGCGCGTCAGATCGCTCGGCTGCAGCTGCCGGTGCTGCGCGCCGCACTCGGCGACCCGAGCTTCTTCTCGTCGCGCCGGCACCCGGTGCGGCGCTTCGTGAACCGCATCGCGTCGGTGGGCGCGGCGATCGACGACTTCGACGGCGATCGTTCGCAGCGCCTGCTGGCGCGCATCGGCGAGCTGGTGCAGGAGGTGGTGGAAGGCGACTTCGAGCAGATCGGCACCTTCGAGTCCAAGCTGATCGCGCTGGAAGCCTTCGTTGCCGAGCTCTCGCGCGAGGAGGTGGCCAGCGAACACGGCGGCGCCGCCGAGCTGTTGCAGCAGAAGGAAGACCAGCTGCGCCTGCAGCGCCTGTACGCGGCGCAGATCGAAAGCGAGCTGAAGAACGTCCCGGCGCCGGATTTCCTGCGCAGTTTCGTCTCCACCGTCTGGAGCCAGGTCCTGCTGCGCATGGCGGCGCGCGACGGCGCTGACCCCGAGCGCGTGAAGCGGCTGCGCCACACCGCGCACGAACTGGTGATGAGCGTGCAGCCCAAGGCCAGCCCGCAGCAGCGCAAGCAGTTCCTGGCCGACCTGCCCAAGCTGATGCGGCAGCTCAACGAAGGCATGGACCTGATCGCCTGGCCCGACCTGGCGCGGCGCGACTTCTTCGGCCAGCTGCTGCCGGCGCACGCCGAGGCGCTGAAGAACGCCGCCGTGCGCACGCTGGACTACAACCTGATGGCCAAGCGCGTGGAAGGCGCTCTGGACAAGGCGCCACCATCGATCGTCGAGCTGCGCAACACGCCGTTGGCCGACCTGCCGGTGCTCTCCGACGAGGTGCTGGTGGCACCTTTCGATGCCACGGAAGCGGCGCTGGTCGGTCTGGTAAAGGAAACCGCGATCGACTGGGACGGCAAGGTCGACATCGACCTGTCTGCCGAGCCCGAGCTGACCTCGGTGGACATCCACATCGACGGACTCACCGCCACTGCCGACGCGCCCGAGCCGAGCCGCGGCAAGTCGCTGGCCGACCATGTGCAGATCGGCTTCGCGTACCAGATGCACTTGCAAGGGCACTGGGAGAAAGTGCGGCTGTCGCATGTCAGCCCCGGCCGCACGTTCTACGTCTTCACCTACGGCAACAAGCACAAGCAGACGGCGTCGCTGACGCACCGCATGCTGGTGCGCTTGTGCGAGACGAACCGGCTGCGCGCGTTCGAGAACGCCTACCTGATCGAACGCGCCACGGCGCGGGCGCGCAAGCAGTTGGCAGCGCTGGGTGGGCGTTCGCGCAGCGGCGCCGGCATCAGCGTGCCCTCGCCGCTCGGCCCGGCGCGCAACCTCGCCTGAGGCTCAGGCGGCGGTCAAACGCCGCGCCATCTCGATCGCCGCGACGAGGCTCGAGGCATCGGCCGCGCCCTGCCCGGCGATATCGAACGCGGTGCCATGGTCGGGGCTGGTGCGCACGAAGGGCAGGCCAAGCGTGACATTCACGCCTTGTTCGACGCCCAGGTACTTGACCGGAATCAGGCCTTGGTCGTGCAGCATCGCCACCACGGCGTCGAACTCGCCCGGGTGATCGGCTGTGTGGCGGGCGCGCATGAACACCGTGTCGGGCGCGAACGGGCCGCTGGCGCCGATGCCTTCGTTGCGTGCCGCCTGCACGGCCGGCGCGATGAAGCGGGTCTCTTCGTCTCCGAACAAGCCGCCCTCGCCGGCGTGCGGGTTCAGGCCGGCCACCGCGATGCGCGGCGCGGCGACGCCGAACGCGACGAGCGACCGGTGCGCGATGCGGATCGTCTCCAGCACCGCGTCGAAACTCAATGCATCGAGCGCCTGCCGCACACTCATGTGGATCGTTACCAGCACGACGCGCAACTCGTCGTTGGCCAGCATCATGCGCACCGGCGGCAACTGGCCGCCGCGCGCGGCCAGCGATTGCAGCATCTCGGTGTGGCCGGGGAACCCGATGCCCGCGGCGGCCAGCGCCTCCTTGTGGACCGGCGCGGTGACGATGCCGCGGGCGCGACCTGCCTGCACAAAGCGCACGGCGGCCTCGATGCAACTCGCGGCGGCCCCGCCGCAGCGCGCGTCGATACCACCCCAAGGGACCTCGTGCATCGCCGCCGGCAGCGCCTCGGGCACGATCAGCGGCAGCGCGAGCGCGGGCACCGCGGCGAGGTCGAGCGGATCGTCGATCACCACTACCGGCCGCGCCCACTCGGGTTTCAGCGCGATCGCGCGGCGCATCACGCCGAGGTCGCCGATCACCACGCAGCCTTCGGCCTGGCCGGAGGCGAACGCGCGCACGACGATCTCGGGCCCGATGCCGGCAGCGTCGCCCATCGTGATCAGCAACGGGCCAGCGCTCACGCCGGGTTCCCGACCTCGATGAAGCGGTGTTCGATGCCCAAGCGCTGCGCGACAAACGCTGCCACCGCCGGAGCGCCGAAGCGCTCGGTGGCATGGTGGCCGCAAGCCAGAAAAGCGACGCCGGTCTCGCGCGCCAGGTGTGCCTGCGGCTCGGAGATCTCACCGGTGAGGAAGGCGTCGGCGCCGGCTTCGATGGCGGCTTCGAAGTAGCTCTGCGCCCCGCCGGTGCACCAGCCGACGCGGCGCAGCGCTCGGCCATCGCCGGCAACGACCAGCGGGCGGCGCTGCAAGGCGGTCTCGGCGCGTTCGGCCAGCGCGCCGAGCGCGATGCCGCCGGCGTCACCGATGAAGCCCAGTTCCTGGTCGCCGAAACGTGCATCGGCCTGCAGACCCAGGCGCAGCCCGAGCTGCGCGTTGTTGCCGAGTTCGGCGTGCGCATCCAGCGGCAAGTGAAAAGCGAACAGGTTGATGTCGTGCTTCATCAACAGGGCCACGCGCTCCTTCAGCCAGCCGGTGAGCCGCCCGTCCTGCCCGCGCCAGAACAGGCCGTGGTGCACGAGCAGCGCATCGGCACCGGCAGCGATCGCCGCTTCGATGAAAGCACGGCTCGCGGTGACGCCCGATACGATGCGGTGCAGCTCGCGCCGACCCTCGATCTGCAAACCGTTCGGCCCATAATCCTTGAAGCTCTGCGGCTGCAGCAGTTCGCGCAGGCAGAGTTCCATCTCTTCACGACGGGCGCATCCGCTCATCGGCTTCACCCCCCTTCCTTCCCATGTGGCGCAGAACCTGGCTCGTATTCTCTCAGGCGGTCACCGTCGCGCTGGCGCTGCTGTTCGTGGTCATGACGCTCAAGCCCGAATGGCTGCCACGCTCGACGATGGGCGCGGCCGGCCTGTTGCCCGCGCCGACGCTGGCCGCAGCCCCGCCACTCGCGGCGTCGGCAGCGCCGGCGACGGGCTTCGCAGCGGCCGCGCGCCGCGCCGCGCCGGCGGTGGTCAGCGTGCTGGCCAGCAAGCCGCTGAAGCGCAACCCGCATGCCGACGACCCACGCTTTCGTTTTTTCTTCGGCGACGGCGGCGGCCAGCCGCAGCAGCAAACCGGCCTCGGCTCGGGCGTGATCGTCTCGCCCGAGGGTTATCTGCTCACCAACAACCATGTCATCGAAGGCGCTGACGAGATCGAGGTTCAGCTCACCGACGGCCGCCAGGCGCGCGCGCGCATCATCGGCAGCGACAGTGAAACCGACCTCGCGGTGCTCAAAGTCGATCTCGAGCGGCTGCCCGTCATCACGCTGGGCAACGCGCAGGCACTGCAAGTCGGCGACGCGGTGCTCGCCATCGGCAACCCCTTCAACGTCGGCCAGACCGTCACCTCGGGCATCGTCAGTGCGATGGGGCGCAACCGGCTCGGCTTGTCGACCTTCGAGAACTTCATCCAGACCGACGCCGCCATCAACCCCGGCAATTCGGGCGGTGCGCTGGTCGATGCGGCGGGCAACCTGGTGGGCATCAACACCGCGATCTTCTCGCGCAGCGGCGGCAACCTGGGTATCGGCTTCGCCATTCCCGTCGAATCGGCGCGCCAGGTGATGGAAGCGCTGATCCGCGACGGCCAGGTGACGCGCGGCTGGCTGGGCGTGGAGTCTCGCGACCTGACGCCCGAGTTCGCCGAGAGTTTCGGGCTGCCGATCAAAGAAGGCGCGCTGATCACCGGCGTGTTGCAGGACGGCGCTGCCGCCAAGGCCGGCGTTCGCCCCGGCGACGTGGTGCTGCGCGTGGGCGATGCGACAGTGTCCAACACCTCGCAGCTGCTGGCTGCCGTGGCGGCGCTGAAGCCCGGGGCGACGACGCGGCTGCAGCTGCAACGCGGCGAAAAACCACTCGAACTCAGCGCCACGGTGGCACAGCGGCCGCGGCCTTCGACGCGCCCGCGCTGAACGCCGGCGCATCGATCAGGCCGAGGTCTTCTCTTGCGCCGCTGCTTCGGGCGGCTTGGTGTTCTTGATGAAGATGCGCGCGGCGATGATGCCCAGCTCGTACAAGATGCACATCGGGATGGCGAGTGCCAGCTGCGAGATCACGTCGGGCGGCGTGACGATGGCCGCGACGATGAACGAGCCGACGACGAAATAGCCGCGCCAGGACTTCAGCTGATCGATCGTCACGATGCGCATGCGCGCCAACACCACCACCGCGATCGGCACCTCGAAGGCGATGCCGAAGACGAGGAACAGCGTCAGCACGGTGCCGAAATACTGCTCGATATCGGGCGCGGCGCTCACCGAGGCCGGTGTCATCGCCACGATGAACCGCGTCAGCCCCGGGATCACGATCGAATAGCAGAAGCCCACACCGATGAAAAACAGCAGCGTGCTGGAGACCACCAGCGGCAGCACCATGCGCTTCTCGTGCGAGTACAGCCCCGGCGCCACGAACGCCCAGACCTGGTACAGCACATAGGGCAGCACGATCATGAAGCCGGCCATCAAGGTCATCTTCAGCGGCACCAGGAATGGCGAGAAGACGTTGGTGGCAATCAGCTTGGTGCCGGGCGGCAGGTTCGCCGTCATCGGCGCGGCGAGCAGGTCGTACAGGCCACCGGTGCCGGGCCAGATGAGCAGCAGGCCGAAGCCCAGCATGATGGCGATGATGGTGCGGACGAGACGGTCGCGCAGCTCGATGAGGTGCGAGACAAACGGGGCTTCGGTGCCTTCCAGCTCGTCTTTCTTGGGTTCGTCGCTCATCGCGCGATACCCGGTGGCCTGAATCGGGCCACGCGTGCCGCGCCCGACAACGCCTTGGTGCGCACGCCCTGGCGCTGCTTGTACCACTGCGGCATGGCACCGCGTTTCAAGCGCCAGTTCTTCTTCGGGTGGTGGTAGGTCAAGGGCGGCGGCGCCAGCGGCTCGGCTGCGAGTGCCTCGGTGCCGCTTGTCGACAAGCCCGAGCCGTCCAGCCCGGCCGTGGCGCTCTGCCACTCGCTTTCGAAACTCCGCGTGGTCTTGGTGACTTCGCTTTGCACGTCACGCGCCGCGTCTTCGAACTGCGTCTTCATCTTCTTCAGTTCGTCGAGCTCGATCGAGCGGTTCACCTCGGCTTTCACGTCGGCCACGTAGCGCTGCGCCTTGCCCAGCAGGTGGCCCATCGTGCGCGCCACCTTGGGCAGTTTCTCGGGGCCGATGACGATCAGCGCCACCGTGCCGATGAGCGCGATTTTGTCGAAGCCGAAGTCGATCATGCGGGGTCGTCCACCCGCGATGCGGGAATGGGATCGGGCGAGCGCTCGCTCAGGACTTGGTCTTCGCCTCGACGTCGACCGTATTGGCGTCGCTGCGTGCCTGCTGCGTCACCTGCTGGGCCGGAGCACCCGGGGCGGCATCGGCGGTCTCGCCGCCGCTCTTCACGCCGTCCTTGAAGCCTTTCACCGCGGCGCCGAGGTCGGAGCCCATGTTCTTCAATTTCTTGGTGCCGAAGATGAGCACGACGACGAGCAGGACGATCAACCAATGCCAAATACTGAAAGAACCCATGATGGTTCTCCTACGAGGGGAATTGCGCGCGATTCTAGGTGAGGGCCCGATGCCCCTTCTTCAACCTTTCAGCCACGGCCGCGGCCCGCCCATCACGTGCATGTGCAGGTGCTGAACCTCCTGCCTGCCGTCGTGGCCGGTGTTGATCAGCGTGCGGAAACCGTTCGTCACACCCAGCTCGCGCATCAGCCGCGGCGCCAGGCCGAGCATGCGGCCGAGCAGCGCATCGTGCCCGGGTTGCACGTCGGAGAGCATCGCGATGTGCAGCTTCGGGATGATCAGCACATGCACCGGCGCCCACGGGTGGATGTCGTGGAAGGCGAGCAGTTCGTGATCTTCGTAGGCCTTCTTCGACGCGATCTGGCCGGCGATGATCTTGCAGAAGATGCAGTTCGGGTCGCTGCTGGTCATGTCTGGCTGTCCTCTCGGGATTGGGCCTTGCGCAGCGCGAATTCTTCGAGGCCCGAGAGCCCTTCGCGGCGCTCGAGTTCGGCCAGCACGTCGGCGGCCGACACACCCATCGCGGCGAGCGCGATCATCGAGTGGAACCACAGGTCGGCCACCTCGGCGACGAGCTTGCCGGCATCTCGGTCTTTGGCCGCCATCACCACCTCGGTGGCCTCCTCGCCGATCTTCTTCAGGATCGCGTCGTCGCCTTTCGCGAACAGCCGCGCGACGTAGCTCTTCTCGGGGTCGCCGCCGCGGCGCGATTCGATCACCGCGGCCAGGCGTGCCAGCGTGTCGTTGCTGTTCATCGGTGCACCCTAAGGCATGGGCCACCAAGGGGCCCCTTCGTGGCCCGTGCCGGTCCCGCCAGGCGGGAGCATGAGCGCTTGGGGCGGCCCGGCACGCTCATCGGTAGATCGTCGCCGGGTCTTGCAGCACCGGCGCGACGCTGTGCCATTGCTGGCCTTGCAGCTGCTGGAAGAAACAACTGTGACGGCCGGTGTGACAGGCGATGCCCGGCTCATGGCCGAGCTGCGTGACTTCGAGCAGCAGCACGTCGGCGTCGCAGTCCAGGCGGATGTCGTGCACCTGCTGGAAGTGGCCGCTCTCTTCGCCCTTGTGCCACAAACGGCCACGCGAGCGGCTCCAGTAGACCGCCTGGCCACGCGCCACGGTGGTGGCCAGCGCCTCGCGGTTCATCCACGCGAACATCAGCACGTCTTTGCTGCCGCGTTCCTGCGCTATGACGGGCACAAGGCCCTGCGCATCCCATTTCACTTGATCGAGCCAATCCATGGCCGGCAGTTTATCGGTGTGTCTCGCCGACGAAGCCGCGCTCGCTGGCGAACCAGCGCAGTACAGGCAGCGTGCCGGGCAACACCGGCGTCACGTCCACCGGCAAGGTCTGCCAGGCCATGCGCTGCTGTTCGCGCATCTGGAACTCGCCTTGCCAGCCGAAGACCTTCATGAAATGCAGCCGCACACGGGCATGCGGGTAGTCCATCAGCTCCACCTGCCAGGGCGTGGCCGGGCCGATGGTGATGCCGAGCTCTTCGTGCAGTTCGCGGCGCAGTGCGGCTTCGATGCCTTCGCCGGGTTCGACCTTGCCGCCCGGGAACTCCCAGTAGCCGGCGTAGACCTTGCCTTCGGGGCGCGAGGTGAGCAAGAAGCGCTGCTCGGCGTCGATCAAGACACCGACCGCAACATCCACCGGACGGCGCGGTTCCTGATTCACGACGTCCACCGGCGCGCGCTCAGGCGGCACCCCCGCGCCCCGCGAAGTCGCGCGCGAACTGCTGCGCCACACGCCCCGAGCGAGAGCCGCGCTCCAGCGCCCACACCAGCGCCTCGGGCCGCGCAGCATCGATCGCTGCCTGTGCCACGCCGAAAGCGCGCAGCCACTGCGCCACGATCGCCAGGTACTCGGCCTGCGTGAACGGATAAAAGCTCAGCCACAGCCCGAAGCGCTCGGACAGCGAAATCTTCTCCTCCACCACCTCGCCCGGATGCACCTCGCCGTCATCGGTGTGCTGGTAGCTCAGGTTCTCCTTCATGTACTCGGGCAGCAGGTGGCGGCGGTTGCTGGTGGCGTAGATCAGCAGGTTCTCGCCGGCTTCGGCCACCGAGCCGTCGAGCATGCTCTTCATTGCCTTGTAGCCGGGCTCGCCTTCGTCGAAGCTCAGGTCGTCGCAGTAGACGACGAAGCGCTCGGTGCGGCCGGCCACCAGGTCGGCGATGTCGGGCAGGTCGATCAGGTCGGTCTTGTCGACCTCGATCAGGCGCAGCCCGCGCGGCGCGAATTCATTCAGGCAAGCCTTGATCAGCGAACTCTTGCCGGTGCCGCGCGCGCCGGTGAGCAGCACGTTGTTGGCGCGCCGCCCGGAGACGAACTGTTCGGTGTTGCGCAGCAGGCGTTCTTTCTGCGTGTCGACTTCCTTCAGGTCGGCGAGGCGGATTGTCGCCACATGGCGCACGGGCTCGAGCCGGCCACTGCCGGCACGCTTGCGGTAGCGAAACGCGGTGGACGCTGTCCAGTCGGGCGCGTGCGGGGCATGGGGCAGCACGGCTTCGAGCCGCGCCAGCAGCGCGTCGGCACGCGCGATGAGGGAATCGACGGTCGGGTCAGGCATTCGCAAAGTGTAAGGAACGCACTTCGTCGCCGGCGATCACGAACACGCGGTCGCGGTCACCGCGAGGCAGCGCATGCATGCCGGTGAAGGCACCGAACGCCGGCAGCACGGCCACCTCGGGCCCGACGTGAAAACACGGCAGGCGCAGCCGGTCGTGGCGGCGGCCGACCCAGGCGCAGGGGTGGAAGTGGCCGCCGATCGAGTAGGCGCCGGGCACGGCTGCGGGCTCGTGCACGAGCGCGAGAGGCCCCAGGCGCAGCGGGCCGTCGACGCACTCCACACCCCAGGGCGCCGGCGGGTCCCCCGCACGATCGTCGTGGTTGCCACGCACGAGCGTGATGCGCAGGCCCGGATGGCCGGCACGCCAACGTTCGACTTGACTCAAGGTCTGCGCCGCGAGGCCTGTGCGGCTGTGCAGCTGGTCGCCGAGCACGACCTGGTGCTCGGCGCGGGTCTGCATGACGATCTGTTGAAGCCGCTCCAGGGTTTCGCCTGTCGTGCCGTGCGGCACCGGCACGCCCAGCCGCCGAAAAGCCACCGCCTTGCCGATGTGCACATCGGCCACCAGCAGCGTGGCGTGCTCGGGCAGCCACGCCGCGCGCTGCGCCAGCAGCACGAGGCGCCTGCCGCCGACGGTCACCTCGGCGTTCAAGTCAGATCGTCAGCCGGTGCAGCGCCAGTTCCACCTGCTCGGTGGGCAGCCGCTTGAAGCCCGAGCGGGCATAGCGTTGCAGCCGCCCGACCACCAGCGCGGTGAGCGCCGAAGCCAAGGCCTGCGCATCCACGGTCGGCGTGGCCGAGCCGGCGGCTTCCGCGGCCAGGCGCAAGCTCTGGCGAAGCTGCGACTCGACCCGGTCGAAGAACTGGTTCATCCGCGCCGTCAAGCGCTCGTGTTCGAAGACCAGCGCGTCGCCGACCATGACTCGGGTCATGCCCGGGTTCTTCTCGCCGAACTGGAGCAGAAAGCCGACGATGCGCTGCGCCTGCACCGTGCCCGAGGTCTCGCGCTCGGCGATCTGGTTGATGAGCGTGAAGGCGTTCGTCTCGATGAACTCGATCAGCCCTTCGAACATCTGCGCCTTGCTGGCGAAGTGCCGGTACAGCGCAGCTTCACTCACGTCGAGCCTGGCGGCCAGTGCGGCGGTGGTGATGCGCTCGGCGCCAGGCTGCTCGAGCATGCTGGCCAGCACTTGCAGGATCTGCTCGCGGCGCTCGCCGGGTTTGGGGCGCTTGCGCTTCTTCGTCTCAGCGTCGCCGTCGCTGCTGGGGGCTTCGTCGGGGGTCTCGGACATCGCGGCGGGCGCCTTCGAAGGATGCGAACAGAAGAACCTGAAATCATTCTGGCACAGCGTTCATGCGCCTTTGCGTGCAGGTAAACACTGACATTCAAGACCACGACAGGCGCCGCAGCCGCGCCAGCCCGACCACCCGCCGATCGACGTAGGCCGGCTGCATCGTGACCCGTGCCTGGGCCGCCGCGCCCCAGGTGGCCGAGCGCGTCCAGCGCTGCACCCACACCGTGCGCATGCCGGCGCGGCGCGCGCCTTTCTGGTTTTCCAGCGCGTCTTCCACCAGCACGCAGCGGCGCGGGTGCACGCGCAAACGCGCCGCCAGGCGCTTGAACATGCGCGCGTCGGGCTTGGGACGCAGCTGTCCGAACATCCACATGTCTTCCACGGCGACGATGGCGTCGAAGAAGCGCGCCAGGCCGAGTGCGCTCAGCACCCGACGCACATAAACATGCGGGGCGTTGGTCAGCAGCAGCTTGCGCCCCGGCAGCGCGCGCAGCGCCGCCAGATCGTGCGCGTGGCCATGCACCTGCGCTTCGAGTTCGGGCAGCCGGTGCGTCTCGTGCAGGAAGTGCGCCGCGTCCACGCCATGGTGGCGCACCAGGCCCAGCAGCGTGGCGCCGTAGCGCTGCCAGTAGTGGCGGCGCAGGTCGTCCGACTCGGCCTTCGTCAGGCCCAGCTCGCGCTGGATGTAATCGCCCATCGCCTCGCTCACGCCGGGCAGCGCAGCGTGCGAGGCGTTGTGCAGCGTGTTGTCGAGGTCGAACAGCCAGACCGGCTGCCGCTTCATCCACCGCCCCCTGAGCGCGCATGCGGGCCGACCTCCTCGACGCCTTCGCGCTCGTGGTGCTCGTCGCCGTCCTTCGCCAGCATGACCCGTGACGCTGGCCATCGAGCACGACGCCGTGGGCGGGCGGCGAGGCGACGAAACCGCGCGGACCGCTGCGCGCGAAGTCGCGCCGCTCGGGCTGCTCGTGCGGCATCAGTCGGCGTCACGATGATCCGCTCAATGCGAGCGGATCATCGTGCCGTAGGCCTGATCGGTGAGGATCTCGAGCAGCATGGCATGCGGCACGCGCCCGTCGATGATGTGCACGGCGTTCACGCCGCTCTTGGCCGCGTCCAGCGCGCCGGCGATCTTGGGCAGCATGCCGCCGCTGATCGTGCCGTCGGCGAACAGTGCGTCGATCTGCCGCGCGGAGAGGTTGGTGAGCAGCTTGCCGCCTTTGTCGAGCACGCCCGGCGTGTTCGTCAGCAGCATCAGCTTCTCGGCCTTCAGCACCGTCGCAAGCTTGCTGGCCACCAGGTCGGCGTTGATGTTGTAGCTCTCGTTGGCTTCGCCGAAGCCGATCGGGCTGATGACGGGGATGAACTGGTCGTCCTGCAGTGCTTTCACCACCGACGGGTCGATGGACGTGATGTCACCCACCTGGCCCACGTCGTGTTCGATCGCCGGGTCGTTCTTGTCCAGCATCTTCAGCTTGCGTGCGCGAATCAAGCCGCCGTCGCGGCCGGTCAGGCCCACGGCCTTGCCGCCGGCGGCGTTGATGAGGCCCACGATGTCTTGCTGCACCTCGCCTCCAAGCACCCATTCGACGACTTCCATCGTCTCTTCGTCGGTGACGCGCATGCCCTGGATGAAGGTGCCTTTCTTGCCGAGCCGCGACAGCGCTTCGTCGATCTGCGGACCGCCGCCGTGCACCACCACCGGGTTCATGCCCACCAGCTTCAGCAGCACCACGTCCTCGGCAAAGTCCTGCTGCAACGAAGGGTCGGTCATCGCGTTGCCGCCGTACTTGATGACCAGCGTCTTGCCGTGGTACTTGCGGATGTAGGGCAGCGCCTGGGCCAGGATTTCGGCCTGGTCGCGCGGCGTGATGTGGTCCAGCGAATGCTCCGACGGCGTGTTCATGCAGCGGCCCTGTGGCGAAGTGGAGTGGGGACCCAAGTCATTGTAGGGAACGGGGTCGGCGCGGCGCGCTCCAAGGCGAGCGCGACAATCGCGCGACTTCTGGAGCAACTCGATGCGATTCCTGCTCTTCGTGACGGCCTTGCTGGCAGCACTCTCGGCGGCGGCGCAGACACCCGAAGCCGACGGCGAGGTGACCAAGATCGACAAGGCGCAGGCCAGGATCACGCTGCGCCATGGCGAGATCAAGAACCTGGACATGCCGGCGATGACGATGGTCTTTCGCGTGCGCGACGCCAAGCTGCTGGACAGCGTGGCGGTGGGCGACAAGGTGCGTTTTGCGGCCGAAAAGCGTGACGGCGCCTACACCGTGGTGGCAATGCAGAAGACGGGGGTTGCAGCCAAGTGAGCAGCGCGCACAGCCACGACCTCGCGCCTTTCAGCCACAGCCACACTTTTGCCGACCAGCGCCAGGCGCGCCGCCAGCGCGCGCTGGGCATCGTTGCACTGCTCACGCTGGCCACGATGGTGGCCGAGTTGCTGGCCGGCTGGTGGACCGCTTCGCTGGCACTCACCGCCGATGGCTGGCACATGGGCACGCATGCGCTGGCGCTGGGTGGCGCCTGGATGGCCTACCGGCTCTCGGCGCGCGCCGACAGCCAGGCAGGGTATGCCTTCGGCGGCTGGAAGATCGAGGTGCTGACCGGATACTCCAGCGCGCTGGCGCTGCTGGGGGCCGCGCTGTGGCTGGCCTTCGAAGCCATTGCCGCGTTGAATTCGCCGCGCATCGTTGCCTACGGCGAAGCCGCCTTCGTGGCCGGCATCGGCCTGGCGGTGAACCTGGCCAGCGCGTGGCTGCTGACGCGCGGTGACGACGAACACCACGGACACTCGCACGGCCCCGGCCACGGCCACGGCCAAGACCACCCACACGATCACCACGACGACCCCAACCACCGCGCCGCGCTGCTGCATGTGATGGCCGATGCGCTGACCTCGGTACTGGC
>JANNQO010000232.1:0-12584 GCA_031400795.1 Rubrivivax sp. | reverse complement strand
TCAGCGGGTGCGGGTCGTAGCCGGCGATTTCGAAGTCTTCGTAGTCGTAATCGAAGATCGATGGCGGCCGGCGCTTGATCAGCAATTGCGGCGCGGGCCGCGGCTCGCGTGACAGCTGCAACTCGACCTGCTCGAAGTGGTTGTTGTAGAGATGGCAATCGCCGCCGGTCCAGATGAATTCGCCGACCTCGAGATCGCATTGCTGCGCGATCATGTGCGTGAGCAGCGCGTAGCTGGCGATGTTGAACGGCACGCCGAGGAAGATGTCGGCGCTGCGCTGGTAGAGCTGGCAGCTGAGTCTCCTGTCAGCCACATAGAACTGAAAGAACGCATGGCACGGCGCCAGTGCCATCTTCGGCAAGTCGGCCACGTTCCAGGCGCTGACGATGATCCGGCGCGAGTCGGGGTTGCCCTTCAGCTGTTTCATCACCTCGGCGATCTGGTCGATGTGGCCGCCGTCGGGACTCGGCCAGCTGCGCCACTGCACGCCATAGACGGGGCCGAGGCTGCCGTCTTCGCGCGCCCATTCGTCCCAGATCGTCACGCCGCGCTCTTGCAGCCAGCGCACGTTGTCGTCGCCGCGCAGGAACCACAAGAGTTCGATCGCCACTGCTTTCCAGAACACCTTCTTGGTGGTGATGAGCGGAAAACCCAACCCCAGGTCGAAGCGCATCTGGTGGCCGAACACGCTGCGTGTGCCGGTGCCGGTGCGGTCGGTCTTGGCCACGCCATGCGTGTAGACGTGGCGCATCAGGTCTTCGTAGGGGGTGAGCGCACCCATCAATACGCTCCGAACAGGCTGTCGAGCGCCTCGCGCACCGCCGCGCGCTCGGCGCCGAGTTGCACGATGCGTTTGCGCAGTTCGTTCACGGGAACGGCGCCGAGCACCGCGGTATCGAGTATGACGACATCCCCGGCCACCGTCAGACGAGGATTCAGATTGCGGGCGCGCGGCCCGAAGAAGGCCTCGCGACGCAACGGAATCACCACCCGCGTGCCGAGCCCGTCGATGAAGTCGTTCTGCACATCGAGCAGGTAGGGCGTGTGCTTGCGCTCGGCAGTGCTCGGATTGGCGTACACGTCGAAGCGAGCCATCACCGGTCCTTCATGAACGTGCGGTAGCGCGCCAGCGGAATGCCCTCGCGTTCGATGCGCGCGTTGTAGTGCGCGATGGCGTCCTTGTTGTCCTCGTTCCAGCGCGCCCAGTACTGGCGCGTGACCTCTTCGGTCAAGAGTGCGTCCACCGTGGCCGACACGTTCAAGCCCAACTCGCGCGCCATTTCCAGGACGCGGATGCTCAGGCTCAAGTTGATGGGCCGCTTGGTCGTCGGCTTGGTGCTCAGCATGTGGAATCCCCAAAGATCATGCACATGAATTATGCGCCCTCGAGGTCGAACTGCATCGCCGCCAGCCGCGCGTAGAGCCCGCCGCGCGCCACCAGTTCGGCATGTGTGCCGATGTCGACGATGCGCCCTGCGTCGAGCACCACGATGCGGTCGGCCTTCAGCACGGTGGCCAGGCGATGCGCGATGACGATCGTCGTGCGGCCGACCATCGCCGCCTCCAGCGCGGCCTGCACCATGCGCTCGCTCTCGGCATCCAGCGCGCTCGTCGCTTCGTCGAGCAGCAGCAGCGGCGGGTTCTTCAGCATCGCGCGGGCGATCGAGATGCGCTGCTTTTGGCCGCCCGACAGGCGCACGCCGCGCTCGCCCAGGTAGGTCTGGTAACCCTC
Organism: Rubrivivax sp.; assembly: GCA_031400795.1. Classification (GTDB taxonomy): domain Bacteria; phylum Pseudomonadota; class Gammaproteobacteria; order Burkholderiales; family Burkholderiaceae_C; genus Rubrivivax. The sequence continues at coordinate 10,852 of JANNQO010000232.1, read as the reverse complement.
GGGCAATGCGGCGATGAATTCGTGCGCGAAGGCCGCGCGCGCGGCGGCGAACACCTCGTCGTCGCTGGCCGTCGGTTTGCCGTAGCGGATGTTCTCCAGCGCGCTGGTGGAGAACACCGTGCTCTCCTGCGGCACGATGCCGATACGCTGGCGCAGCTCGGCGAGCCTCACCTCGCGCACCGGCACGCCATCGATCTTCACGCTGCCGGATTGCGTGTCATAAAAGCGCAGCAGCAGCTGCAGCACTGTGCTCTTGCCGGCACCACTGGGGCCGACGAGGGCCACCGTCTCGCCCGGCCGCACGTCGAGCCTGAAATCGGCCAACGACGCCTGGCGTGGGCGCGACGGGTAGTGGAAGCTCACCTGCTCGAAAGCCACGCTCGAGCCGCCGGCCACCGCCGGCAGCGCACGCGGCGCGCTCGGTTCGGCCACCGGCGAACGCGCCGCCAGCAACTCCATCAGCCGCTCGGTGGCGCCGGCGGCGCGCAGCAGGTCGCCGTAGACCTCGGACAGCACCGCCACCGCGCCGACGAAGATGATCACGAAGACCACCGTCTGCCCCAGGTGCCCGGCGCTGATGTGCCCGGCGATCACCGCCTGCGTGCCCTGGTACAGACCCCACAGCAGCGCGCCGAAACTGGCGCTGATGATGAAGGCCACCAGGAGTGACCGAATGCGCGTGCGCTTGAGCGCCGTAGCGAAGGCGGCTTCGGTGGAGGCGTCGAAGCGCGCCGCCTCGCGCTGCTCCTGCGTGTAGCTCTGCACGACGGGAATCGCGGCCAGCACCTCGGCGGCGATGGCGCTGCTGTCGGCCACACGGTCCTGGCTGGCGCGCGAGAGCTTGCGCACACGGCGGCCGAACACCAGCGCCGGCAGCACCACCACCACCAGGATGCCCAGCACCTGCGTCATCACATAGGGGTTGGTGATGATCAGCATGGCCAGCGCCCCGACGCCCATCACCAGGTTGCGCAAGCCCATGCTGAACGACGAGCCGACGACGGTCTGCACGAGCGTGGTGTCGGTGGTGAGGCGGCTGAGCACCTCGCCGGTCCGGGTGTGTTCGAAAAACTCCGGGCTTTGCTCCACCACATGGGCATAAACGGCATTGCGCAGGTCGGCGGTGATGCGTTCGCCGAGCCATGTCACCATGTAAAAGCGCGCCGCAGAAAACAGCCCCAACGCCACGCCGACGGCGAAGAGTTCGAGAAAGTGCCCACGCAGCGCGAGCAGCCGGGCACCGGGGTCGGCAGCCACCAGACCCTGGTCGATCAGCGTCTTCAGCGCCACCGGCAGCAGCAGCGTGCTGGCTGCGGCGCCAACCAGGAACAGCACCGCCAGCCAGAGCCGGCCCCGGTAGGGCCGGATGAAGGGCAGCAGGCCGGAGAGGGCCTGCACGGGTTGCCGGGTAGCTTGTTCGGCGGGGGCTGGCGAGGTCGACGGCAAGGCGGAGGCAGGCATGGCCCCGAGTGTAGGCAGCCGCCGCGCCGCGCCGCGCCGGAGTGCAGCAGCTGTCACACGCCGCGCAAATTCTCGCCACCGCAACACCTTCCGCGCATTCGCGGGATGCGCAATCGACCATGGCTTGTGGTCGAATAGCTTTCTCCGCCATGCCGAAACTCGAAACCCCCCGCCCCGCCGCCCGCGACGATGCCGCGCGGTCGGTCTCGCAGTCCGGCCTGCGCCGCTTCACGCCGCTGGCGGGTGGCCTGGCGCTGACGCTGCTGGCCGCCGCCGCCGCGGCGGGCCTGGCCTGGGGGCTGGCCGAGTTGCTGGCCCCGCTGGGCGGCGCCGCGCCGGCCGCCGCGGCAGCCATCGGTTTGCTGCTGCTGCTGCTGCCGATTGCGGTGCTGCTGATCAAGCTGGCACGCCAGCTCGAGCGCTCGCAAGACCTGCTGGCGCGGCTGGACACGCTGGACACCCTCACCGGTGTGGCGAATCGGGCGCACTTCATGGCCCTGGCCGAACGCGAATGGGCGCGCGCGCGGCGCTACGGCGGCGGCACCGGCGTGGTGCTGGTCGAAGTCGACCGTTTCCTGCGCTTGTGCGAGCAGCGCGGCAGCGGCGCGGGCGACGCCGTGCTGCGCGAGCTGGCCGCCGTGGTGGCGCCCAGCCTGCGCGGCGCCGACGCGCTGGCGCGCTTTGGCCCGTCGCAGCTGGCGGTGTTGCTGGCGCAGGCCGATGCGACCGGCGCGCTGGACGTGGCCGAGCGCATCCGCGAGCGCGCCGAACTGCTCGAGGTGCCGTGGGCCGAGCAGCGGCTGCGCATCACCGTGAGCAGTGGCGTGGCCACGCTGCGCCCGACGCACACCCAGCTTGGCGCGCTGATGCAAGACGCCGAAGCTGCACTCGAGGCCGCGCGCCAGGCCGGCGGCAACAGCGTTCGCGCCGCGCCGGTGGATGCGTCGCGCCCGGCATCGCGCGGGGTCGGCGACAACCAGGCGGCGGGGCCGCTGTAAGGAATGCGGCTCAGCCCAGCCGCAGCCGCTGGCCGTACCCGGTGAGTTCCAGATAGCCCAGCCCGATGCGCCGTCGCGCGCCGTCGAGCAGCTCGGCCAGCCCTTCCCAGTACAGCGTGCCGGTGGTGGCGCGCGCGTCGACTTCTTGCGCATCGAGCAGGGCGTTGACCTCGAAGCGGCCGGCGGGGCATTCGATCTGCCATTGCACCGGATAGCGCGCGCGGGTGGCCGCGCTGGTCCATTGCCGCCCGACCGGCGTGAAACGCACCGCGTCGGGCGCAAACACCTGCGTTGCCCCGGCGGCGCTGCGCCAGCTGCCGCCGGCCCAAGACACCGTGCCGTCAGCGCGGCGCAGCTGGAACGCCATCAACGCGCCGCCGTCGGCGAGATTGATGCCGATCCAGTCCCAGCCCACCGCCTGCTCGTGCAGCAGCGAATCGCTCCACTCGTGGTCGAGCCAGGCGCGACCGCGTCCACGCACTTCGCGCCCATCGAGCGCGAAACGCGCGTCAGCAGCCAGCTGCGGCGCGCTGTAGTAGTGGCTCGCGTTGGCCTCGTCAGGGCCTTTTCGCGAAAAGCCCCGGTCGCCTTGCAGCAGCAGCGGCTGGGTCGCGGTCAAGGTGATGTCGAACGTTAGTGGGCCGTCGCCACCCGCGCGCCACGCCGCGGGCGGGCCGTCGCCGCGTTGCCAGTGCCAGCGTTCGATGCGCACGTCGGCGTCGGCCTGGCTGGCAGCGGCGGTGGCCGAGGCGCTGCGCCCGTCCCAGCGCACGATGCGCTCGGCGTGGTGGTGGCGCCTGGCCTTCAGGTCGGTCAGCGCCGCATGCGCGAAGAGCATCTGGCGCGGCGCGAAGCGGCCGGGCAAGGCCTGCGCAAGGCCAGTGCGGCTGCGAAAGAAGGTGACCTGGAATCCGTGGCTGGGCGCCGTTTCGCCGCCGAGCCAGCCGGTGGCGTACCACCATTCGATGCTGGCGTCGGGGTGTGCCCCGTGGTCGCGCGGAAAGACCAGCGCGCGCCCGCGCTGAACCGCATCGGCCGAGGCACTCGCCGCCGGCAGCGCCAGCGTCATCAACAGCGCACGCCGGCCCAGAGGGCTCACCAGTCTTCCTTCACCGCCAGCACCGCCGGCCGGGCGATGGCCCCACGCGCCGAAAACATCGACGTCAGCACACCCGCGGCCAACACCGCTGCACACAACAGCAACAGGCGTGGCCAAGGCAGCACCAGCTCCATGCTCCAGTGAAAGCTTTGCGGGTTGACGACGAACACCAGCACCATGCTCACCAGCACGCCCAGCGCCAGGCCCACCAGCGTGCCGGCGGCCATCCACACGGCGCTCTCGCCGGCCACCAGCGCCAGCACCTGGCGCTGCGTGAAGCCCAGGTGCGCCAGCAGCCCGAACTCCTTGCGCCGCGCCAGCACCTGCGCCGACAGGCTGGCCGCCACGCCGACCAGTCCGATCGCCACCGCCAGCACCTGCAGGTAGGTGGTGACAGCGAAGCTGCGATCGAAGATGCGCAGCGAGATGCGGCGCAGTTCGGCGGCGCTGGCGAAATCGATCATCGACGGATCGGCGAGCAGCGCGCGCAGCTCTTGCTGCACCGTGGCCAGATCGGCACCCGGCGCGAGCCAGATCGCGAGTTCGTTGCTGCGCTCGTCGCCGGTGAGGCGCCGGTAGGTGGCGTCGTCGATCGCGATGCTGCCGAACTGGCGCGCGTAGTCGCGCCACACACCGAGCACGCGCACCGGTTGCGTGAGCGCCGGCAGCGGCAACTCGAGCAGCGTGCCCGGCGCGGCACCGTACAGCGCGACCATCGCCTCGCTGACGAACACCCCCACCTCGCCCTGCGTAGGCGGCAGCGCCGGCGCGGTGAGCGGCAGCACCTCGGCCGGGTTGGCCAACGGCCGCGTCACGAGGGCCACCGTGGGCAGCGTGGCCGACATCGCCAGCGCCCGTACGCGCGTGGCGCGCAGCCGTTGCACGCCGGGCAGCGCTGCGGCGCGCTGCACCGTCGCCGCATCCAGCCAGGCTTGTTCACTGGCGGCGCTGCTGCCGGCGGTGCGTGCGTACAGATCGGCCGGCAACACCTGGTCGAGCCAGGCCGCCACGCCGCCACGGAAGCTGCCCACCATCACCGTCAGTGCCACCGAGAGGGCCAGGCTCGCCACCACGCCGGCGACCGCCGCGGTGGCAGCCTGGCGCTGGTGATCGGCGCGGCGCAGCGCGAGCAGCAGCGTGGCCGACGCCGGGTGCGCACGCCGCGCGAAGAAGGCCTGCACCGCCACCGGCACCAGCGCCACGCCGCCGAACAGCAGCGCGGCCACCGAGGCATAAGCGGCCAGCGGCAGACCGAACAGTGGTGGCGCGAAGGCGAGCAGCGCGGACATCGCGAGCAGCGCGGCCGGGACCCGGTACCCGACCCTGGGCACCTCCCAAGCGCCGAGGCCTTTCAGCGCCTGGGCCGGCGCCAGTGTTTCGGCCTGCCGCGCCGGCACCCACGCTCCGGCCAGCGCGCTGGCCACGCCGAGCGCGAAGAACAGCAGCGCCGCCGGCGCCGACCAGCGCAGCGTGGGCGCGATGCCGGGAAAGTAGCCACCGCCCAGATCGCCGGCCAACCAGCGCATGGCGGCCAGCGCCAGCCCGGTGCCGAGCAGCAGACCCAGGCCGCTGCCGACAGCGCCGAGCAGCGCGTTCTCTTGCAACACCAGCGTGCGCCGTTCGCGCGCGGTGAGGCCGAGCACGCCGAGCAGCGCCAGCGCCGGTGTGCGCTGCGCCACCGACAGGCTGACCACCGAATAGACCAGGAAGCCGCCGACGAACAGCGCCACCAGCGCCAGCACGGTGAGGTTCACGCGGTAGGCGCGCGACAGGTTGGAAGCGCGCTGCGTGGCGTCGTCGCCGCGCGTGGCGGTGATCGCCGGGGGCAGCGCCCAACGTGTTCGCAGCGCGGCCTCGTCGCCGCCCGGCAGCAGGCGCACGTCGATGCGCGACAGCCGCTGGGCCAAGCCGAACTCGTGCTGCGCCCCGGCGATGTCCATCACCGCCAGTGGTCCTCCGCCGGCGGCCACGCTGCCGGCCACCACGAGCGTGCGCCAGCCGCTGCCCGATTGCACGAGAAGGATCTGCCCATCGGTGATCTTCAGGCTGCTGCGTGCGGCCGCATTGAGGAAGATCGAGTGCGGGTCGAGCAGCGCGAAGCGCGAAGCATCGGCCGCCGGCCGTGGCATCAGGTCAGGTGAAAGGTTGGCGATGCGCAGCGCGTCGATGCCCAGCACGCGCAGCGGCAAGCGGCGCTCGGCGTCCTGCCGCGCGTAGCTGTCGATCTCGAGCACGGGGCTGGCGGCCTGCACCGCCGGATCGCCGGCGATGCGATCGAACCAGGCGTCGTCGAAGGGGCCGTTGGTGCCGCGCAGCACCAGGTCGGGGTCGCCATTGGCCGAGCGCACCGCCGACGAAAACTCGGCCAGCGCCGACTGGTTGACGAGATGCACCGACCAGGCCAGCGCCACGCCGAGCGCCACCGCCAGCACGACAACGGCATGGCGCCAGGCCTGGTGCGTCCATTGCCGCCAGACGATCGGCCACAGCATGGCAATGGTGAAGCGCATCACACGCCCTCGACGCCCTGCGCGGTGAGGCGCAGCACGCGATCGGCATGCGCTGCGGCGGCCAACGAATGCGTCACCAGCAGGCAGGCCGCGCCGGCGCCATGCACCTGCTGGCGCAGCAGCGCCAGCACGCGCTCGGCGGTGCCCGGGTCGAGGTTGCCGGTGGGCTCGTCGGCCAGGATCAGCCCCGGCCCATGCACCACCGCGCGCGCGATCGCCACGCGCTGCAGCTGGCCACCCGAGAGCTGCGCCGGCAATCGATCGTGCAGACCTTCGAGCCCTACCGCGTCAAGCACCTGCATCACGCGCGGCGCGTCGCGCCGGCCGAGCAGCAGCAGCGGCAACGCGACGTTCTCGGCCACGCTCAGGTGCGGCAGCACGTGGAAGGCCTGGAAGACGAAACCGAGCCGCCGCCGGCGCAGCAGCGCGCGTGCGTCGGCGCTCATCGTGCGCAGATCGTCGCCGTCGATGGTCAGGCGCCCGCTGTCGGCATCGTCCAGCCCGGCGATGCAGTTCAAGAGCGTCGACTTGCCGACCCCCGATTCACCGAGCAGTGCGACGAATTCGCCGGCCGCGATCTCGAGGTTGACGTTGTGCAGCACGACCGTCGTGCCGTAGGCCTTGCCCACTCCTTGCAGCCTCAGCATGCGGCGGCCCGGCGTTGCAGCGCATCCAGCGCGCGGGCCGGTGCATCGGGCGCGTCGCAGGCGACCACTTCACGATCGGGCATCGAGCGCAGCCAGGTCAGCTGGCGTTTGGCGAGCTGCCGTGTCGCGGCGACACCTGCTTCGCGCAGTCCATCCAGGGGGCCTGCGTCCAGCGCTGCCCAGGCTTGCCGGTAGCCCACGCAGCGCATCGACGGCAGCGATGGATGCAGATCGCCACGCGCACGCAACGCCCGCACCTCGTCGACGAGGCCCGCGGCGAGCATCGCGTCGAAGCGCCCGGCGATGCGCTCGTGCAACCAGGCGCGCGAGTCGGGTTCGAGCGAGACCAGCGGCCAGTCGTCGCTACCTGTCTCCGCGGTCCGCTTGCGATGCCACTCCGACAGCGGCCGGCCGCTGATGCGCTTCACCTCCAGCGCGCGCTGGATGCGCTGTGCATCGTTCGGCGCAAGCCGCGCCGCGGTGACCGGATCGATGCGCGCCAGCTCCGCGTGCAGCGAAGGCCAGCCGCGCGCGGCGGCCTCGGCGTCCAGTGCCGCACGCACGCCGGCATCTGCCGCAGGCATCGCATCCAGCCCCTCGCGCAGCGCCTTCAAGTACAGCATCGTGCCGCCGACCAGTAGTGGCAGCCGGCCGCGCGCGCGGATCTGCTCGATCAGCGCGTTGGCGTCGCTGGCAAAGCGCGCCGCCGAGTAGGACTCGCGGGCATCGACGATGTCGATCAGGTGGTGCCGCACCGCCGCCCGTTCGGCCGCGCTCGGCTTGGCGGTACCGATGTCCATGCCGCGGTAAACGAGCGCCGAATCGACGCTGATGATTTCCAGCGGCAAGCGCTCGGCCAGCGCCAGTGCGGCCGCGCTCTTACCCGACGCGGTGGGCCCGACCAGGCACAGGCCCTTCATCGAGCCCTCATCGACGTTCGGCGCGTGGCACCAGCGTCCACGCCACCACGCTCGTCAGCAGCGCCCAGAAGGCGATGCCCAGCGCGAACGGCAGCACGCTGTCGAGCACGCGGCCCAGCCACAGCCCGATGCCGTAGGCGATGAGCGCGAGCACGAAGCCGGCCAGCGCCGACGCCGTGCCCGCTGCTTGCGGAAACGGTCCTACCGCCGCGGCCTGTCCGCAAGGCTGGTGCGTGCCGTGACCGAAGGTGTAGAGCCAGCACGGCGCGAGCAGCGCCCACACCGAGTGCACGCCGGCCAGCGCCAGCGCCGCGATCAGCACGCCACCAGCGAGCGTGAAGAGCGCGCCGCGCCGCACCGTGCCGGCCAGGCCGTGGCGCACGATCCAGCGCCGGCAGAAGAAGGTGCCGACGATGTAGCTCAGCGAACAGCTCGCCAGCGCGAGACCGTAGGCCGCGGCCGACAGCCCGAGCATGTCGATGTAGACGAACGAAGAGCCGGCGAGCATCGTGAACAGGCCACCGTACGTGCAGCCCACCAGCAGCGCCCAGGCCACGAAGGTGCGGTGCGTGCCGATGCGGCCCCAGGCCGCCAGCAGTGGTGCGATGCGTGTGGCTCGCGGGTTCTTGTGCAACAACGTCTCGGGCACGCTTCGCGCTACGAAGACCAGCACGATCACGCCGCACGCGGCGACCAGCGCCAGCGTGGCACGCCAGCCCAGCGCTGTCGTGATGAAGCCGCCCAGCAGCGGCCCGAACAGCGCGATCAAGCCGAGCCCCGACAGCGCCAGCGACATCACCTGCGCGCCCTCGTGCGGCGCGTACAAGTCGCGCAGCATCGCGCGCGCCACGACGATCGCCGCCGCCATGCACGCGCCTTGCACGGCGCGCCAGGCGATCAGCGCCTCGATGCTGCCGGCCAGCGCACAACCCAGGCTGGCCAGGCAGAACGTGCTCAGGCCCACGAGCAGCACCGGTCGGCGCCCGAAACGATCGGCCAGCGGCCCCCAGACGAGCTGGGCGATGCCGAACGCCAGGATCAGCGCGGCAATCGTCTGCTGTGCGGCGCTCATCGGCGCCGCGAACTCGCGCGTCAGTGCGGGCAGCGCGGGCAGGTAGATGTCGGAGGTGATGGGCTGAACGCCCAGCAGCAGCGCCAGCGCGGTGGCGGCCAGCAACCGCGACATGTGCGGGCGCGGCGGCGATGCGAGTTCGAGCGGGGCCGCGGTGAGCGGCACCGGCACCGGGTCAGATGAAACGTTCATGCGGCCCCAGGTAGCGCCACTGCCCGACCGGCAGCGGGCCCAGCGCCACGCTGCCGATGCGCACGCGCTTCAGGCCCAGCACCTTCAGCCCGACCAGTTCGCACATGCGGCGGATCTGACGCTTCTTGCCCTCGCGCAGCACGAAGCGCAGCTGGTCTTCGTTCTGCCAGCTCACGCGCGCGGGTCTCAGCGGTTGATCGTCGAGCGCGAGGCCGTGGCGCAGCCGCGCCAGCTCGCTGTCGGGCAAACGTCCGGCGGCCGGGTGCTGCACACGCACCAGGTACTCCTTCTCGACACGCGTCTCGTCGCCGATCAGGAGCTTGGCGATGCGACCGTCCTGCGTGAGCACGAGCAGCCCGGTGGAATCGATGTCCAGGCGCCCGGCGGGCGCCAGGTGGCGCAGGTGGCCGGCGTGAAAGCCGAGCTGCCTTTTCGTCGCATCGTCGCGCCAGCGGTTTTCGGCGCGTATCAGCGCAGCAGCCGGCTCGTGGCCGTCTTCGGCCTGGCCGCTGACATAGCCGATCGGCTTGTGCAACAGCATCGTCACACGCAGCGCCTGCTGCGCGCGGGCGCGCGGGTCGATGTCGATCGGTTGGTCGGGCGGCACGCGCTGGCCGAGCACCGCCAACTTTCCGTTCACGCGCACGAAGCCGGCCTCGATCCACTCGTCGGCCTCGCGGCGCGACGCCAGGCCGCGCTCGGTGAGCAGCTTGGAGATGCGGATGCCGTCGGGATGAGAGTCCACCGCGCGGATTGGACCAGAATGCCCGCCATCCCCACCCTCAGGCTGCTCCATGTCCATCCATCAACTCGGCGATCTGACGCCGCAGATCGCGTCCGGTGCCTGGGTTGCAGCCAGCGCCAGCGTGATCGGTCGCGTGGCGCTGCACGAGGGCGCCAGCGTCTGGTACGGCGCCGTGCTGCGCGGCGACAACGACCAGATCACCGTCGGCGCGCGCAGCAACGTGCAGGAAAACAGCGTGCTGCACACCGACGACGACATCCCGCTGACGATCGGCGACAACGTCACCGTGGGTCACCAGGTGATGCTGCACGGCTGCACGGTGGGCGCGGGCAGCCTGATCGGCATCCAGTCGATCGTGCTCAACGGTGCGGTGATCGGCCCGCGCTGTCTGGTCGGCGCGGGTTCGCTGATCACCGAAGGCAAGGTCTTCCCCGAAGGCTCGCTGATCGTCGGCCGGCCGGCCAAGGTGATGCGCCCGCTGACGCCCGAGGAGATCGAGCGCCTGCTGTGGAGCGCCGCCCACTATGTGGCGCAGGCCAGGCGCCACCGCACGGGGCTGAAGCGGATCGATTGATGTCGGCGCTGCACAAGTTTCTGTTCGAAGGCCTGCCCGTGCGCGGCATGTTGGTGCGCCTCACCGAAAGCTGGCAAGAATCGCTGCGCAGGCGCGCCACCGTGGGCGCCTTCGCCCCCGAGGTGCGCGCGCTGCTCGGCGAGATGGCCGCGGCCGGCGTGCTGATGCAGGCCAGCATCAAGTTCAACGGCGCGCTGATCCTGCAGACCTTCGGCGACGGTCCGGTCAAGCTGGCGGTGGCCGAGGTGCAGCCGGACTTGAGTTTTCGCGCCACCGCAAAGGTGGTGGGCGCGGTGCCGGAGGGCGCGCAGCTCGAGGCGCTGCTCAACGTGCACGGCCAGGGCCGCTGCGCGATCACGCTGGACCCACTCGAGAAGCTGCCCGGTCAGCAGCCCTACCAGGGCGTGGTGCCACTGCACGGCGACCAGCGCGAGCCGCTGCAACGCGTGCAGCAGGTGCTCGAGCACTACATGCTGCAAAGCGAGCAGCTCGATACGCGTCTGGTGCTGGCGGCCGACGACCGTGTCGCCGCGGGCTTGTTGATTCAGCGCATTCCCATCGAAGGCACGGCCAACCTCGAAGGCCAACGCAACGAGGACTCGATCGGTTTGTCGGCAGCCTTCACCCGCATCGC
>JANNQO010000231.1:0-17321 GCA_031400795.1 Rubrivivax sp. | reverse complement strand
CAAGGAACTGGGCACGCGCAACATCAAGATCGCGCTGCGCCGGCTGCGCCGCTTCGCCCGCGAAGGCGCCGAAGAGGAACTCGACCTCGACGACACGATCCACAGCACAGCGGCCAAAGCCGGGCTGCTGGACATCAAGATGGTGCCCGAGCGCCACAACAAGGTGAAGGTGCTGCTGTTGATGGACGTGGGCGGCACGATGGACGAGCACATCCACCGCGTCGAAGAGCTCTTCAGCGCCACGAAGAGCGAGTTCAAGCACCTGGAGTTCTACTACTTCCACAACTGCGTCTACGACTTCATGTGGAAGAACAACCGGCGCCGCTTCAGCGAGAAGTTCCCCACCCACGACGTGATGCGCAAGTACAACAAGGACTACAAGCTGATCTTCGTCGGCGACGCAACGATGAGCCCCTACGAAATCCTGCAACCCGGTGGCAGCGTCGAATACAACAACGAAGAGCCCGGCGCCGAATGGCTGCAGCGCCTGACCCATGCCTTCCCCAAGTTCGCCTGGATCAACCCCGAGCCGCAGGGCGTGTGGGGCTACCGGCAGAGCATTGCCATCGTCCAGCAGCTGATGAACCAACGCATGTTCCCGCTCACGCTGGCGGGGCTCGAAGGGGCGATGCGGCTGCTCAGCAAATGACCCTGCGCCTCGGCGCGGCCACGGTGCTGTGCTGCGCCGCGCCGCTGTGGCTGTCGGGCTGCGCGATGTGGGCGTCGATGTTCGGGCCCGAGACGCGGCCTGCCGAGCTGGTGGTGCGCAGCGGCGACGACAGCCAGACAACGCTGCCGGTGCGCGTGCGCATCGAGGCGCCCGCTGTATTGCGCGAGCTGATCGAGAAGAACCTCGACCTGACGCGGCTGCCGACCTTGTCCGGCGGCGATGCGATCGGCGAGGCCGAATGGATACGCCTGGTGGACGCCTCACCGGCGCAGGTGCGCGACTTGTTGCAGACCGAGGGCTACTTCAGCCCCACTGTCACGGTGCGGCGCGCCGACCCGGTGGCCGCGGGCGAGCCGGGGCTGCCGCGCGCACCGCGCGACGTGCGTGTCGAGGTCACGCCGGGCCCGCGCGCGCGCGTCTCGCGCGTCACGCTCGAGGTGCAGGGCGAGCTGCAGGCGCAGGCCGACACCGGCGATGCGCGCGCGCAAGCGCTGCTGGAGGACTTGCGCAAAGCCTGGGCGCTGCCGCCGCGCAGCACCTTCCGCAACCCGGCCTGGAGCGACGCCAAGGCCGCGCTGCTCGCCCGCCTGCGCGCCGCCGGTTACGTCACCGCCGGCTGGAGCGGCACCGCCGCCGAGGTCGACCGCGAGCAGCAGGCGGTGCGCCTCTTCCTGGTCGTCGAAAGCGGCCCGCTGTTTCGCGCCGGCGAGATCCAGGTCGAAGGCTTGCAGGTGCACGAAGCGGCCACCGTGCGCAACCTGGCCGAGTTCAGCCGCGGCGCCCCGCTCACCGAAATTGTCTTGCTCGACTACCAGGAACGTTTGCAGAAATCCGGCCTCTTCGAGAGCGTGACCGTGGTGCACGACCTCGACCCCGCCAACGCTGCCGCGGCGCGCGTGCAGGTCAGCTTGCAGGAGCAGACACTGCAGATCTACACGTTCGGCGTGGGCTACAGCGCCAACACCGGCCCGCGCGCGAGCGTGGAGCACATCCACCGCAGGCTGTTCGGCCAGGCATTGCGCAGCCGCAGCTACCTCGAGATCGGCGGCCAGAAGCAGACGCTGGACCTCGAGCTCAGCACGCACCCGGGGCCGAACCGCCGCCGGCGGGTGGCGGGCCTGGCCATCGAGCGGCTGGAATCCACCGACGACGTGGTGGTTTCGGAGCGTGCGCGACTGGGCCAGGCCTACGACGGGCAGCGCTTGGAGCGGCTCTTTTTCGTCGAGGTTGAGCGCGGGCAGCGCACCACACGGGTGAGCGAACGCGTGGCCGCGTCGCGCAACCAGACCGCCGCCGTCTCGGGCAACGCGCACATCGTGCTGCGCCAGCTCGACAGCGTGGTGCTGCCCACCACCGGCTACACGCTGGCGCTGCAAGGCGGACTCGGACAGTCGCGCGCATCGGGTGATTCGGACGCCATCGGCGGGCCCTTCAGCCGCGCCTACGCGCGCTTCACCGGCTACTTGCCCCTGGGCGCGGCCTGGTACGGGCAGGCGCGGGTCGAACTCGGCCAGGTGATCCGCAAGACGCGCGTGGCCGCACCCGATTCGCAACTCTGGCGCGCCGGCGGCGACGACTCGGTGCGCGGCTACGGCTACCGCGACCTGGGGCCGATCGTCGACGGCGCCGTCACCAGCGGCGGCGCGTTGTTCACCTCGAGCCTCGAGCTGGCGCGGCCGTTCTCGGCCCAGCTGCCCTCGCTGTGGGGCGCGGTGTTCGTCGATGCCGGGCGCGCGGCGAGCAGCTTTCGCCAGCTCACGCCGGCCATCGGTGCCGGATTCGGCCTGCGCTGGCGCAGCCCGGTCGGCCCGTTGCGGCTGGATCTGGCCTATGGCGAAGAGCTGCGCCGCTGGCGGGTGCATTTCAGCGTCGGCATTGCGCTGTGAGCATCGATCTGCCAACGTCCGACCTGACACGAGCGTGGCGCGCGCGGCCGCTGCGCACTGCCTGGCATCTGCTGCTGCCCGTGTTGGCGGTGTTGCTGGCGCTGGCGCTGGTGGTCGGCGCTGCTGCCGCAGCAGTGGTCTGGCTGCTGAGCAGCGAAGACGGCACAGCGTGGCTGCTGGCGCGGCTGCCCGGAGTGCAGGCGAACGGCGTGCGCGGCGCGCTGCTGTCGCCGCGCTGGGAGGTCGAGCGGCTGACGATCGAGATCGGTGGCGGTCTGAAATCGGTGCACATCGAGAACGCCGTTGCCGAGGGTCTGCGTTGGTCGTGGCGGCCCGATGGTCAGGCATGGGTCGGTGTGCAGGTGACGCGTTTGACCGCACGGCGCGTGCTGTTGGCCACCGGAACTGCCAAGAGCCCCGGGCCGCCGGCGTCGATCGCTTCGCCGCTGCTGGCGGTGATCGAGGCGCTGGAAATCGATGAATTCACCATCGGCACGCTCGCGCCGCTGCGCAACGTGAAAGCCCGCGGCACGCTCGGCGCGTTGGGCGGCACCTTGCACCGCATTGACGCCCTCGCTTTCGACGCCGAACGTGTGCACGGCGAGGCCAGCGGCGAGATCGGCACCGCGCGGCCGTTCGAACTCAGCGCCCGCGCCGCGCTGCGGCCGCGCGATGTTGCGCCTTCGGCGCAGTGGGCGGCCCAGCTCGTGGCGCGCGGCGCACTGGAGCGGTTCGCCGCCAGCGCCACGCTGCGCGGCACGGCGCGCGAGGGCCATGCCGCGCCGTCGCTGGACCTGGCGGCCACGATCGCGAGCTTCGCGCGCTGGCCGATCGCCAGCCTCAAAGGCAACACCGACGCGCTGGACCTGGCCAGTCTTTCCAGCGCACTGCCCAGCACCCGCTTGGCGGGTACCGTAGAGGTGCAATCCACCGCGCTGGAGGCCCCGGTCAGCGCCGAGGTGAAACTCGACAATCAGCAGCCCGGTCGCTGGGATCAGCAGCGGCTGCCGCTGCGCCGCATCGAACTGGCGCTGCGCGCCGACCTCGGCAAGCGCGACTCGATCGACATCGGCAGCTTCGAGCTGCAATTCGCCGGCGCCGGCGGCCAGGACGCCGGCCGCTGGCGCGGCAGCGGGCAATGGAAGAGCCAAGCGCTGCAGCTGCAGACCAGGCTGGACGCGCTGCGGCCTCAGCTCATCGATGCCCGCGCCATCGCGGCACAAGTCTCGGGGCCGCTGAAGATGGTGCTCAGCGGGTTGCCCTTGCCCGCCGTGACACGCCGCACCGCATCCGGCACCGTGCCCGATACGGCACCCGCCGCCGAGCCGCTGCGCCTGGATCTGCAAGGCGAACTCGAAGGTCGGCTCGACGCCGCGCCGGTACCGCTGCGCGTGCAGCTGGACGCCGCGGTCGGCACGAACCAGCTGCTGCTGCGCCAGCTGCGCGCCAGCGCCGGCAGCGCGGTGGCGCAGTTGAGCGCGCGCGCCGAGCGCGCTGCGGCCAACGGCTGGCAGTTGAAGACCGAAGGCTCGCTGGTCGACTTCGACCCGGTGCTGTGGTGGCCCGGCGCCGAGGGCTCGGCCTGGCGTCAGGGCCCGCACCGCGTCTCGGCCGAATGGCAGCTCGATCTGCGGCTGCCGGCCAACGCGCTGCAACTCGCGCCAGTGCAGTTGGCGCAGAGTACTGCCGCCAGCGGCGTGGTGCGGCTCACCGAGTCGATGCTGGCCGGCGTGCCGCTGCAAGGCGAACTGACGCTGGGCTACCAGCCCGGCGCCGCGATACCCGGCAGCCTGCACGGCGAGTTTCGCGTCGGCGGCAACAGCCTGCGGTTGGAAGGGCGTGGTGACCCGCTGGGCGCCGGCCTGCAAGATCGCTACCGCGCCGATCTGAAGGCCGGCGCGCTGGCCGGATTGGCCCCGCTGCTGCGTCTGCTGCCCGACCTGGCGGAATGGGCGCCGCGCGACGGCCAGCTCGAAGCAACGCTCAGTGCCGAAGGCCGCTGGCCCGACATGAGGAGCGAAGGCAGCGCCAGCGTGCAGCAGTTGCGCGTGGCGGAACTGGCGCTGGCACGCGGCCAGCTCGGCTGGAAGTTCGACACCGGCGCCGAGCAAGCGGTCAGCGGCAGCCTGGACGTGAGCCAGCTGCGCTGGGGCCGCCAGGCGCTGGAGCAGTTGAAGCTCGAGCTGCAAGGCACCGCTCGCCAGCACCGCCTGCAGCTCGACGCCGAGCTGCCGCTGCGCCCACCGGCCTGGCTGGCAAACCTGCTCGGCCTGCGCCCCGGGCCGGGCACGCGCGCGCGGCTGCGTGCCGAGGGCGCCTGGCAGAACGACGGTGCCGGCGCCGGCAGTTGGCGTGGCCAGGTCGACGAGCTGCTGGTGGGCGCCGGTGGCAATACCGGCGCGCCGGCCGAAAGCGGCGAATGGCTGGAGGCCAAAGCGTTGCGCGCCGAGCTGCGCTTTTCGCCCGCCGGCGGTCTGCAGGAGCTGCGTGCCGAAGCCGGCCGTGCGCGCATCGCTCGTGAGCTGCAACTGCGCTGGGACGAGATTCGCGTCGACAACCGCGGCGCACGGCCGGACTTCGACATCCGTGCCCAGGTCGAGCCCTTCCAGCTGGCGCCGATGCTGGCGCGCATGCAGCCGACGATGGGCTGGGGCGGCGACTTGCGCTTGTCCGCGCGCATGAGTGTGCAGGCCGCGCAGCGCTTCGCCGCCGACGTCGTGTTCGAGCGCGACCGTGGCGATCTGCACATCGACGACGTGGCCGGCCGCCAGCCGCTGGGCCTGCAGACGCTGCGACTGGCGATGACCGCACAGGACGGCCGCTGGGCGCTCACGCAAGCCCTGGCCGGCCGCATCCTCGGCGACATCAGCGGCGAGCAGGAACTGCGCACCCGTCCCGAACAGCGCTGGCCCGATGCCAGCTCCGCACTCAGCGGCCGCGTCCAGGCGCGCGTGGGCAACCTCGGCATCTGGAGCGCCTGGGTGCCGCCGGGCTGGCGCCTGGGTGGCTCGATCACGACCCAGGCCACGATCGGCGGGCGGCTGGGCGCACCCGAATACACCGGGCGCGTGGAAGGGCGCGGTATCGCGGTGCGCAACCTGTTGCTCGGTGTGGACGTGAGCGACGGCGAGCTCGAGGTCTCGCTGCAGGGCGAAAGCGCGAAGATCGAACGTCTGTCGCTGCGCGGCGGCGAAGGCCGCATGGAAATCAGCGGCGGCGCCGAGTTCGGCACCGCCCCGGTGGCACAGCTCCAGGCCAAGGCGCAACGCTTTCGCGTGCTCGGCCGCATCGACCGGCAACTCGTGGTCAGCGGCGACGCTGCGGTGGAGTTGCGCGCCGACCGGCTGAAGGTCGACGGCAGCGTGGTGGTCGACGAGGGCCTGTTCGACGTGAGCCGCAGCGACGCGCCGTCGCTCGATGACGACGTCGTCATCCGCGACCCGAACCAACCGCGGCGCGAACGCGACAGCGACGAGCCGCCGAAAACCGCACGCGGCAACCCCCAGGTGGCGGTGGCCGTGGACCTGGGCGACAAGCTGCGCGTGCGCGGCCGCGGCCTGGACACGCTGCTCGGCGGCCAGTTGCGCGTGAGCACACCGGCCGGGCGGCTGGCCATCCACGGCCTGGTGCGCGCCCAGGGCGGCACCTATGCCGCCTACGCACAGAAGCTGGAGATCGAGCGCGGCATCCTGATCTTCAGCGGCGTGCCCGAGAACCCGACGCTGGACATCCTGGCGCTGCGCCCGAACATCGACACCAAGGTCGGCGTGGCCATCACCGGCAGCTTCATCGGCCCGCGCGTGCGCTTGTACAGCGACCCCGAGATGAGCGAGACCGACAAGCTCTCGTGGCTCGTGCTCGGCCGCCCCAGCGACGGTCTGGGCCGCGCCGACACCGCGCTCTTGCAGCGCGCCGCGGTGGCGCTGCTGGCCGGCGAAGGCGAAGCGCCCACCGATGCGCTGCTGCGCAGGCTGGGCCTGGACGAGTTTTCGCTGCGCCAGAGCGACGGCGAGGTGCGCGAAACCGTGATCACGCTCGGCAAGCAGCTCTCGCGCCGCTGGTACCTGGGTTATGAGCGCAGCGTCAACGCCACCAGCGGCACCTGGCAGCTCATCTACCGCATCGCCCAACGTTTCACCTTACGCGCCCAGTCCGGGCAGGAGAATTCGCTGGACGTGATCTGGGTCTGGCGCGTCGGCGAGGGCGAGAAGAAGTGAATCCATGGACTTGAACACCTGGCTCCTGTACCTGCTGGCCGCCGTCGGGCTGTCGCTTTCGCCCGGGCCGAACGGGCTGCTGGCCTTGACGCATGGCGCCCTGCACGGCCGGCGCAAGACGCTCTACACGGTGGCCGGCGGAGCTGTCGGCTTCGTCACCATCATCGCGCTGTCGATGTTCGGCATCGGCGCGCTGCTGCAAACCTCGCTGCTGTGGCTGATCGCGCTGAAATGGCTGGGCGGTGCCTACCTGGTGTGGCTCGGCATCCAGGTGTGGCGTTCGCCGCCGATCGGCCTCGCGCTGCCCGCTTCGGCCATCACACGGGCATCGGGCGGATCGCTGTTCCGGCAAGGGGCACTCTCGGCGCTGACCAACCCGAAGGGCATCCTGTTCTTCGCCGCCTTCCTGCCGCAGTTCATCGACCCGGCGATGAGCCTCGTGGTCCAGTTCGTGATCATGGCCGGCTCGTTCGCGGCGATCGAGATCGCCACCGAAGTCTTCATCGCCAGCATCGCGCAGCGCATCAGCCCGTGGCTCGAGCGCGTCGGGCGGCGCTTCAACCACGCCTGCGGCGGTGTCTTCATCGCGATTGGCGCGGCACTGCCGCTACGGCCGTGAGGGCAAGCGTCGCGCGTGCCAGAATCCGCGCCCTTCCCGCCGTAGTTCAACGGATAGAACGGGCGCCTCCTAAGCGCCAGATACAGGTTCGATTCCTGTCGGAGGGACCAGCCCCTCAGCCGCGCACCGGCGGCGCCAGCGCCGCGTTCTCGTGCAGCCAGCGAGCACCTGCTTCGGCGTCGCCCTGCGACGGATGGAAGTCCGCGCGCAGGTAATGCCGCCAGCGCGGCACGATCTCGCGCAGCAGTCCGCCGCGGCCGAGCAGGAAGCGCGCGCCGGCCCACCAGGTGGAGGGGCGCCACCAGGTGCCGTCGTGCCACAGGTTGTTCATCGTCTGGCGTGCCAGGTCGGTGGCGAAATGCCAGGTGATGAGGAAGTACAACCGCCGGCGCCACAGCTCGTTGCCACCGAGCGCGCGGTACAGGTCGAAGGCCGTGCAGCGGTGTTCGGATTCCTCGGCCGAATGCCACAACCAGAGTTGCTGCATGCGCAATTCGGCGCCGTGCAGCGCGGTGGGTTGTTGCAGCAGGTACTCGGCGAAGATCGCGGTGAAATGTTCGGTGGCCGCGGTGACGGCGAGCCAGCCGCGCGGGTCCACGCCTTCGAGCCGCTTCAATCGGCGGCCGATGCGCCCTTCCCAGTGATTCACGAGGCCACGCTGTTCAAGATGCGCGTTGTACAGCGCGTGGATGCGCCGGTGCGTTGCCTCCTGGCCGATGAAGCCGCGCACTTCGGGCTCCAGGCGCTCGCGCTCGTCGGGCGCGAGTTTGGCCAGGCCGAGCTTCATGCTGTCGATGAAGACTTGTTCGCCGGCCGGGAAGCTGAATGACAACGCGTCGAAGAACGCGGTGCGAAAGGCATCGCCGCCGTTCCACAGCCGCGGGATCGGGGTTTCCAGGTCGATCAGCAGGCGCCGGATGGTGAGGGTCGGCATGTGTCAGATTCTCGCTGCTCGCGCGACGACTGAGCAGGCCCTGGAGATCGAACCATGCGCAAGACCTTGTCAGCCGCCTTGATGCTCGCCACCGCCGCGCCGTTGGCGGCTGCGCAGACCTGCGCGCTGCGCGCCAGCACGCCAGCCACGGTGGTCGAGCTGTACACCTCCCAAGGCTGCAGCTCCTGCCCGCCGGCCGACCGCTGGCTGTCGACCTTGAAGGGCCGCCCCGATGTGCTGGCGCTGTCGTTCCACGTCAACTACTGGGACCGCCTCGGCTGGCCGGACCGCTTCGCTTCTGCCGAGACCACCGATCGGCAGCACCGGCTGGCGAATGCCGTGGGCAGCCGCTCGGTCTACACACCGCAGGTCATCGTCGATGGCCAGGATTGGCGCAGCTGGCCACGGCTGCCCTCGGCGAAGCCATCGAGCACTCCCTGGCCGCTGACGTTGCAGCGCGAAGGCGATGCGGTCGTGGCCCGCATCGACGCGCTGGCGCCGCGACGCTTGGCAGGCTATTGGGCCGTGCTCGAAGACCAGCACCAGAACCAGGTGCGTGCCGGCGAGAACAGCGGCGAACTGTTGCGCCACGACCATGTGGTGCGCCTGTACCAGCCGGTAGCCGAGTGGTCGGGCGACAAGCCGCAGGCCTCGCGCCTGACCGTCAGCGCCGGCGTGGCCCAGCACCCGCGCCGCGCGGCTTTCATCATCACCGACGCGCTGACGCTGAAGCCTGTGCAAGCCGCGGTGCTGGCGCTGCCGCCGGGGTGCTGAACGCGCTCAGGCTTCGCGCAGCGCCCGCCTCAGCTCGACGCCGATCTCCGGCTTGTCGCGGAACGGATCGCTCGGGTTGCGCGCCATCACCACGTCTTCCAGCCGCGTCTGCATGGTACGGTCATGGGGCCATGGAAGGGCCAGCTACTGGAAGACGAGCGTTCTCCAGCGCGTTGCCAGCACGTCACGGTCTTCGGCGGCGAGTTTTCCTATCCGCTTCACGATCAGGCGATGATCCAAGGTGAAGATCTTCAGCCGCACCAGGCAGTCGGAGGGCAATCCCGCCGCATCCAGGTCGGTGATGGGCACGTCTCCAGGCCAGCTCGATTGCTCGGCGCTGGTGATCATCGCCAGGACGCTGTGCCTGGTTGTCGTGTTGAAGGAAGCACTCGACAAGACAAGGGCGGGTCGGCGTTTGCTGGCTTGCCTGTCGGTGAACGGAAAAGGCACGACGACCACGTCCAAAGATGCGAGCTCCAGCGCAGCCATCACAGGCTCTTGAAGGCTTCGTCGTCCAGGGCACTGGACCACTCGGTCAGTGTGCCCTCCAGGGCCTGCGCAAAAGCCAGGTCAAGCGGCGTGGCGCGACGCAAGCGGACTTCGTTGCCCTCGACTTCGAATCCGATCAGATCACCTGCATTGAGTTGCAAGGCTTTGCGAACCGGCGTCGGCACGGTGGCCTGAAATTTGGAAGTGAGCTTCGATGTATGCAGCACAGTATTACTTTCTTACGGTATGAAAGTATAGCTAGCACGGCATGCGAGCGTTCCCCGACCTGTGGCAGCGCCTGCCCACGCGCTGGCGCGCCGCGCGGCCATGGAGGTCGCTGAAGGACCTCAGCCTTCGCGCAGCGCGCGCCTGAGCTCGACGCCGATCTCCGGCTTGTCGCGGAACGGGTCGCTCGGGTTGCGCGCCATCACCACGTCTTCCAGCCGCGTCTGCACCATGCCCAGCGCGCGCGGGTGGCTGTAGATGTAGAAGCGCTGGGCCTCGCAGGCGTCGAAGACGAACTGCGCCACCTGCGCGGCGCTGAGCCGGCCGCTGCTCACGGCCTTGTCGGTCATCGCCTGCGCGATGAGCTGGCTGCGCGTGGGCGGGTCGGCCTCGTCCTTCATCGCCTCGGGACGATTGCGCTGGCTGTGCTGGATGCCGGTGGGCACGAAGTACGGGCACAGCACATGCGCATGCACCTGATCGCTGACCAGCGCCAGGTCCTGGTACAGCGTCTCGCTCATCGCCACCACCGCGCTCTTGGTGACGTTGTAGACGCCCATGTTCGGCGGGTTCAGCAGGCCGGCCATGCTCGCCGTGTTGACCACGTGGCCGCGGTAGCCGGGGTCGGCCTTCGCGGCGGCCAGCATCATCGGCGTGAAGACCCGCACGCCATGCGCCACGCCCATCAGGTTGACGCCGACCACCCATTCCCAATCCTTCAGCGAATGCTCCCAGATCAGGCCGCCGGCGCCGACACCAGCGTTGTTGAAGACGAAGTGCGGGGCGCCGAAGCGCTGCATCGTCGCCGCCCCGAGCGCTTCGACCTGCTCGGCCTGGGCCACGTCGAGCCGGAACGGCAGCACCTGCACGCCCAGGCCTTCGATCTCTTTCGCGGCGGCTTGCAGCGCATCGGCTTGCACGTCGGCCATGACGACGTTCATGCCGCGGCGCGCGGCGATGCGGCTGGCTTCCAGGCCGAAGCCCGAACCGGCGCCGGTGATCACGGCGGTGTGGCCGGTGGACAAGATCATGCGATTTCCTTTTTGCTGATGCGGAACCCGAAGCGCGGGAAGTGCACGTGCACGGTGCCGGCGCGTTGATCGTGTCGTTCGATCACCACCTCGCCGGCACTCAGTCCGACGAGCGTGCCGGCAACAGCGTCGGTGCCGTAGTCGATGGCGGCCACGGCCACACTCTGGCCGGCTTCGAAGCCCAGACCCGGCTGCACTTGCGTGGGCGCGTGGCCGGTGGCAGCAGCGGCGCGCAGCACGGCCTCGTCACTGCCCATCTCGACGAACTGCCCGCGTCCGAAGGCGTGCATGCGCTGATACCAGGCCGTGAGCCTGGCGTGCTGCGTGACGATGCTTGCCAGCGGGCCGGCGCGCTGCACGAACCACAGGTTGTGCGCGAGCGAGAAGTCGGCGATCGAGGCCTCGTTGCCGAAGAGTCGGCTGCGGCCGTCGGCGAGCTGCTGCTCGAAGCTGGCGAGCGCCGCAGCGAGCTGCACCGCCGCGTCATGCCCGCGCGGACGCGGCAGCTGGCCGCTGAACGGCGCGCGGTCGGCGGCGAAGGCTTTCATCGTCTCGGGCGAGGCGCCGGCGAAGAGATGCGGCAGGCCTGCCGGCTGCATCACGTAGGCGATGACGGTCCAGAACAGCGTGGTGTCGATCCACTGCGCCAACAGCGGCGCGAGCGGCGCACCGGCCGGGAACAGCGTGGGCGACGGGCGCTCGGCTTCGAGAACGCGCGCGATCAGCGCCGAATCGCACCAGACATCGCCGCCGCGTTGCAGGAACGGGGTGCGCCGGTGGCCGCCGGTGAGCGCCACCACGTCGGGTTTGGGCATCACCACCGGCACCTTCACCGAGACCCAGGGCAGGCCCTTGAAGCCGAGCATCAGGCGCACCTTCTCGGAGAACGGCGAGCCTTCGTAGTGGTGCAGCAGGAAAGGGTCGGACATCAAGACTCCAGGTTGGCGCGCGACAGGATCGCGTCGAACGCCGTGGTGGAAGGCAGTTGGCCGAACGCGTCGTTGGCGCCGGCCAGGCGGGATTCGGCGAAGGCTTCGAAGAGCGGCGGCGGGCTCACGCGCTGCATCAACGCGGCTTGCAGCAACAGCGCCACGTCGCGCGCCAAGCGCCGTGCGCCGGACTCGTCGACATCGCCGTCCAGCCCCGCATGCAGCGCATCGGCGCGCTGCGCCACGAGTGCGCTGGCGGCACGAGCGCTCGCCAGTTCGTGCATCAAGGCATCGGCCACCGGGCCGCTCTTCAGCGCGCGCAACAGGTCCAGCGACTGGATGTTGCCCGCGCCTTC
This sequence comes from Rubrivivax sp., assembly GCA_031400795.1. Lineage (GTDB taxonomy): Bacteria > Pseudomonadota > Gammaproteobacteria > Burkholderiales > Burkholderiaceae_C > Rubrivivax. Next base: position 5,191 of record JANNQO010000231.1, on the reverse strand, counting down.
CCAGATCGAGTTCAGCGGCATCTCGCGGTAGATGCGCGCCATCACGCCCTGCCCCGCGGCTTCGACATAACCGTTGCCGCCCAGGCACTCCATCGCTTCCTGCGCGAAGTGGCTGCCGCGCTTGCAGACCCAGAACTTGGCGATCGGCGTCAGCACGCGGCGCATCAGCGCTTCGAAGCCATCGGGGTCCCGCCCGCTTTCGCTGCGGTCGACCGCGGCGGCCAGGCGCATTGCCAAGAGCGTGGCGGCTTCGCTTTCCAAGGCCAGATCGGCAAGCACGTTCTTCATCAGCGGCTGCTCGATCAGCGGCTTGCCGAATGCGCGGCGCTCGCGGCAGTGGTGCAGCGCCAGCGTCAGCGCGTGATGCATCAAACCGGCGGTGCCCAGCGCGCAGTCAAGCCGCGTCAGTGCACCCATATTCAGGATTTGCGGCACGCCGCGTCCTTCGTCGCCGATCAGCCAGGCCGCAGCGTCGTCGAACTCGACTTCGGAACTCGCGTTGGCGTGGTTGCCGAGCTTGTCTTTGAGCCTCTGGATGCGGATCGAATTCAGCGCGCCGTCGGGCGTGAAGCGCGGCAGGAAAAAACACGACAGGCCGGCTGTAGTCTGCGCCAGCACGAGGAAAGCGTCGCACATCGGCGCCGAGAAGAACCACTTGTGGCCGGTGATCCGATAGCGCCGGCCCCAGGCATCCTCGCCATCGAACTGCGCGCGGGTCGTGTTCGCGCGCACATCCGATCCACCCTGCTTCTCCGTCATGCCCATGCCGATCGTCACCGCGGCCTTGTGCTGGCCGGGCACGAAGCGCGCGTCATAGGCAGTGCCCCCAACGCGTGGGCCCCACTCGGCATGCAGCGCGGCGTTGGCGCGCAGCGACGGCGTGGCGGCGTAGCTCATCGAGACGGGGCACAGCACCGACGGCTCGCCTTCGGTGAAGAGCATGAAGCCGGCAGCGCGCACGAGGTGCGCGCCCACGCCGCGCGCCCAGGGCGTACCGTGCAGGCCGTGCTTCAGCGCTGCGCCGAGCAGCACGTGGTAGCTGGGGTGGAACTCAACCTCGTCGATGCGCCGACCTTGCAGGTCGTGCGTGTGCAGCATCGGGGCGTGTTCGTTGGCCAGGCGCGCATGGGCCTGCATCGCGGCGCTGCCCATCTCGGCGCCGAGCACGTGCAGTGGCTGACTGTCGAGCGCCGGATGCCACGCGCGCAGTGCGTCTTTCAGCGCCGCATGGCGATCCCAAAGATTCACATCGGTGAGCGTGGAACTCTGGTTGAAGACTTCGTGCGTGGCGGTCATCGCGGCCTCCTCAACATCTCGAGGTGGGGGATCTCGTCTTCGATGTAGGGCTCGCCCACGATCTCGAAACCGAGGCTGCCGTAGAAGCGCGCCAGATGCGCCTGCGCGCCGATGCGAATGGCGCGCCCAGGCCACACGGCCGCGCAGCGCAAGAGGCCTTCTTTCATCAGCGCACGCCCCTGCCCGCGGCCACGCGCCTCGGGCGCGTTGACCACGCGCCCGATCGACGGTTCGTCGTACTTGAGGCCGGGGTCGACGACGCGCAAGTACGACTGCAATACGCCGCCGGCGTCGCGGCCGAGCAGGTGCCAGCTCGAGCGGTCCAGCCCATCGGGGTCCTGATAGGCCACCTGTTCGACGATGAAGACACGGCAGCGCAGCGCCAGGGCGTCGTAGAGGTTTTCGACGCCCAGTTCTGCGAAGCGCGACCAGTTCCAGTTCACGTCAGATCAGTTTTACCAGTTGTTTGCCGAAATTGCGGCCCTGCAGGAGCCCGATGAAAGCCTCGGGCGCACCGGCCAAGCCTTGCGCGATGGTCTCGCGGTACTTCAGCCGACCTGTGGCCACCCCTTCGCCGAGTTCGTTCAGTGCCGCCGGCCACAGGTCCATGCGTTCGCTGACGATGAAGCCCTGCATCTTCAGGCGCGAACGCAGAATCAGCATCGGGTTGGCCATCGCCATCGGTGCGCCGTTGTAGCCGGCAATCATGCCGCACACGGCGATGCGGCCAAAGTCGTTCATGTTCGCCATCACGCCGTCGAGCACGAGGCCGCCGACGTTGTCGAAGTAGCCGTCGATGCCGCCGGGCGCCGCGTCGCGCAGCGCGGCGCTCATGCTCGGCAGATCGCGGTGCGCCTTGTGGTCGACGCAGGCATCGAAGCCGAGTTCCTTCACCACGAAACCGCACTTCTCCGGCCCGCCGGCGATGCCGACTACGCGGCAGCCGCGCGCCTTGGCAAGCTGGCCGACCATGCTGCCCACAGCGCCGCTGGCGGCACTCACGGCGACTGTCTGGCCCGACTTGGGTTCGATGATCTGCGTCAGGCCCATCCACGCCGTGACGCCGGGCATGCCCACCGCACCGAGATACGCCGACAACGCGATGTGCGTGGCATCGACCTTGCGCAGCAGGCCGGGCTGGGCGGCGTTGACGATCGAGTACTCCTGCCAGCCGCCCATGCCGACCACGGCATCGCCGGGGGCGAATCCGGCGTGGCGCGACTCGGCCACCATGCCCGCCGTGCCGCCGCCCATGACCGCGTTCAGCGCCTGCGGCTGGGCGTAGCTCTTCGCGTCGTTCATGCGGCCGCGCATGTACGGGTCCAGGCTCAGGTAGTGGTGGCGCACCAGCACCTGGCCGTCTTCGAGTGGTGGCAGCGGCGTGCTGAGCAGTTGGAAGTTGGACGGCGTCGGTTCGGCCGCGGGACGCGAAATCAGATGGATCTGCTGGTTGTTCATGTGGGTTCCGTGGGGCGTAAGGATTTCGAGCGCAAGTATTTGAAGGTGCCGGTCGAATGGGCGCACAACCGGTCTTGCTGATCGAACACGCGGCCTTCAGTGAAGGCCATCGTCGTGGTGCGTTGCAGCAGCGTGCCCATCGCGCGCAGCTGGCCTTCGGCTGGGCGCATGAAGCTCGTCTTCATCTCGATGGTGGCCATACCCGGGCCCAGGCCCGGGTCGCGGCTGTTGACGCTCCTGGCCGCGTGCGCCATGGCGACATCCAGCATCGTCATCAGCACGCCGCCGTGCGCCACGTCCCAACTGTTCAGGTGGGCGTGCGCCAGGTCCAGCCGCAATTCGGACTTGCCGTCGCCGAAGCCCCACAGCTCGAGGCCGAGTTCCTCGACGAAGGGGATACGGATCGGGAAGTTCAGCCGTTCAGTCACCTGGCCCCCTAGGCCCTGCGGGCCGTCCCCCCGAGGGGGAGCGAGCGCCTTTGGAGCGGCCATGCGGCGCTCACGGTTGTTACCCACCATGTACGGCACTCACGCCGCCGTCGATCGCCAGGATCTGCCCGGTGATGTGCTTGCCGGCCTCGCTGGCGAAGAGCAGCGCGGCGCCCTTCAGGTCGTTGTCGTCGCCGATGCGGCGCAGCGGCGCGCGCGCGGCGAGGTTCTCCGCGCCGAAAGTGGACAGCACGCCCTTCGTCATCTTGCTCGGGAAGAAGCCCGGCGCCAGCGCATTGACGGTGATGCCGTGCGGCCCCCATTCACCGGCCAGCGTGCGCGTGAAGTTCACCACCGCACCCTTGCTCGTGCCGTAGGCGATGAACTTCATCTCCAGCGACCCGCCCAGGCCAGCGATGCTGGCCACGTTGATGATGCGGCCGCTCTTCCTGGGCAGCATGCTCACCTTGCCCACCGCCTGGCAGAACAGGAAGATGCTGCGCACGTTCAGGTTCATCACCTTGTCCCAGGCGTCCAGCGGGTGGTCTTCGGTCGCTGCGCCCCAGGTGGCGCCGGCGTTGTTGACGAGGATGTCGAGGTGCCCGACGCGCTGCATCGCTTCGTCGACGACCTTGTTCACTTGCGCCGGATCACTCGCGTCGGCGGCCACCCAGCGCGTGTCGATGCCTTTGGCCTGAAGGTCGGCCGCCGCTTCTTCGAGATCGGAGGCCTTGCGCGACGTGAGCACGATCTTGGCACCGGCTTCGCCGAGCGCCTCGGCAATCTGCAAGCCCAGGCCGCGCGAGCCGCCGGTGACCAGCGCGGTCTTGCCGGTCAGGTCGAAGAGTTTGTGGACGTTCGTGCTCATGGATAGGATCCTCTCGGGTGAATCGTTAGAACCAGCCGGGCTGCATGTCCCGGCAAACCGCTTCGCGGCGTGCCACGACGCCGAGCCAGGCATCGATCTTCGGCAGCTCGTAGGCAAAGAAGTAGCGCATCGCCGCCTGCTGACCGGGCCGCTGCCGCGCGACGAGGGCGACGTCCAGCCACAGCCACGCCAGCACGACGTGGCCGAAAGCCTGCAGATACGGCGTGGCATTGGCCAAGGCGTCTTCCGGCACGCCGGTCGCCCAGGCGGACTTCGTTGCCGCACCCAGCCTGTGCAGCGCGGCAGCGAGTGCATTCGCCGGCTCGGCCAAATCGGCCACCTGCCCTGCGGCATCGATGGTCGTGTTGATGCGCGACGCCAGCAGCTTCAGCCCCGCGCCGCTGTCCATCACCACCTTGCGGCCGAGCAGGTCCAGCCCCTGGATGCCATGCGTGCCTTCGTGGATCATGTTCAGGCGGTTGTCGCGCCAATGCTGCTCGACCGGGAAGTCGCGCGTGTAGCCGTAACCGCCGTGCACCTGGATGGCCAGCGAGTTGGCTTCCAGGCACCATTCGCTGGGCCAGCTCTTGGCGACGGGCGTCAGCACGTCGAGCAGCGTCTGCGCCTCGCGCGCTGCCGCTTCGTCACCGGTGCGGAGTTCGTCGACGAGCCGCGCGCAGTACAGCTCGAGCGCGAGGCCGCCTTCGACATAGGCCTTCTGCGCGAGCAGCATGCGCTTCACGTCGGCGTGTTCGATGATCGGCAGCTGCGCTGCGCTCGGGTCCTTGCCAGCGGGGCCGATCGCCCTTCCCTGGGGGCGCTGCTTCGCGTACTCGAGGCTCGCTTCGTAACCCGCGTAGCCCAGCATCACCGCGCCGAGGCCGACACCGATGCGCGCCTCGTTCATCATGTGGAACATGCAACGCAGGCCTTCGCCGGGGTGGCCGACCAGGTACCCCACGGCGCCGGCACCGGCGCCGTCCAGTCCCCCGCCGCCGGAGCCGCGCACCGCGAACTTGCCTTCGCCGAAATTCAGCAGGCAATTCGTCGTGCCGCGGTAGCCGAGCTTGTGGTTTAGTCCGGCCAGCGCCACGTCGTTGCGCTCGCCGGTCAGCTCGGCTCGAACGTTCACCAGCTGCTT
>JANNQO010000230.1:0-49089 GCA_031400795.1 Rubrivivax sp. | reverse complement strand
AGTGGTCGGGGGAGCCGACGCCGAGGCCCTCGGTGCGGCTGGCAGCGCCGAAGCCGTTGCTGCCCTGCGGCGACATGTAGGCATTGGCCCAGCCCGAACCGGCCTGCGCCGTGCCTCCGGAGCCACGGTCGTTGGACCACGCCGACGCTGTGGAACTGGCGGCGGGGCCGACACCGGTGCAGGCCCAACTGTTGTTGAAGTTGCCACTGTTGGTGGCGTTCTGGCTGCAGCCCGACCCGCTGACCAGATTCCAGGTCGACTGCGCAAACGCCGCGCCAGACATGCCAAATCCAGCGGCTCCGAGGGCCAGCGCCATCACAGACAAGCTCTTTTTCATATCAAACCCTTTACGAAATCATCGAGTGGAAGCCTTCCACTCGCAATACTCAGCTAATTAGCAACTTCCGGGCCTCGTGCAGGATGCCCTTTTGAATCAACAACTTGTGGCCGGTGATCGAGAGCTTGCCTGAGGAAGTGTAAGCGCCGGCGACAGCCACCGGCACCCCTCATTTCAGTGTTCGCAGCAGCTGTTCCGCATCGGCGGCGCTGGCGAACTTGCGCCCACCCTTGAGCGCCCCTTCGAGTTCGGCGCGGGCCTCGGCCTGACGGCCGGCACTGGCCAGCACGGCGCCCAGGAAGTAGCGCGTATCGGGATTGTTCGGGTCGCGAAGCCGGGCATCGCGCAGCAGTTGCAGCGCGCGGTCGGACTGTCCGGCCTGGAAGGCCGCCCAACCCGCCGTGCCGATGATGTGCGGGGCACCCGGGTTCTTCGCCATCGCCCGTTCGGCCATTGCCAAGGCGCCCGGGTCTTTGCTCATCAGCAGCACGTTGGCCAGGTTGTTGAGGGCCTCGGCGTCGTCGGGCGCGACCTTGACGAGGGTTTCGTACTGCTGCCGCGCTGCCGATAGATTGCCGATTCGAGCAAATCCGTCAGCGAGCGCTCGCCTCGCCAGCAAGTCCTTCGGACGCTGCTTGAGCCATTGATCGACCAGGTTGTTCGCCGCTGCTGCATCGGTGGAGGACATGACCCTGAACAAGCGCAGCAGGCTGTCCGAAGTGGGTTCGGCCTGGTAGGCGCGGCGGTAGTGTTCGACCGCCGCCGGCACTTGGTTGCGTGCCAGGGCCACGTCGCCGAGCAGGCCATGTCCGACGCCAAGCTTGGGGTTCTTGGCCACCAGCTGGCGCGCGCGCGCTTCGGCCTTGCCCAGCTCACCCTGGCGAACCTCGACATCGGCCATCACGGCTTGCGCCGCCAGCAGATCGGGCCGCTCCGACAAAGCCTTGTCCAGGCTGTGCGCCGCGCCGGGCACATGGCCGGCCTGCAATTGCATCAGCGCGATGTTGAGCAGCAGCGGCGCATCGTAGTTGGCCAGGCTCGCGGCCCGGCTCAGCGTGGTGCGGGCACCGGCCGTGTCGCCGCCGGCGAGGCTCGCGCGCGCCAGCATGAGCAGCACGTCCATCGATTCCGGGGCCTTGGTGGTGAGGCGCTTGGTGGCTTCGCGCGCCAGTTCGAGCTGCCGGTGGCGCAGATGAAAATCGACCAGCGCCAGACCGGCTTGCACGACGTTGGGGCCGGCCAGGTCGTCGGCTTTCTCCAGCCAGCGCTGCGCGTCGGTCAGTTGCCGGCGCTGTTCGGCCAGTGCGCCGAGCGCCAGCAGCGCCTCGATGTTCTTTTCCTCACGGGCGAGCACCGCCTGAAGGCGCGCGATGGCGGCGTCCGGGGCCCTCTGGGCGTCGAGCCGAGCCAGCTGGATCTGCGGCGCCGCGTAGGCGGCGTCGATTTTCAACGCCTGCTCGAACGCCGCACGGCCGCCCTCGGCATCAGCGGCGGCCACGCGCGACAGGCCCAGCAGGTTGTGCAGCCCGGCGTTGCCCGGCTGCTGCTTGAGCAGCAGCTCGGCCATGCGCACGGCGCGCGCTGCTTGCCCGCTCTTCAGATAGAGGGTGACCAGCGCCGAGCCGGCCTGGATCTGCCCGGGGTCCTTCTTCACCGCCGCTTCCAACTCGGGCACGGCGTTGTTCAGTTTGCCGCTGCCCACCAAGCTCAAGCCGAGCATGGTGCGCAGCCCGGCCGCGTCGCCGAGCTTGAGCGCGTCCTGAGTCAGCTGCGTGGCACGGGCGTAGCGGCCCTGCGCCATGTGCGCCGAGGCCAGCAACAGCACCGCCTGCCCATCGCCGGGGAAGGCGCGCAGGTAGTTGTCCAGGCTCTCGATGGCGCGGTCGAGGTTGTTGTCTTTCAGGTGGATGTTGGCCAGCAGCTTGTTGACCGGGGAGTTCGGCTGCAAGCGCTGGATCATCTCGAGGTAGGGTTTGGCTTTTTCGAACTGCTTCAGGCCGTAGTGCGACAGCCCGCCCAGCATCAGCAGCTGCGGCCGGTAGCGCAGAAACGCCGGCGGCGCCGGGTCGAGCAGCGCAGTGACTTCGTTCAACGCCGAGCGCGCCGCGGCGGCGTTGCCACGGCGCTCGGCGATCAAGGCCTTCAGGTAGGCGCCGCGCGGCTCGGTGCGCGAGACGCGCATCAGCTCGGTCACGTCGCGCTCGGCGTCATCCAGGCGGCCGAGGTCGAAGTACATGCCCGCGCGCGACACCAGCGCCTCGGTGTGCGTGGGCTGTTGCGCCAGGGTCTTGTCGTACCACGACAGCGCGCCCTTGGTGTCGCCCAGCACATGCGACACGGTGCCACGAACGTAGATCGCCTCGGCGTCGCGCGGCGTCATGGTCAGCGCCTTGTCAGCCGCGGCCAACGCTTCGCGCGGCTGCCTCGCGCGGATGCGGATTGGCACCTCGGCCAGCCAGCTGTCGGCGATGTTCGGGTCGATCGTGCGCGCTTCTTCGATAAAGCGCAGCGCCGCGCGCGAGTCGGCCAAGTCAGCCGCCGCGCCGGCGCGCATCAGCAGCATCTGCATCTGCATCGCGGGTGGCAGTCCGCCGGGGGCCAAGCGGGGGTCACTGAGCAATTCTTGTTGTTTGCCCTGGTCGACCAGCGCACGCGCCAGCGGCATCACCACTTCAGCGCGGCTCACGCCCAGCCGCAACGCTTCGCCGAGCGCCACTTCTGCGGCGACCACTTCGCCGTTGGCCAGCAACGCGCGGCCGAGCAGCACTTGCACCGAGAGATTCTTGTTGTCGACCTTCAGCGCGTTCTTGAGCTGGATGATCGCACCGGGGAAGTCCTTCTTCTCGAAGCGCGCAAGGGCGTCTTCGTACAGGCGCGAGGGGTTCGAGGGGGCCTGTGCCTGAGCCGCTGCGCAGGCAAGGGCAAACAGGGCGGCGGCAACAATTGCTTTCACATTCGCGATCGTAGGCGATGGCGCTGCGGCGCCGCGGCCGGGGCCGCGCCGAAACTCCTCATTTCGGGGCAATTGCGCGCTTTGCTCGCGCCGGCCATGGCGCGCGCACAATGCGCACTACGCCTGTGGAGACCGACCCATGAAGCCCATCTTTGTCGCGCTGGCGCTGTGTGCGGCCGTGGCCACGTTCGCTGGCAACGTGCTTGCGCGGGGCATGCCTTCCAGCAACGTGGCCTGGATCAGCGCCGTCGCTGAGGCCGATGTCGAGCGCGCGTTCGCGCAGGCGCGCAGCGAGAAGAAACCACTGCTGATGTACTGGGGCGCCACCTGGTGCCCGCCTTGCAACCAGCTCAAGGCGACGCTGTTCAATCGCCAGGATTTTGCACAGCAGTCACGTTCCTTCGTGGCCGTGCACGTGGACGGTGACCAGCCGGGCGCGCAAAAGCTCGGCCGGCGCTTCAAGGTCAGCGGCTACCCGACCGTGGTGCTGTTCAACGCTGCCGGCGCCGAGCTGACGCGGCTACCCGGCGAGGTGGATGCCGAGCAGGTGATGGCGCTGCTGCGCCAGGGCCTGGCTGGTGGCCGCCCAATCAAGGACGTGCTCGCCGACGCGCGTGCGGGAAAGCCACTGTTGTCCAACGAATGGAAGCTGCTGGCCTTCTACTCCTGGGAAACCGATGAGGCCCAACTCGTGCCGAAAGCCGAGCGGCCGAGCCTGCTCGCCCAGCTCGCCGCGGCCAGCCCGGCCGGCGACGGCGAGATCACCACCCGGCTGTGGCTGAAGGCGCTGGCCGCCAGCGACGACGGCACGGGCCTGAAACCGGATGCGGTGCTGAAAGATCGTGTGCAGCGCGTGCTGGCCGATGCTGCGGCGGCACGCACCCACATGGACGTCCTCATCAACGGCGCCGACGACATGGTGAAGGTGCTCTCGTCCGACGACTCGTCCGACCGTGACGCCTGGCTGGCGCGGTTCGAGCCTGCGCTGGTTCGCCTGCAAGCCGACAGCACGCTGTCGCGAGGCGACCGGCTGGGCGCCTTGTTGGCGCGCATCCAGTTGGCGCGCCTGGCGTTGCCGAAGGACGCGGTGAAGGTACAGCTGCCGGGGCCGCTGCTGAAGGAAACCCGCGAGCACGTGGCGCGGCTGGACCGCGAGATCAGCGACGGCTACGAGCGCCAGGCCGTGATCACCAGCGCTGCCTACACCCTCGGCAAGGCCGGGCTGTGGGACGACAGCGGCGCGCTCCTGCAGAGCAACCTGGCGAAGAGCCATTCGCCGTACTACCTGATGAGCCAGCTGGCCGGCAACGCGCGCAAGCTAGGACGCAACGAGGAGTCGCTGCGCTGGTCCGAGCAGGCGTTCGTGAAGAGCGAAGGCCCCGCGACCCGGCTGCAATGGGGCGCGAGCCACTTGAATGCCCTGGTCGAGCTGGCACCCAACGACCGTGCCCGAATCGAGAAGCTCGCCGCGCAGCTGATCGGCGAAGCACGGCGCGACAGCGCTGCGCTGGAAGGCCGCAGCCTGCGCTCGCTGCAGCGAGCAAGCAACAAGCTCGTGAGCTGGAACGCCGATGGCCGCCAGGCGGCGACGATGAAGCGGCTGCAGGCCCAGATTGCGCCCTTGTGTTCGAAGGCCGAATCGGCGGAGGGCCAGAAGGCGGCTTGTGAAGCCCTCTTCAGGCCCGGCGCGAAGAAGGGCTGACCCATCGGGTAGCTGCTGCCTTCGAGCTGGGTGTCCAGTGGCCGCGCAAGATAACGCGACTGCAACTCCGATGACGGCGCCCGGGTTCGGCTAGTCTCGCGGTCATGCCGCGCCCGATCCTCGACGAAGCCCACATCCACCCCGCCGTGCGCGACAAGATCGGGCGCTATCAGGCGACCATCGTCGCCGAGGTGCAGCACGCCGCGGCGCTGCATGCCGTGCTGGTGGTGGGCATGCGCCAGAACCCCTATCCACGACGCGTTCGCAAAGCGCTGGCCGGCGCCGGCATCGCCTTCCACTATCTCGAATACGGCAGCTACCTGAGCGATTGGCGACGCCGCACCGCGCTGAAGATGTGGACCGGCTGGCCGACCTTCCCGATGGTGTTCGTGAAGGGCCAGTTGGTGGGCGGCCACGACAACGTGCAGCGGCTGATCGACAGCGGTGAGCTGCGCGGCATGCTCGGCTGAGCGCGCGACTGCGGTTCGGCGCTCGCGCAGAATGCGCCGCCATGCGCAAGACCCTGCTCATGGCGGCAACGTGCCTCGGCGCAGCGGTATCGAGCGCCGCACCGGTGCTGTCGACCTGCCGGGTGATCGGGGTCGAGACCGAGGCTCGGTGCGGCACGGTGAAACGGCCGCTCGACCCAGGCGTTCCGGGCGGCACTCAGATCGATGTGCACTTCGCAGTGTTGCCGGCCCTCGCGCGCAACAGGAAGCCTGACCCGGTGTTCTTCTTCGCCGGCGGCCCGGGGCAGAGCGCTATCGAGTTGGCGGGGTTCGTCTCGCGGCTGCTGGTTCGGCTGACGAACCGGCGTGATGTGGTGCTCATCGATCAACGGGGTACCGGCCGCAGTGCGCCGCTGCACTGCGATGCCGCAGTGCCGACCCAGCTGCTGCGCGAGAGCGCCGACCTCGATCTCCAGGAGCGCCGGCTCGCCGATTGCCGCGAAGCGCTGCGCAAGCTGCCGCACGGCGATCTGCGCCAGTACACGACGACGATCGCGATGCAGGACGCCGACGCGGTGCGTGCAGCGCTGGGTGCCGAGCGCATCAACCTGGTGGGCGTCTCCTATGGCACGCGGGCGGTGCTCGAGTACCAGCGGCGGTTTCCCGGCCACGTGCGCCGCGCGGTGATCGACGGCGTGGCGCCGCCGGACATGGCGCTGCCGGGGGCCTTCTCCACTGACAACCAGGCGGCACTCGACGCGGTCTTTCAAGCCTGTGTCGCCGAGGTCGCTTGTGCCGCGCGCCACCCGCACCTGGCGCGCGACTGGCAGTCGATGCTGGCGAGCCTGCCGCGTGAGGTGACGCTGCGCCACCCGGTGACGGGCAAGCCCGAGAGGCTGTGGCTGACGCGCGACGGCGTGCTGAGCCTGGTGCGCCAGCCACTGTACGCGCCGGCGCGGGCGTCGGCCTTGCCACTGGCGCTGGGCGAGGCGGCGCAGGGGCGCTTCGAGGCTCTGCTCGGCCTGGGCATGTCGCCGGGCGGTGGCCGGCGCAGTCCGGCGCAGGGCATGCATTTCTCAGTGGTCTGCGCCGAAGATCTGCCGCGGCTGGCCGCCAGCGCCGACGCCCCGGGAGCCGATTTCGGCAATGCCTTTGCCGATTTCTACCGCCGTGTCTGCCGCGACTGGCCACACGGCGAGGTGCCGGCAGCGTTCTACACGCTGGCGCCAGCAGGCGGGCCGACATGGGTGCTTTCCGGCGGCATCGACCCGGCAACGCCACCGCGCCATGGCCAGCGCGTGGCCACCGCGCTGGGTGCCAAAGCCCGCCACACCGTGGTACCCCACGCGGGGCATGGAGTGCTCGGCATCGGCTGCATGCGTGATCTGCTGTTCCGCTTCATCGACGCCGACAGCGATGAGGCGGCGCTGGCGCTGGACGCCGGCTGCATCACCGCGATCCCGCGGCCCGCGGCGTTTGCCCTGCCGGCATCGGCACGATGATCGAGATCCGCGGCCTCGCCAAGACATTCGTGCACGGCCGCGGCCGGCAGCGCCGCGAGGTGGTCGCCGTGTGCGACATGAACTTGCGCGCCGAGAACGGACGCATCACCGGGCTGCTGGGCCCCAACGGCGCGGGCAAGACGACCACGCTGCGCATGGTGGCGGCGCTGATCAGGCCCGATGCCGGGCAGATCGAGGTCGACGGCATCGACGTGACACGCGACAACCGTCGCGCACTGGCGCGCATGGGGCTGCTCAGCGATGCGCGTGGCCTGTACCCGCGGCTGAGCGCGCGCGAGAACATCGTCTACTACGGGCAGCTGCAGGGGCTGTCGGCACTTGCGGCCGCAGCGCGCGCCGAACAACTCGCCCGGGTGCTCGACATGCGCGAGCTGCTGGATCGCCGTACCGAGGGCTTCAGCCAGGGCGAACGCATGAAGACCGCGCTGGCCCGTGCGCTGGTGCACGACCCGCCCAACATCGTGCTCGACGAACCCACCAACGGCTTGGACGTGCTGGCCACCCGTGCGCTGCGCGAGGCTCTGCGCCGGCTGCGTGACGACGAGGGCAAGTGCATCGTATTTTCCACGCACATCATGCAGGAGGTGGAGCGCCTGTGCGATGAGGTGGTGGTGATGGCCGCCGGTCGCAGCGTGGCCCATGGCAGCGTGCCCGAGTTGCTGGCGCAGACCGGGCAGCGGGATTTCGAAGAGGCCTTCGTTGCGCTGGCTTTCGGCGCTGCGGCGACCGGCGCGGAGCCCTCCCGATGAATGGCGCCCGGATCGTCTTCCTGAAGGAACTGATCGACGCTCTGCGCGACCGCCGCACGCTGTTCGTCGTGCTGCTCAGCTCGGTGGCCATCGGCCCGCTGGTGCTGGTGCTGATCTCGGCCCTGGTCTCGGGCGTCGAGAAGCGCGCCGAGGCGCGCGAACTGCTGGTGCAGGGGGCTGCCCACGCGCCGACGCTCGTCAACTACTTGCAGCGCCAGACCTTTACGCTGCGCGAGCCGCCGGCCGACTACGAGCAGGCCTTGCAGGAAAGCCGCCTGGGCGAGCCGGTGCTGGTGGTCGGCGCTGATTTCGAGGCCCTGCTCGCCCGTGGTGAGGTGCCGCTGGTGGAGGTGGTGGGCAGCAGCGGCAACACGCGCGCGCAGTCGGGGCTGGCCCGCGTGCACCGGGTGCTGAGCGGCTTCAATCAGGAGCAGGTAAGCCTGCGGCTGGCGATGCACGGCATGCCGGCACCGGTGCTGGAGGTGATGCAAGTGGAAGAGCGTGACCTTGCCAAGCCGGGATCACGCGCCGCGCAACTCGCGACCATGGTGCCTTTCTTCGTGTTGATGGCGGTGTTGTACGGTGCGCTGAACGCAGCGCTGGACAGCACCGCCGGCGAACGCGAGCGTGGATCGCTGGAGCCGCTGCTGATGAACCCGACGTCGCGGCTGGCACTGGTGCTGGGTAAATGGGGTGCAGTGGTGGCGGTGGCGATGCTCATCGCGGTGCTCAGCTGTTTCAGCTTCCTGCCCGGGCAGTGGTTGTTGCGCAGCGAGACACTGGCCGCGATGTTCCGCTTCGGGCCGCAGGAGGCACTGGCCTTCATCGCCGTGATGCTGCCGCTGGCGGGGGCGCTGGCGGCGCTGCTGATGGCCATCGCCATCCGTTGCAGGAGCTTCAAGGAAGCGCAGGCCAACGCCACGGTGGTGGTGCTGGCGATTTCGCTGCTACCGCTGCTGCTGGTCTTCAACCAGGAGGGCGAGCGGCCCTGGCACCTGCTGGTCCCGGCGCTGTCGCAGGTGACCCTGATGAGCCGCGTGCTGCGCGGCGAAACCAGCACCGTGCCGGAGTTGGTGGCACCGGTGTTGGTGTGCGTGGCCGTTGTCGCGGCGTGTCTGGCCTATGTCTCGCGCTCGCTGGAGCACGCCGCGGTGAAAGGCTGAACGGGGCGCTCCGGGCAGGATCAGTGCACGGCCATGATGGCGCGCCGCACCTCGGTCTGCCACGGCAGCGAGTAGACGATTTGATTCAGCACCAATGCGGCCTGCGAGGCGGTCAGCACCTCGCCCTCGTCGTTCAGGATGCACAGGTTGCTCACGACGCACATCGGATCGGCCATGGCCACCATGCCCAGCGGCATGCGCACCCAGTCCCAGGCCATGCCCGCGTCGCCTTCGGCGCCGCTGCCGCCCCAGATGGTCTGGCCGGCGGTGGGGCGCTGCTGCTCGTCGACATCGGTGATGCGGGTGCCCAGGTGGTGCAGTTGGAGCGACGGCGCCTGGCCGCTGTGCCAGAAGATGGGTGGCCAGGCGCGCAGCGACCAGGGGGACATGATGGCCTTGGCAGGTCCGGCGGCGTGGAAGGTAGAGGGTCTCATGCAGCTATATTTCGCCATTCCGGGGCCGCGCAACAATTGTCAACCTTGTCAACGGCAACTCGGCGCTCGGTGGTGTATTCGCGAGGCAGCGGGCCCGAATCCATGCTTTCTGGTGGTTACGCGTCGGTACTTGAAGCGCAGACTCGCGACGAGTTTCGCGGCGAGATCATTCGTTTTGCGCACCGCCTGGAGTTCCGCACCGTCTCGGCGATGGCGGTGGTCGACCGCCTGCCGGGGCGCAGCGACTTCATCGTCATCGACAACACGCCCGACGACTACCGCGACGACTACGTGAGCGCCAAGGAAGCGCGCATGGACCCGGTGATGCAGCACTGCAAGCGCCAGTCGGTACCGATCGTGTGGGACCAGCACACCTACGTCGAGCAGGGGCTGGCCGAGAAGTGGGAGCACCAGGCGCAATACGGGTACCGCACCGGCATCGCGATGGCGCTGCATTTGCCCGAGGGGCGGCATTTCATGCTCGGTGTCGATCGGGACCGCCCGTTGCCCGCCGCCCCCGAGCGGCTGCAGCGGCTGGTGGCCGACATCCAGCTTTTCGCCGTGGTGGCCCAGGACGCTGCGCTGCGCATCCTGTTGCCGCCCGAGGATCAGCTCGAACGTCCAGGGTTGCGCACCCGCGAACTCGAAGCGCTGCGCTGGACCATGGAAGGCAAGACCGCGTGGGAAGTGGGCGCGATCCTCGGCATCAGCGAACGCACGGCGGTGCACCATCTGCGCAGCGCCACCGAGAAGCTGGGCTGCGTGAGCAAGCACCAGGCGGTGGTGAAGGCGCTGCGGCTGGGCCTCATTCACTGAGGCGCGCGCGCGGCCGGGGGTTTTGCACACCGCGTGGCAGGCGCCCGAAATGACAGCCAACTGGCCTGCCTACAGCGAACCGCGCCTGCGCGCCAGTTGTTAGAGCTGACAGTATCCCGAGTTTCGCAACACTGCTCGAATGTACAGAACCATGCAGCCGCATGGGTTCACTGTGTCAGGAGTCCACTGTGTTCGAATCTGCCCGCATCGTTTCCGCCGCCGAAACCCAGACCCAGGCCCCCACGCCACTCGCTCAGCCCATCGAGTTGAGTTTGGAGCAGTTGCAACAGGTCAGCGGCGGTTCGCCGCACGGCACGTGGGCTCCCGAGGGCGTGTCGACGATGTCGCCGCACGGCACCTGGTGATTGGCGGTTCTCCGCACGGGCGACACACCGTGCGGTATGTCTGAGAAGGAACCCCAGCTGGGGTTGAGGTGCCATGGCGTTGCTCTTTCGCCCCGAGGCCCTGCAAGCCCAGCGAGTTGATTGGCTCGGCAGCGTTCGCTTGGTCCAGCCCATCGGGCTGGCTTGGTTGACGCTTTGGGTGCTGGCGGTGCTGGTCGCCGCCGGCACCTTTCTCTACAACGCCCAGTACACGCGCAAGGCCACGGTGGCCGGTGTGCTGGTGCCGGATCGTGGCCTGATCCGTCTGCTGGCGCCGCAGGCCGGCGTGGTCGTGCAGCGGCTGGTTCACGAAGGGCAGACCGTGAGCGCAGGCGACGCGCTGTTCGTACTCGAGATCGAACGGCCGACCCTCGCCGCAAGCGGCCAGGCGCAGGTCGAGCGCAGTCTGGATGACAGGCGCCGCGCGCTGAACGATGCGACACGCTTGCAGCAGGCGCTGGCTGAGTCGCGCATCGGCGCCGTCGAGCGGCGCCTGCAATCGCTGGCCACCGAGCAGGCGCAGCTCGAGCAGGAGACACGGCTGCAGCAGCAACGGCTCGCACTGGCGCGCGAGTCGCATGCCAGGCTCGAAGCCTTGCAGCGCGACAACTTCATATCGCCCGCGCAAGTGCAAGCCAAGTCCGAGGAGCTGCTGGCTTTGCAGGTGCAGCTGCAGGGGCTGGCGCGGCAGGGCGCGACGCTGTCACGTGAACGCGCCGAACTCGAAGGTGAGCGCCGCGTGCTGCCGCTGCAGGCGCGCGGTGTCGAAGGCGACTTGAAACGGGACCTGGCCACACTGTCGCGCGAGACGGCCGAACAACAATCGCTGCGCCAGTTCAGCGTGCGCGCGCCACAGGCCGGCACCGTGAGCGCGGTGGTGGCCGATGTAGGCCAGAGCATCCTGCCGACGGCGGCTCTGGCCAGCCTCGTGCCCGCCGGCGCTGCCTTGCAAGCCCAGCTCTACGCGCCCTCGGGGGCGGTCGGGTTCGTGCAGCCGGGACAAGCGGTTCGTTTGCGCTACGAAGCCTTCCCGTACCAGAAGTTCGGCCAGGCGCAAGGGCGGGTGATCCAGGTGTCGCGCGTGCCGCTGGCCGCCGGTGAACTCGCCGCACTCGCTGTGCCAGCGGCCGAACGACCCGGCGAGCCGATGTTCCGCATCACGGTGGTGCTGGACGCGGCTGGCCCGGTGATGCCGCAGCCGCTGATGGCCGGCATGCGCATGCAAGCCGACGTATTGCTCGAACGCCGACGCTTGATCGAATGGCTGTTCGAACCGCTGCTCGGCCTGGCGGAGCGTGTCTAGATGGCGGGTGCCGCCTCCGGACTGCGCCTGGGCTGGCTGCGCGGCAAAGTGCCGGTGATCCTGCAGACCGAGGCTGCCGAGTGCGGCCTGGCCTGCATCGCGATGGTCGCTTCGGCGCATGGGCTGCGCACCGACCTGCCGACGCTGCGCCAGCGCTTTTCGCTCTCGCTCAAGGGCGTGACCCTGCTCGATCTGGTGCGCATGGCAGACGCCCTGAAGCTGCAGTCCCGCGCGCTGCGCGCCGAACTCGAGCATCTGCCGCATCTGCAACTGCCCTGCATCCTGCACTGGGACCTGAATCACTTCGTGGTGCTGGTGCGCCTCCGCGGCGGCATGGCGACGATCCACGACCCGGCGCACGGCGAACGGCGCTTGGCCGTGGCCGAGCTGTCGCGGCACTTCACCGGCGTGGTGCTCGAACTGCATCCGGCGGCCGGCTTCGCGCCGCGGGTGGAGCAGCGCAGCGTGTCGTTGCGCGCCTTGCTCGGCCCGGTGATCGGGTTGAAGCGCTCGCTGGCGCAGATCCTGATTCTGGCCCTGGCGCTCGAAGCTTTCGTGCTGCTCACGCCCTTCTTCATGCAGTGGGTGGTCGACGGCGCCATCGTCAGCGCCGACCGGGACCTGCTGCTGACGCTGGGCATCGGCTTCGCGCTGCTCGTGCTGATCCAGGCGGGCACGGCGGCAGTGCGCTCGTGGGCCGTGCTGTCCTTGTCGGCGTGCTTAAGCTTGCAGTGGATGGGTAACGTCTTCGGTCACCTGCTGCGGCTGCCGGCGAACTGGTTCGAGAAGCGCCAGGTGGGCGACATCTGGTCGCGCTTCTCGGCCGTGCAGACGATCCAGCGCACGCTGACCACCAGCTTCATCGAAGCCGTGCTCGATGGGCTGCTGGTCGTGCTGACGCTGGCGATGATGCTGCTCTACAGCGTGAAGCTGACGCTGGTGGCGATCGCTGCGGTGCTGGTCTATGGACTGCTGCGCGCGGCCGTTTTCAGGCCGCTGCGGCTGGCCAGCGAAGAAGCGCTGGTATTCGAAGGTCGCCAGAACAGCCACTTCCTCGAGTCGCTGCGCGCGGTGCAGGCGATCAAGCTCTTCAACGCCCAGGCAACGCGGCGCGCCCGCTTCTCGGGGCTGCTGGTGGATACGCTGAACGCCCAGCTCGCGATGCGCAAGCTCGAGGTGCTGTTCTCGGTGCTGCACCGCCTGTTGTTCGGGCTGGAGCGGGTGGTGGTGGTGTGGCTGGGCGCGCTGCTGGTGCTCGACCAGCATCTGACGGTGGGCATGCTGTTCGCGTTCGTGGCCTACAAGGAGCAGTTCGCGCTGCGCGTCAGCGGGCTCATCGACAAGGGGGTCGAGCTCGCGATGCTGAAGCTGCAAGGCGAGCGGCTGGCCGACATCGTGCTCAGCGCGCCCGAGGCCGACGAAGCGGTGCCGGTGAGCGCGGCCACGCTGTCGCCCGGCATCGAGCTGCGCAACGTCAGCTTCCGCTACGCGGACGGCGAGCCCGAGGTGCTCAACAACCTGAGCTTCCGCGTCGATCCGGGCGAATCGGTGGCCATCGTCGGGCCTTCGGGCTGCGGCAAGTCCACGCTCTTGAAGATCATCCTGGGCATCTACCCACCGACCCGCGGCGAGGTGCTGGTGGGCGGCGTGCCGCTGGCGCAACTCGGCCTGCCGGCCTGGCGCGACGCGGTGGGCGCGGTGATGCAGGAGGAGATCCTGCTGTCCGGCTCGATTGCCGACAACATCAGCTTCTTCGAACCCGCACCCGATCGTGGCTGGCTCGAACAATGCGCGCGCGTGGCGGCGGTGCACGATGACATCGTGGCCATGCCGATGGGCTACCACACGCTCATCGGCGACATGGGCGCCGCGCTCTCGGGCGGGCAGAAGCAGCGCATCCTGCTGGCGCGGGCGCTGTACAAGCGGCCGCGGGTTCTGGTGCTCGACGAAGCGACGAGTGCGCTGGATATCGAGCGCGAGCGCGTCGTGAACCAGGCGGTGCGACAGCTCGCGTTGACCCGGCTCATCGTCGCCCACCGACCCGAGACGATCGCCTCGGCGGGGCGTGTCATCGCCTTGCACGAAGGCCGCATCTCCCAGGATCTGCGCAGCGTGACGGCCGGAATGCCAACGCATTGAGATAAGTGTGCGCTTGCTCGCACACAAACCAGACGGGCTCTCTGTGGTTGCCGGCAGGTTGGCCAGACTGGGTGCCATTCAGCCGCCTAAAATTCGCGCTCCATGTTGCACCCCCAGTCGTTCGATGTGATCGTGGTCGGTGGCGGACATGCCGGCACCGAAGCCGCGCTGGCCAGCGCGCGCATGGGCGTCAAGACCCTGCTGCTGACGCACAACATCGAAACCCTGGGTCAGATGAGCTGCAACCCGTCGATCGGCGGCATCGGCAAGGGCCACTTGGTCAAGGAGATCGACGCGCTCGGCGGTGCCATGGCTGCCGCCACCGACGAAGCGGGCATCCAGTTCCGCATCCTGAACAGCTCGAAGGGGCCGGCTGTGCGCGCCACGCGAGCCCAGGCCGACCGGGTGTTGTACCGGGCGGCGATCCGCCGCCGCCTGGAAAACCAACCGAATCTGTGGCTGTTCCAGCAGGCGGTGGACGATCTGATCCTGGAAGGCGATCGGGTGGTCGGCGCGGTGACCCAGCTCGGCCTGCGCTTTCGGGCCCGGGCGGTGGTGCTGACGGCTGGCACCTTTCTCGACGGGCGCATCCACGTCGGATTGCATAACTACAGCGCCGGGCGCGCGGGCGACCCGCCTGCGGTGTCGCTGTCGGCGCGCTTGAAAGAGCTGAGGCTGCCGCAAGGCCGCCTGAAGACCGGCACACCGCCTCGTATCGACGGGCGCTCGATCGACTTCAGCGTGCTCGAGGAACAGTCTGGCGACCGGGATCCGGTGCCGGTGTTCAGTTTTCTCGGCGATGCCGGGCAGCATCCGCGCCAGGTGCCGTGCTGGATCACGCACACGAACGAGGCGACGCACCGGATCATCCGCAGCGGTTTCGATCGCAGCCCGATGTTCACCGGGGTCATCGAAGGGGTGGGCCCGCGCTACTGCCCGAGCATCGAAGACAAGGTCAACCGCTTCGCCGACAAGAACTCGCACCAGATCTTCCTCGAGCCGGAGGGACTGACGACGCACGAGTTCTATCCCAATGGCATCTCGACCTCGCTGCCCTTCGACGTGCAGATTGCTGCCGTGCAGTCGATGGCGGGACTGGCGAACGCGCACATCTTGCGCCCGGGCTACGCTATCGAGTACGACTACTTCGATCCGCGCGAATTGAGCGCGAGCTTCGAGACACGGGCGCTGCGCGGTCTCTACTTTGCCGGGCAGATCAACGGCACCACCGGCTACGAGGAGGCTGCGGCACAGGGGCTGTTCGCCGGCGTGAACGCGGCGCTCCAGGTGCTCGGCCGGGAGGCCTGGCTGCCGCGTCGCGACGAGGCCTACCTGGGCGTGCTCGTCGACGACCTGGTGACCAAGGGAGTGACCGAGCCCTACCGAATGTTCACCAGCCGCGCCGAGTACCGGCTGCAACTGCGCGAAGACAACGCCGACCTCCGCCTGACCGAAGCAGGCCGGCGCTTGGGCCTCGTGGACGATGAGCGCTGGGAGGCTTTCAACCTCAAGCGCGACCGGCTGGGCCAGCAGCTGGAGTGGCTGCGCTCGACCTGGGTGCGGCCGGAGACCTTGTCGCCGGTCGACGCCGAGCGGCTGGTGGGCAAGGCGTTGGAGCACGAGTACAGCCTGGCCGATCTGCTTCGCCGCCCGGTCGTTGGATTCGACCAGGTCAGCGAAGCGGCGCGCATTGCGCATCCGGGTGCTGACGCTGTTTCACGTGAAACGCTGCGTGCAGCCTGGGGCCATCGCGAGGCGGACGCCGTGATCGAACAGGCCGAGATCAGCCTCAAGTACGCCGGCTACATCGACAAGCAGAAGGACGACGTGCGTCGTGCGCTTCAGCTCGAAACCTTGGCGCTGCCTGAGGGCCTGGACTATGCGCAGGTGACGGCCCTGTCTTTCGAGGTGCGGCAAAAGCTGCAGCATCACCGCCCGTCGACCCTGGGCCAGGCCTCGCGCATTTCGGGGGTGACACCGGCGGCTATCTCGTTGCTGCTGGTGCATCTGAAGAAAGGCCGCTGCCGCGGATTCGCGACCGACACCGCGCACGATGCCGCAGCATGAAGCGGCCGAGCTGATCGCGGGTGCTGGCGCGATGGCCGTGACGCTCGACGCCGCACAGGCCGACCGGCTGCTCGCTTATCTGGACCTGCTCGAGCGCTGGAACCGGGCCTACAACCTCACGTCTGTGCGCGAGCGACATGCGATGCGCGTGCAGCATCTGCTTGATTGCCTGGCGGTGCTGCCCGGCTTGAGCCGGGAACTGCCGGCCGGCGGGCGCTTGCTCGATGTCGGCAGTGGTGGCGGCCTGCCGGGGGTGGTGATCGCGATCCTCACCGACAACATCGAGGTGACCTGCGTCGATGCCGTCGGCAAGAAGGCTGCCTTTGTTCGGCAGGTGGCCGGCGTGCTGGCGCTGCCACGATTGGCCGCCATTCACTCGCGGGTGGAGGCGCTGCTTGGCCCGCCTTTCGATGTGATCACTTCGCGCGCCTTTGCGTCGCTGCCTGACTTCGTCGAGTTGACCGCGCGATTGCTCGCCGGTGACGGCAAGTGGATGGCGATGAAGAGCCGATCGCCCACGGAAGAAATCAGCCATCTGCCGGCGAGCATCGACGTGTTTCACGTGGAACCACTGCAGGTGCCCGGGCTGCACGCCGAACGCTGCCTGGTCTGGATGCGCCAGAAACTGCGCTACCCTCCAGCCATCCCCTGACTCAGGCACCATGTCCGGCACCACCTCGCCTCGCGTCTTTTGTGTTGCCAACCAGAAGGGTGGTGTCGGCAAGACGACGACAACGGTGAACTTGGCCGCCGGTCTCGCCCAGGTCGGGCAGCGCGTGCTGGTCGTCGACCTCGACCCGCAGGGCAATGCGACGATGGGTTCGGGGGTGGACAAGCGAGCCCTCGACCTCTCGGTGTACGACGTGCTGCTCGAATCGGCGAGCATCGCCGAAGCGCGGCGCAGCAGCCCCAAAGGTGGCTACGAAGTGCTCGGCGCGAATCGCGAGCTGGCCGGTGCCGAGGTAGAACTGGTGGAGCTCGACCACCGCGAGCGCCGGCTGGAGCAGGCGCTCCAGGGGGTGGCCGGCGACTATGACTTCATCCTCATCGACTGCCCGCCCAGCCTGAGCCTGCTCACCCTCAACGGCCTGTGCGCCGCGCATGGCGTGATCGTGCCGATGCAATGCGAGTACTTCGCCCTCGAAGGCCTGTCGGATCTGGTCAACACAATCAAGCAGGTGCACGCCAACCTCAACCCCAAGCTGCAGATCATCGGGCTGCTGCGCGTGATGTTCGACCCGCGCGTCACCTTGCAGCAGCAGGTCAGCGAGCAGCTGAAGGCGCACTTCGGCGACAAGGTGTTCAACACCGTCGTCCCGCGCAACGTGCGCCTGGCCGAGGCGCCGAGTTATGGCCAGCCCGGTGTCGTGTTCGATCCGGCCTCCAAGGGCGCGATGGCCTATGTCGAGTTCGCGCGTGAGATGGTGCAGCGCCTGGGGGCGCCGCGGTGACCGAGAATGGGCTTGCGGCGATCGAAGACGCGAGCCTGAACGCCAGCGCACCACCGCAGCAGCTGTGGCTCGACGGCTGGCTGGTTCGTTTCTGTCCCGGCAAGGCCAAACGCTCGCGCTCAGTGAATGCGGTTGCCGCAGGCCGGTTGGCGCTGGCCGACAAGCTGGCGCGCACTGCAGCCGTCTACCGCGAGGCCGGGTTACCGATGGTCGTACGCATCACGCCGTTTTCGCAACCCGCTGAGCTGGACAGTGAGCTCGGCGCACGTGGCTGGATGCGCTTCGACGATTCGATCGTGATGGTGGCTGCTGAACTCCCGGTCGCAGCCGGCGCGCCGCCCGCCGGCTGCGTGATGCGGCGCGTCGATCATGCCGAGTTCGTCAGCGCTGTCGGGGCCCTTCGGCAGTCGCCCGCGGACCAGCGGGCCGGGCACATGCAGCGGCTGGGGGCATCACCGGTGCCTTACCAAGGTTGGTTGTTGGAGCGGGAGCACGACGGTGCGCTGTTGGCGTGCGGTCAGATCGCGCGGGAAGCCACCTTGGTCGGGCTGTACGATGTCTTCACAGCGCCGCCGGCGCGCGGCCAAGGCCTCGCCCAGGCGCTGTGCCGCGCGTTGCTGCAACGCGCCGCCGCCGATGGCGCTTGCACCGGCTACCTGCAGGTGGACGCGAAGAACGCGCCGGCCATCGCGGCCTACCGCAAACTCGGCTTCGTCGACGGCTACCACTACCACTACCGCGCCGTCGATCCGGCCACGGTGTGAGAGCCGCTCAATCCAGTCCCAGCCCCTCGTCGACACCCAGGTGCACGTTCATCGCCTGCACGGCTGCGCCGCTGGCGCCTTTGCCCAGGTTGTCGAGCCGGGCGATCAGCATCACCTGGCTGTCGTTGGCGAAGACGAACAGGTCGACGCGGTTGGTGTCGTTGTTGGCTTGCACGTCGAAGTAGCCCGCTTCCAGCGTGGCTGCATCGCGCAGCGGCATCACGCGGATGAAGCGCTCGCCGGCGTAGCGATGCTCGTAGGCGCGTTGCAGGCTTTCCGGCGTGGCGCCGGCAGCCAGCTGCGACAGATGCAACGGCACCGTCACGGCCAGGCCCTTGTAGAAGTTGCTGACCACCGGCATGAAGATCGGCTTGGTGGCGAGGCCGGTGTGCGTCATCATTTCAGGCACATGCTTGTGCAACATCGACAGCCCATACGGCCGAGGCGAAGTAAGCGCAGGCTCCGAACTGGACTGATATTGTTCGATCAACTTCTTCCCACCACCCGAATAGCCGCTGATCGAGGTGGCGCTCACCGCCAGCGCCGGCGGCACCAGGCCGGCATCGACCAGCGGCCGCAGCAGCAGGATGAAAGCGCTGGCATGGCAGCCCGGATTCGCGATGCGCTTGGTCTGGCGCAGCCGCTCGCGCTGCGTGGGCGCCAGCTCCGGCAACCCGAACACCCAGTTCGGCAGCGTGCGATGCGCCGTGCTGGCGTCGATCAGGCAGGTGCTGGGGTTGGTCACCAAGGCTGCGGCTTCGCGTGCCGCCGCGTCGGGCAGGCACAGAAAAGCCACATCGGCGGCGTTCAGAAGACGCGCGCGCTCGGCCGAATCCTTGCGCAGCTCAGGAGCGATTCGCAACACCTCGATATCGCGCCGCGCAGCGAGGTACTCGTGGATGCGAAGACCGGTGGTGCCTTCCTGTCCATCGACAAAAACGGTGTACGCCATGTCATGCCCTGTTTCGCGGGGGGTGCCACGCAGGGGCGAAGAATAAGTCAAGCGTGTCGGTCGAGGGTCGGGTGATCCACAAGCGTTGGTTCCGCCCGATGGTGTTGGCGCTCTTGGCTGCGGGTTGCAGCGCCTTGTTGCAGCTGGTCGGCCTGGCCTTGCCCTTGGCGCTGGGCGTGGCAGGTGTTGTCCTCGTGGCGACGTTGCTGCTGCCGCAATGGGGCGTCATGGGGCTCGATGCCGCCATCGACGCCCTGCGCGCGCTGATCTGGCGTCATGAGCAGGGCCGGCACCACGCCTTCAACGGCATCCTGCTCGACATCCAGGACGACGGCCGCCATGTCTGGATCGCTGCCGAGGGTGTGAAGCGTGTGCTCGGGCTGACCGACAGCGACGCCAGGCTCGAAGTCCGCCAGGCGGGCCGCACCCAGCGCGACGAGGAGGGTCGCTTGCTGCTGCGCGTCGACGCCCTCATCGAGCACCTGCACAGCGGCACTACCGGCCGCGACCCGGCGCGGCTGCGCTTCTTGCGTTACCTGGAACACGACGTGCTGTTTCCGGCGGCGGAGCGCCGTCGCCGCTCGGCGAGAATCGATTGATGGTGACCAAGAAACCCAAGGGCCTGGGCCTGGGCCTGGAGGCGCTGCTCGGACCGAAGGTCAGCGACGCCCCGCCCAGCGGCGAGCCCAGGAGCCTGAATCTCGGGCAGATCCAGTGCGGGCGCTACCAGCCGCGCACGCGCATGGACGAAAGCGCTTTGTACGAACTGGCCGAAAGCATCAAGAGCCAGGGCGTGATGCAGCCCATCCTCGTGCGGCCGGTGGCAGCGAACCGTTTCGAGATCATCGCCGGCGAACGGCGCTTTCGCGCTGCGCAACTCGCCGGCCTGGACAGCGTGCCGGTGCTGGTTCGCGATGTCGCCGACGAAACCGCCGCGGTGATGGCGCTGATCGAGAACATCCAGCGCGAAGACTTGAACCCGCTCGAAGAAGCGCAAGGCCTGCAGCGGCTCGTGAGCGAGTTCAAGCTCACCCACGAAGCTGCGGCGCAGGCCGTCGGTCGTTCGCGAAGCGCGGCCAGCAACCTGCTGCGCTTGCTGCAGCTGGCCGAGCCGGTACAGCAGATGTTGCTGGCCGGCGACCTCGACATGGGGCATGCCCGCGCGCTGCTGGCCTTGTCGGCCGCTCAGCAGGTGATGACGGCCCAGGAAGTGGCAGCGAAGAAGCTCAGCGTGCGAGAGACCGAGAAGCTCGTCGCGCGCCACGCCGCAGCGCCGCGTCAGGCGCCGCTGCTGCGCATGAAGCACGACAAGCCTCGCGATCTGCTGCGGCTCGAGGAGCAGCTTGCCGACCTGCTCACTGCAAGCGTGGAGATTCGCGTGCGGCGCCGTGGCAAGCGCGGCGAACAAGGTGAAGTGGCGATCGCCTTCGGATCGCTCGACGAACTGAACGGCTTGCTCGCCAAGCTCGGCGTGAAGGAGGCTTGAAATGGCAGCGGTGTTGAGCTGCGAGATCGACGCCGGCGTGGCCACGTTGACGATGAACCGGCCAGAATCCAAAAACGCGCTCAGCGCGGAGATGAAAGATGCCTTTGCCGCCGCGGTGCCGGCCATCGCCGCCGACGCGGCGGTGCGCGCCGTGATCCTGACGGGCGCCGGGGGTGCCTTCTGCGCCGGCGGCGACCTGCGGGGCATGGAGGCCGTGCGCGAGCAGATGACCACCGAAACCTGGCGCGAGCGCATGCGCGAGGTGCAGCCCTGGCTGAAGCAGCTGATCGAACTCGACAAGCCGCTCATCGCCGCCGTCGACGGCCCTGCCTTCGGCGCCGGCTTCAGCCTGGCGCTGGCCGCCGACTTCGTGCTCGCCACGCCGCGCGCGCGCTTCTGCTTGTCGTTCATGCGTGTCGGCCTGGTGCCCGACTTCGCGGCCATGTACACGCTGCCGCGTGTGGTCGGCGTGCAGCGCGCCAAGGAGTTGATGCTCTCGGCGCGCGAGGTGGCGGCAGATGAAGCCGAGCGCCTGGGCCTGGTGATGGAGGTGCTGGATGCCGACGCCTTGATGCCGCGCGCACGCCAACTCGCGCAGAGTTTCACCGGCGCCTCGCCACTTGCCGTGAGCCTGGTGAAACAGGGCGCCGGCATGGCCTTGGCGAGCGATCTGCGCAGCCTGCTCGCCGCGGAAGCCGACCACCAGGCGCTGTGCTTCCAGACCGCTGCGCACCGCGATGCCGTGCAGCGCTTCCTCGCCAAACAAGCTCCGGCGTTCCTTTTCCCGAGCTAGACCACCGCGGGCTTGATGCGCGGCCGCATCAGCAACCAGAACAGGGCCACAGCCACCAGCCCCATCGGCAGCAGCGAGCCGAGGTTCAGCCAGGTCCAGCCTTGGGTGGTGACCAGCGCCCCGGAGGCAAACGAACTCAGCGCCATGGTCGCGAACACACAGGTGTCCATGGCACCCTGCGCGCGATTCTTCTCTTCGGGCCGATAGGTCTCGGTGAAGAGTGTCGTCGCGCCGGTGAACAGGAAATTCCAGCCCACGCCGAGCACCGCCAGTGCGACCAGGAACTGCATCAGGTCCACGCCGCTGAGTGCTACTGCCACGCACAAGAAATTCAGCAGTGCGCCTACCGCCATCACCTGCAGCGCACCGAAGCGCTTGATCAAGTGCCCGGTGAAGAAGCTCGGCACGAACATGCCCAACACATGCCACTCGAGCACCAGCGCGGCACTCTCGAACGGGTGCTTGCACTGCTGCATCGCGATCGGCGTGGCCGCCATCAGCAGGTTCATCACGCCGTAGCCGAGGGCCCCCGCGGCGACGGCCACCAGGAACACCGGTTGGCGTGCCAGCTCGCGAATCGAGCGGCCCGGCGCGGCGCCCGGCTGCGGCGGCTTGTGCGGCGGGAACTCGATGAAGCTCAGGGCCAACAGCGACAGCAGCGCCACGCCGATCAGCGCCACATAGGCGCCGACGAATGGCACGGCGAACATCGAGCGTGTCGCGCTGGCCAGATTCGGCCCGACGAAGGCGCCCAGGATGCCGCCTGCCAGCACCCAGGAAATGGCTTTCTCCTTGCCCGCCGGAGGCACCAGTTCGGGCCCGGCGAAGCGGTACAGCGCGGCGTTCGCGCTGTAGAAACCAGCGACCACGGTAGCTGCGACGAGCAGCCAGAACAGTCCTTGGCTGACCGCGAAGGCACACAGCGCCGCCGACAGCGCGGCCACACCGAGGCCCATCTGGAACGAGCGCTTGCGCCCCCACCGCGCCTGCATGCGCGCCACCAGCGGCGCACTGAGCGCCGCACCCACCACGTAGCCGGTGACCGGCAGCGTGGCCATCCATGCAAGGGGCGCCAGGGTCCAACCGACCAAGCCGTTGATGGCGATGAAGGTCACATTGTTGGTCAGAAACAAGCCCTGGCACAAAGCCAGCAAGAGCAAGTGGCGGTTCATCGGCGCATCATCGCACCCGATGCCCGTCAGCCGACACAGCGCGAGGAACGTTCTGTCCTCCAGCCGATCGGAGCCCTTGCGGCGCGGCGGCTTGATTCCATGAAATGACCACGCATCGCCCTTTTCTTTGCATACTCAGCGCAGATGATTGGGCGCATGCTGCGTTCAACGAGAAGTGGGCACAGATCCAACCCAACGAACAGTGACCGGAAAGCTCTGATGGCGCCCGGGCCGGTGAAGCCGGGACTCCATCAGAACTTCCCAGATGCAACCTTGTGATCCCACGTGAGCGCGCGGCTTGCATCTTCCTCGACCAGGAGGTCCGAATGGACGTGATCAGCAGCTTCACCGCACGCTACGAGCGCACGCGGGAAGAGGAACTCTCTCTCGAAGACTACCTCGCCGACTGCAAGCGCAACCCGCTCGCCTATGCCAGCGCCGCCGAGCGCATGCTGAAGGCCATCGGCGAGCCCAAGAGCGTCGACACGCGCAACGATCCGCGCCTGTCGCGTATCTTCGCCAACAAGGTGATCAAGGTCTACCCGGCCTTCGCCGAGTTCTACGGCATGGAGGATTCGATCGAGCAGGTCGTCTCCTACTTCCGCCACGCCGCCCAGGGCCTGGAAGAGAAGAAGCAGATCCTCTACTTGCTCGGCCCGGTGGGCGGCGGCAAAAGCTCGATCGCCGAGCGGCTGAAGCAGCTCATGCAGGAAGTGCCGTTCTACGCGATCAAAGGTTCGCCGGTGAACGAGTCGCCGCTGGGCCTGTTCAGTGCCGATGAAGACGGCGTCATCCTCGAATCGCAGTACGGCATCCCGCGCCGCTACCTGAATCGCATCCTGAGCCCCTGGGCCGTGAAGCGCCTGGACGAGTACGGTGGCGACATCCGCAAGTTCAAGGTGGTGAAGCGGTTCCCGTCGATCCTGAAGCAGATCGGCATCAGCAAGACCGAGCCGGGCGACGAGAACAACCAGGACATCAGTTCGCTGGTCGGCAAGTGCGACATCCGCAAGCTCGAGACCTTCGCGCAGGACGACCCCGACGCGTACAGCTACTCCGGCGGCCTGTGCCTGGCCAACCAGGGCCTGCTCGAATTCGTCGAGATGTTCAAAGCGCCGATCAAGGTGCTGCACCCGCTGCTCACCGCCACGCAGGAAGGCAACTTCAAGGGCACCGAAGGCTTCGGCGCGATCCCCTTCGATGGCGTGGTGCTCGCGCACAGCAACGAAAGCGAGTGGAAGGCCTTCCGCAACAACAAGAACAACGAAGCGTTCCTGGACCGCATCTACATCGTCAAGGTGCCGTACTGCCTGCGCGTTTCCGAAGAGATCAAGATCTACGAGAAGCTGCTGCGCAACTCGTCGCTGGCCCAGGCCACCTGCGCTCCGGGCACGCTGAAGATGATGAGCCAGTTCGCGATCCTGACGCGTCTGAAGGAGCCGGAGAACTCGTCGCTGTTCAGCAAGATGCTGATCTACGACGGCGAGAACCTGAAAGACACCGACCCGCGTGCCAAGAGCTACCAGGAGTACCGCGACTACGCCGGTGTCGACGAAGGCATGGTCGGTGTCAGCACGCGCTTCGCCTACAAAATCATCTCCAAGGTCTTCAACTTCGATTCGAGCGAGGTGGCCGCTGCCAACCCGGTGCACCTGATGTACGTGCTCGAACAACAGATTGAACGCGAGCAGTTCGCCAAGGAGGTCGAGGACAAATACGTCGGCTACATCAAGGAGCAGCTGGCGCCGCGCTACGCCGAGTTCATCGGCAAGGAGATTCAGACCGCTTATCTGGAAAGCTACTCCGAGTACGGCCAGAACATCTTCGACCGCTACGTGACCTACGCCGACTACTGGATCCAGGACCATGAGTACCGCGATACCGACACCGGCGAGGTCTTCGACCGCGGCTCGTTGAACGCCGAACTGGAGAAGATCGAAAAGCCGGCAGGCATTGCCAACCCGAAGGACTTCCGCAACGAGATCGTCAACTTCGTGCTGCGCGCGCGCGCCAACAACCAGGGCAAGAACCCGGTCTGGACGAGCTACGAAAAACTGCGTGCGGTGATCGAAAAGAAGATGTTCTCCAACACCGAAGAGCTGCTGCCGGTGATCAGCTTCAACGCTAAGGCGAGTGCCGACGAGGCCAAGAAGCACGAGGACTTCGTCACGCGCATGGTGGCCAAGGGCTATACCGCCAAGCAAGTGCGCTTGTTGTGCGAGTGGTACCTGCGCGTGAGGAAGAGCAGCTAGATCCCTCGCTATGCTTTCGATCATCGACCGCCGCCTGGCCGGCAAGAACAAGTCGATCGGCAACCGCGAACGATTCCTGCGCCGCTACAAGGAGCAGATCAGGGAAGCGGTGAAGCGCGCCATCGACGGCCGCGGCATCCGCGACATCGAGCGCGGCGAAGACATCCACATCCCCAAGCGCGACATCAACGAGCCCGTCTTCGGTCATGGCCAGGGCGGTGTGCGCGAGGTCGTGCACCCGGGCAACCAGGACTACCTGCGCGGGGACCGTATCGCGCGACCGAAAGGTGGCCAGGGCGGACAAGGCGGTGGACAGGCGAGTGACTCGGGCGAAGGCGAGGACGACTTCGTCTTCGCGCTCTCGAAAGAAGAGTTCATGCAGGTCTTCTTCGAAGATCTGGCGTTGCCGCATCTGATCCGCACGCAGCTCGCCGAAATGCCCGAGTGGAAGAGCCAGCGCGCCGGCTTCACCAGCGACGGCACGCCGAACAACCTGCACGTGGTGCGATCGCTGCGCGGCGCGATCGGCCGGCGCATCGCGATTGGCGCCAACTCGCGTGCCGAGCTTCGCGAGATGGAAGAACGGCTCGTGCTGCTGAAGAAGGCGCTGCAACCCCATGATGTGGTGGCCGAGCGTGAGATCAAGGAACTCGAAGAAGCGATCTCCGGCCTGCGCGCCAAAATCGAACGCATCCCCTACCTCGACCCGATCGACCTGCGCTTCCGCAGCCGCGTGAAGGTGCCGGTGCCGACCAGCAAGGCGGTGATGTTCTGCCTGATGGATGTCTCGGGTTCGATGGACGAAGGCCGCAAGGAGCTCTCCAAGCGTTTCTTCATCCTGTTGTACCTGTTCCTCACGCGCCACTACGAGAAGATCGACCTCGTCTTCATCCGCCACCACACGCAGGCGCAGGAAGTCGACGAAGAGAACTTCTTCCACGCGCGCGAGACCGGCGGCACGGTGGTCTCCAGCGCGCTCGTGCTGATGGAAGAGATCATCCGCGCCCGCTACAACCCCAGCGAGTGGAATATCTACGGTGCCCAAGCCAGCGACGGCGACAACTGGCACCACGACAGCGGCCGCTGCCGCGAGTTGCTTGCCGAGAAGCTGCTGCCGCTGGTGCGCTACTACGCCTACGTGCAGGTGGCCGAAGAAGAGCAGAACCTGTGGCAGGAGTACGTGCAGCTGCAGGACGTCTACCCTCACTTCGCCATGCGCAAAGCCACCGAGCCGTCGCAGATCTACCCAGTGTTCCGCGACCTGTTCAAGAAAGAGGGGGCGCAGGCGGCATGAAACGTTTGAAGCATGGCCCGAAGACGCTGCCGCAGCGCCCGCAGGAGAAACTGCCCGGGCCGAGCGACTGGTCGTTCGACCTGGTGGATCAGTACCACCAGGTCATCCGCGCCACCGCCGAGCGCTTCCACCTCGACACGTACCCGAACCAGCTCGAGGTCATCACCGCTGAGCAGATGATGGACGCCTACGCCAGCGTGGGCATGCCGGTGAACTACCGCCACTGGAGCTACGGCAAGGAGTTCATCGCCACCGAGAAGAACTACAAGCGCGGCCACATGGGCCTCGCCTACGAGATCGTCATCAACAGCAACCCCTGCATCAGCTACCTGATGGAGGAGAACACGATGGCGATGCAGGCGCTGGTCATCGCCCATGCCGCCTACGGCCACAACAGCTTCTTCAAAGGCAACTACCTGTTCCGCATGTGGACCGACGCCGCGTCGATCATCGACTACCTGGTTTACGCGAAGAACTACATTGCCGAGTGCGAGGAGCGGCACGGCATCGACACCGTCGAGGCCTTTCTCGATTCCTGCCACGCGCTGGCCAACCATGGCGTGGACCGCTACCGCCGCCCGTCGCGCAAGTCGTTG
Source organism: Rubrivivax sp. (assembly GCA_031400795.1). Classification (GTDB taxonomy): domain Bacteria; phylum Pseudomonadota; class Gammaproteobacteria; order Burkholderiales; family Burkholderiaceae_C; genus Rubrivivax. Next base: position 22,311 of record JANNQO010000230.1, on the reverse strand, counting down.
GCGCAAGAACTCGCCGACCGCAAGGACCGCGAGGCTTATGCGCAGCAGCAGGTCAACGACCTGTGGCGCACGCTGCCGCGCCGCGCCGAGAAGGCCGATGCCGCGCTGGAAAACCGCCGCTTTCCCGAAGAGCCGCAAGAGAACCTGCTCTACTTCATCGAAAAGAACGCGCCGCTGCTCGAGCCCTGGCAGCGCGAGGTGGTGCGCATCGTGCGCAAGGTGGCGCAGTATTTCTACCCGCAGCGCCAGACGCAGGTGATGAACGAAGGCTGGGCGACCTTCTGGCACCACAAGCTGCTGAACACGATGTACGACGACGGCTACCTGACCGACGGTGTGATGATCGAGTGGCTGAAGGCGCACACCAACGTCATCGCGCAGCCGCCGGTGGGGCACCGTGCCTACAGCGGCATCAACCCTTATGCGCTGGGCTTCGCGATGTACACCGACATCCAGCGCATCTGCGTGTCGCCCACCGACGAAGACCGCGACTGGTTCCCCGAACTCGCCGGTTCACCGTGGCTGCCATCGCTCGATCACGCGATGCGCAACTTCAAGGACGAAAGTTTCATCGGCCAGTACCTGAGCCCCAAGCTGATGCGCGAGCTGCGCCTGTTCGCGATCACCGACGACGAGAAGGACGACGAACTCGAGGTCAGCGCGATCCACGACGACAGTGGCTACCGGCGTGTGCGCGAGTCGTTGTCACGCCAGTACGACCTGGGCTCGCGCGAGCCGAACATCCAGGTCTGGAATGTGAACCTTCGCGGCGACCGCTCATTGACGCTGCGCCACTTCCAGCACAACGACCGCCCGCTGCACGACACCGCACAGGAGGTGCTCAAGCATGTGGCGCGGCTGTGGGGCTTCGGCGTGCAGCTGGAAAGCACCAGCGGCCAAGGCGAGGTCACGCAGCGCTTGAGCGTGCCGGCGCCAAACCCCGACGCTTGATACCCGTCGCTAGAACGCGAACACCTTACCCGGGTTCATGATGTTCTTCGGGTCGAGCGCCCGCTTGATCGAACGCATCATGTCCACCGCTGCCGGGCCCGCTTCGTCGAGCAGGTAGCCCATCTTGTGCAGCCCGATGCCATGCTCGCCCGTACAGGTGCCTTCCAGGCGCAGCGCGCGTTGCACCATCTGCTCGGACAGTCGCTCCACGGTCGCCGCCTCGGCAGCGTCGTTCGGGTCGATCAGGTAGCTCAAGTGGAAATTGCCGTCGCCGACATGGCCGACGATCCAGTACGGGATTCCGGCGGCATCGGCTTCTGCCACCGATTGATTGATGCTCTCTGCCAGGCGCGAGATCGGCACGCAGGTGTCGGTGCTCTGGCAGCGGCAGCCAGGGCGCGTCTGCAAGGCGGCGAAATAGGACTGGTGGCGCGCTTTCCACAGCCGTGATCGTTCCTCGGGTGTGCTCGCCCATTCGAAGGCCGCGCCGCCATGTTCGTCGGCAATCGCCTGCACCGTGGCGGCCTGCTCCTTCACGCCCTCGGGGCTGCCGTGGAATTCCATGAGCAGCATCGGCGCTTCGCGCAGCGAGAGCTGGCTGTGGCGATTCACCGCGCGGATCGCGTTCGCGTCGAGCAGCTCGCAGCGCGCGATCGGCACGCCCATCTGGATCACCTGGATCGTCGTCTGGACCGCGGCGTCCACACTCGGGAAGGAGCAGATCGCCGCACTCACTGCCTCGGGCAGCGGGTACAGCTTGACGGTGATCTCGGTCATCACACCCAGCGTGCCTTCGCTGCCGATGAACAGACGCGTCAGGTCGTAGCCGGCGCTGCTCTTGCGGGCGCGCGTGCCCGTGCGCACGATCTCGCCCTTGGCGGTAACGACCGTGAGCCCGAGCACGTTCTCGCGCATCGTGCCGTAGCGCACCGCATTCGTGCCGCTGGCCCGCGTGGCGCACATGCCGCCGATCGACGCGTCGGCGCCGGGGTCGATGGGGAAGAACAGGCCCGTGTCGCGCACCTCGCGGTTGAGCTGTTCGCGCGTCACGCCGGCCTGCACGGTGATCGTGAGGTCTTCGGCGTTGATACGCAGCACGCGGCTCATGCGCGAGAGGTCGATGCTCACGCCACCCTGCACCGCGAGCAGGTGGCCTTCGAGTGACGAGCCGACGCCGAACGGAATCACCGGTACCGCATGCTCATGGGACAGCGAGACGGCGAAGGCCACGTCTTCGTTGCACAGGCAGAACACCACCACCTCGGGCGGCGTGGTGGCGTAGACCGATTCGTCGCGGCCATGCTGTTCGCGCACCGCGGCGGCGGTGGAGCAACGATCGCCGAAGTGCCGCTGCAAGGCCTGCAGCATGGCCGGCGGCACAGGCCGCGTCTGCACCAGCGGGCGCAGGTCGTGAGGTGCGTTCATCGCCATCTCTCCAGGCGGCACAGGGACTTCGATTCTAGGGATCGGTGCGCGCCGAACAGGCATCCGATGGCGTCGGTGTTCGTCAATTCGACCGCCGCTTGGTCATTTGATGATCGTGTCATGGGCACAGCCCCCATCATCGCTGACCGCGCCGAGTTCATCGATGCGCTGAACCTGCTGCGCAGCGGCCATGTGCTGGTGCGGCCCGGCCAGGGGTCCGACGCCTGTCTGCTCGATGGCGGAGTCGTCTACCACTCGTGGGAGACGCTGGCGCGCTACGGTCTGATCGACCGGTTCGACAACCCCGCAGGCTTCCCGCACGCGAGCTACTACCGCTTGAGCGAGCGTGGCCGCAGCTTTGCCGAACGCGCCTGCCAGGCTTGGCGCGCGCTGCCGCTGTGGCAGCGCGTGGCGGTGCGCTTCACGGCGTAATGAATTGCGGCGACTAACATCGCCGTGTGTCCAACCGCCTCACGCAGATCGCCACCCGTACCGGCGACGACGGCAGCACCGGCCTGGGTGACGGCCAACGTGTGCGCAAGGACCATCTGCGCGTGATGGCGATGGGCGATGTCGACGAGCTGAACTCGAGCCTGGGCGTGCTGCTCGCCGAACCGCTGCCCGACGACGTGCGCGAGCTGCTGGGGGTGATCCAGCACGAACTCTTCAACCTCGGCGGCGAGCTATCGATCCCGGGCTACGAGTTGCTGAAAGCCGACGCGGTGCTGCGTCTGGACGAAGCGCTGGCGCGCTACAACGCGCATCTGCCGCGGCTCAAGGAGTTCATCCTTCCCGCCGGCACGCGCAGCGCCGCGCTGGCGCATGCCAGCCGCACCGTGGCGCGCCGTGCCGAACGCGCGGTGGTGGCGCTGGCCGCCGTGGAAGCGGTCCATGAAGCACCGCGCCAGTACTTGAACCGGCTGTCCGACCTGATGTTCGTGCTGGCGCGCGTGCTCAACCGCGCCAACCTCGACGGGCGCGGCGGCGACGATGTGTACTGGCGCAGCGAACGGCTGAAGCGCGAGGAGCAGCCGGACCCGCAGCCGAGCGATCCGGCCGACAGATCACCCGTCGGCTGACCCCAGCGCCTTGGCGAGCACGCGGTTCTCGTGCTGCTCACCCTCGAAGCGGTACCAGGTCAGGCCGAGGTCCTCGTAGTGGTGCTTGACGTAGAAGCGCAGCGCGCGGTGGTTGTGCACCCAGGGGCTCAGCCACATCACGTCTGCGCCCGCCGCCGCGGCCTGTTGCTCGGCCTGGCGGATCAAGCGGCTGCCCACACCTCGGGCTGTGAACGGCTCCTGCACGTACAGGCGGTCGAGTTCGACGGGGTTTTGTGCCACCACCAGTTCCTGCGCGGTGCCCAGCGTGATCTGCGCGAAACCCACGAGATGCCCGTCCGACTCGGCGACGATCACTTGCGTCTGCGGCCGCGCCAGCAGCGCCGCCATCGTCTCGGTCGAAAACGCCGCGAGCACCTCGCGTGCCACCGTCGGCCGGATGCCCGCAGGGCAGTAGTTGTCCAGGAACACGTGCATGCCCAGCACGCCCAGGCACAGCGCGTCGCCGGCGTTCGCCGCACGCAAGATCACGCTGTTGATCACATCCGCTCCGCCAGATGGGCGCGGTTGGCCGGCGCCTCGAAAGGCTCGGGCCAATACTCGACGAGCTTCGTGATGCGTCCGAAGCTGACGCTGAAGAACGAGATTGGCTGCGCGGACTGCACGCCGTCGGTGACGGCCACCTCCGACACCGCCTGCTCGCGATCGCCGAACAACCGCAGGATCTCGAAGCGCCACGGCCCATGCGCCGGGTACTCGGCGTTCATGCGCGCGAAGCGTTCGGCGCCGCGGATGCGCTCGCGGCTTTGCGGCCACTCGAGCACAAAGTCGTCCGACAGCACCTCGGCCACGGCAGCAAAGTCATTCGTGGCCATCAGCTCCCAGAAGCGCTGCGCCACGCGTACCGCATCGCTCATCGTGATCTCCTTCGCTCCTTCACGGCCCCGGCCAGCAGTTCCAGCACCTGCATCGAATCATCCCACCCGATGCAGGCATCGGTGATGCTCTTGCCGTAGTCGAGCTGCGCCGGGTCGTCCTTGCCCGGGCTGAACTTCTGCGCGCCTTCGACGAGGTGGCTTTCGACCATCGCCCCGAAGACGCAGCGCGATCCGCCGACCACTTGAGCTGCCACGTCACGCGCCACGTCCACCTGGCGGCGGTACTGCTTGCTCGAATTGGCGTGGCTGAAGTCGACCATCAGCCGGCAATCGAGCTTGGCGGCTTCGATCTCCCGGCAGGCTGCGGCCACGCTCGCAGCGTCGTAGTTCGGTGCCTTGCCGCCGCGCAGGATGACATGGCAGTCCTTGTTGCCCTTGGTTTCGACGATGGCCACCTGGCCGTTCTTGTGCACCGACAGGAAATGGTGCGGCCGCGCCGCGGCCTGGATGGCGTCGATGGCGATCCTGATGTTGCCGTCGGTGCCGTTCTTGAAGCCGATCGGCGCCGAGAGGCCCGAGGCGAGCTCGCGGTGTACCTGGCTTTCGGTGGTGCGCGCGCCGATCGCGCCCCAGCTGATCAGGTCGGCGATGTACTGCGGGCTGATGGTGTCGAGGAACTCGCCCGCCGCGGGCACGCCCAGGCGGTTGATCTCCACCAGCAGCTGGCGCGCGATGCGCAGCCCTTCGTGGATGCGGTAGCTCTCGTCGAGGTAAGGGTCGTTGATGAGGCCCTTCCAGCCCACCGTCGTGCGCGGCTTCTCGAAGTAGACGCGCATCACCACTTCCAGCGCGCCTGCGAAAGCCTGGCGCTGCGGGGCCAGCTTGCGTGCGTACTCCAGCGCCGCGGCGGGGTCGTGGATTGAGCAGGGGCCGATGATCACCAGCAGCCGGTCGTCCTTGCCCTGCATGATGTGACGCACCGCGTCGCGCGTCTTGCCGATCAGGCTTTCCACGGGCGTGCCGGCGATCGGGAAGAAGCGGATCAAGTGCTCCGGCGGCGGCAGCGGCGTCACATCGCGGATGCGCTGGTCGTCGGTGGCGCTGGTCTTCTCGCTCAACGTCAGGCGCTCGTCGTGGGCGGTGGGCTTGGGGCTCATGGTCGTCGATCCTTGTCGTGCGGGCAAAGAAAAACCGCCGGGGTTGCCGGCGGTTTGTCTGGGTGCTGCGCGGTTTCTCTTCTAGGTGCGCTTAAGCTCTCCAGCCGCCGGTGAGGGGCGAGAAGCAAAAGTACGCGAAGAGGAAGAACGCGTTGCGAAACATGGCCGCGAATGTAGCACGGCCGTTGTTGACGATCGATATCGCCGGCCTTCCGCACAGGGTGCACCACGGCGCGGGGGAGCTCCGAAAGGGCCGCTGCGCGAGTCAGATCGTTGCGGCTTCGAAACCCGCATCATGCAGGCGTCGAACCACCTCGCCGACATGCGCCGGGTTGCGAGTCTGAAGCACCAGCTCGACCTCCACGCTCTGCGCCGACAGCGACGAGAAGGTGCGCTGGTGGTGCACCTCGTCGATGTTCGCGCCGGCCTCGGCCACCACTGCCGTGATGCGTGCCAGCACGCCCGGGTTGTCGCGAGCCGCGACACGGATGCGCGCCAGCCTGCCGGCGCGCACCATGCCGCGCCCGATGATGGCCTGCAGCAGCAGCGGATCGATGTTGCCACCGCACAGCACCAGGCCAATGCGCCGGCCGGCGAATCGTGCCGGCTCCCTCAGCAAGGCCGCCAGCCCGGCGGCGCCGGCACCTTCGACGACGGTCTTTTCGATCTCCAGCAGCATCAGCACGGCCTGCTCGATGTCGCCCTCGTCGACGAGCATCAGGTCGTCGACCAGGCGGCCGATGATCTCGCGCGTGATGCGGCCCGCCTGGCCCACCGCGATGCCCTCGGCGATGGTGTTGGTGCCCTGGGCATGCGCCGTGCCCTTCACCGCGTTGACCATCGCCGGGAAGCGTGCCGCCTGCACGCCGATGATCTGCATCCCGGGCTTCAGCGCACGCACGGCGGTGGCGATGCCCGAGATCAGCCCGCCGCCGCCCACCGCGATGACCAGCGTGTCCAGATCGGGCTGCGCACGCAGCATCTCCAGGCCGATGGTGCCCTGGCCGGCGATGACCAGTTCGTCGTCGAAAGGGTGCACGAAGGTCAGGCCCTGTGCCGCCGCCAACCCGACGGCGTGTTCGTGTGCCTGGTCGAAGCTCTCGCCGTACAGCACCACTTCGGCGCCGAAACCCCGCGTGCGCTCGACCTTCACCACCGGCGTGTGCTGCGGCATCACGATCACGGCGCGTAACTTCAAACGTTGGGCGTGATGGGCCACGCCCTGGGCGTGGTTGCCGGCGCTGGCCGCGATCACGCCCACTTCGGCGGCACCCTGATCGACCAGCACCTGCAGCTTGTTCAGCGCGCCACGCTCCTTGAACGAGGCGGTGAACTGCAGGTTCTCGAACTTCAGGAAGACCTGCGCGCCAGTGATCTGCGAGAGCGTCTTGCTCTCCACGCAAGGCGTGTCCAGCACATGACCAGCCAACCGCGCGGCGGCGACTTCGATGTCCCGTAGCGAGACCGTCACGCCGTGCCGCCGACCGTCAGCCGCTCGATGCGTAGCGTCGGTTGCCCCACGCCCACCGGTACGCTCTGGCCCTCCTTGCCGCACACGCCGACGCCGGTGTCGAGCTGCAGATCGTTGCCGATCATCGTCACCCGCGTCAAAGCGTCGGGTCCGTTGCCGATGATCGTTGCGCCTTTCACCGGGTACTGGATGCGGCCCTTCTCGACCCAGAAGGCTTCGCTGGCGGAGAAGACGAATTTGCCGCTGGTGATGTCGACCTGGCCGCCGCCGAAATTGGTGGCGTACAGGCCCCGTTCGATGCTGGCCACGATCTCCTCGCGACTGCGCTGCCCGGCCAGCATGTAGGTGTTGGTCATGCGCGGCATCGGCACGTTGGCGTAACTTTCGCGGCGGCCGTTGCCGGTGGGTTTCACGCCCATCAGCCGCGCGTTCAGGCTGTCCTGGAGGTAGCCGCGCAGGATGCCGTCTTCGATGAGCACATTGCGCTGCGTGGCGTGGCCCTCGTCGTCGACGTTCAGCGAGCCGCGCCGGTCGGCAATGGTGCCGTCGTCAAGCACGGTCACGCCCCTGGCGGCCACACGCTGCCCGATGCGGCCGGCGAAGACGCTCGAACCCTTGCGGTTGAAGTCGCCCTCCAGGCCGTGGCCCACCGCCTCGTGCAGCAGCACGCCGGGCCAACCGGGGCCGAGCACGACGGTCATCTCGCCGGCCGGTGCGGGGCGGCTTTCGAGATTGGTGAGCGCGGCGTTGGTGGCCTGCTGCACGTAGCTCTCGAGCATCGCGTTGGTGAAGTAGCCCAGGCCGAAGCGCCCGCCGCCGCCGCCCGAGCCGAGTTCGCGGCGGCCGTCCTGCTCGGCGATGACGGTCACGCTTACGCGCACCAGCGGGCGCACGTCGGCCGCGCGCGTGCCGTCGGCGCGGGCCACCAGCACCACGTCGTGTTCGGCGCCGACGCTGGCCATCACCTGCACGATGCGTGGGTCTTTGGCGCGGGCGAGTTTCTCGATCTTCTCCAGCAGCGCCACCTTCTGCGTGCTGTCCAGCGTGCCGATCGGGTCGGTGCTGCCGTAGAGCAGCCGGCTGGCGGCCACGCGTGGCTTCTTTGCGAGTTTCACGCGACGGTCCTGCCCAGCCGCGGCGATGCTGCGCACGGTGCGCGCGGCATCGAGCAGGGAGGCTTCGGTGAGATCGTCGGAATACGCGAACGCGGTCTTTTCGCCGGCCACCGCGCGCACGCCCACGCCTTGGTCGATGCTGAAGCTGCCGCTCTTCACGATGCCCTCTTCCAGGCTCCAGCCTTCGTGGCGGGTGGTCTGGAAGTACAGGTCGGCGTCGTCGACGCGGTGCTCGCCGATCAGCGCCAGCGCGCGCGACAGCGAAGCCTCCGACAGGCCGAAAGGTTCGAGCAGCTGGGCGTGGGCGATGGCCAGTCGTTCGAGAGTCGGTTCGCGGCTGATCATGGGCTGGCCTCGGAGTGATTCGGCCCATTCTAGGGACGGTGCGCCTTCAACCTTCTTTACCGAGCTTCACCCCGTGGTGGTGCGCCCCGGGTATCGTGGTGCCGTTGTGCGAGGGCCCCCAACCTAACGAGGACCGACCATGAAACTCTCCACGCTCATCTCTGCCAGCCTGCTCGCGCTGGCCGCCGGCACCGCCTTGGCGCAGCCCAACACGCCGCGTGTCGACCAGCGCGAAGCCAACCAGTCCGCACGCATCGCCCAGGGCGCTGCTTCGGGCGCGCTGACCGGTCACGAACGGCGCCGCCTGGCACGCGAGCAGCGGGCGATCCAGAACGCCGAACAGAAGGCCAAGGCCGATGGCGTGGTCACCCCGCGCGAGCGCCGCGCTCTGCACCGCGCGCAGGATGCCGCCAGCCGCGACATCTATCGCCAGAAGCACGACGGACAGGTCAAGCCGTAATCATTGCTTGAGCTCGAGAGCGCGCGCGTACAGCGCGTTGCGCGCTGCGCCGCTGATCTCGGCGGCCAGCGCCACGGCCTGCTTCAGCGGCAGCTCGCGCAGCAGCACCGCCAAGGCGCGCTCGGCATCGGCGCTCAAGCCGTCTTCGGGCGCCGCCGCCGCCGGCATCGCGTGCAGCACGAGCACGAACTCGCCGCGCTGGCGCTGATCGTCGGCCGCCAGCCAGGCCGCCAACTCGTGGCCAGGCATCGTGGCCACGGTCTCGAATTGTTTGGTCAGTTCCCGGCACAGCGTCACGCGGCGCCCGGGTTGCGCGATGCCCAATGCCGCAGCCAGCGACTGGATGCGATGCGGCGCTTCGAACAGCACCTGGGTGTCGCCATCAGCGGCTACGGCCTGCAGAGCTTGCTCGCGCTGCGCCCCTTTGGCCGGCAGGAAGCCGACGAAGCGGAAACCCGAGGCCGCGGCATCACCGGCCACGCACAGCGCGGCCAACAAGCTGCTCGCGCCCGGAATCGGCACGTTGCGATGCCCCGCCGCCTGCACCGCGGCAACCAGCAGCGCGCCGGGGTCGCTCACCGCCGGGGTGCCGGCATCGCTGATCATCGCCACCGAATCGCCGGCGGCCAAGCGCTCGATCACCGCGGCCGACGCTTCGCGCTCGTTGTGCTTGTGCAGCGCCAGCAGCCTCGGCACCAGGCCCAGGTGCTGCAGCAGCTGTCCAGCGACACGCGTGTCTTCGCAAGCCACCACCTGCACGCGCGACAGCACGTGAATCGCGCGCAGCGTCAGGTCGGCCAGGTTGCCGATCGGCGTGGCCACCACGTACAGTGTGCCGGCGGGGTAGTGCTGGTGGCCGGCGGCCTCCGCGGCGGCATCGAGCAGGGAGGAGGGGTTGATCTTCAAGAGGGTCAGTGCTGAAACCACCAAGGCGCGCGGCGACGAGGCCGAGGCGCTTGCGCTGGCCCACCTGCAAGCCCGGGGCCTCACGCTGGTGGAGCGCAATTATCGAGTCGCGCGGGGACCCGGCGCCCGCGGCGGCGAGATCGACTTGATCCTTCGCGACCGCGGCACGCTGGTCTTCGTCGAAGTGCGAGCGCGCCGCGACGCCGCCTTCGGCGGTGCGGCGGCGAGCATCTCGGCCGCCAAACGCCAGCGCATCGTGAAGACGGCGATGCACTACCTGATGCGGTGGCCCACGCCACCGCCCTGCCGCTTCGATGTCGTGACCGTCGAGGGGAGCCGCATCGAATGGCTGCGCGGCGCATTCGATGCAGGCTGACGACGCTCGCGGCGGAACCGCTGCCGCCAGGTCGCTGTCATATGATGCATGTCCATGCTCGAACAGCGCATTCAGCAGCAGTTCTTCGAAGGCGCCGACCTCAAGTATCAAAGCGCCGAAATCCTGGCCCGTGCGGTCGCCGATGCCACGCAGGCCCTCGTGTCGGTCATCACCTCGGGCGGCAAGGCACTCATCGGTGGCAGCGGCTTCGGCGCGGCGCTGGCCCCGCATCTGCACACGCTGCTGCTCGGCCATTTCGAACGCGAACGCCCGGGCCTGCCGGCCGTGGCCCTGGGCCGCAATGCCGCGGCCGAGCTGCAGGCGCTGGCGCAGCCGGGTGATGTTTTGCTGGCCATCGATGCCGGTGAGCCACGCGCCGAGTTGCTGGCTGCCGCCGATGTGGCGCGCGCCAAGGAGCTGACGCTGATCGTACTGGCCGACGCTGCCGCCGAAGCCTGGCGCGAGCGGCTGGCGGAAACCGATGTGCTGGTGGCCGTGCCTCACGAGCGGCCGGCGCGCGTCATGGAAATGCACCTGCTGGTGCTGCATTGCCTGTGCGATGCGCTGGACCAACAACTGCTCGGTGAACAGGAAAACTGATGAACACCCGAACTCCCGCCCTGATCCTGGCCGCCTGCGCCGCTGCCGCGTCTTTGCCCGCTTGCGCCCCGCTCATGCTCGGCGGCGCGGTGATGGGCACCGCGCTGGTTGCCACCGACCGCCGTACCACCGGCACGCAGGTCGAAGACCAGGCGATCGAGTTCAAAGGGCTCAGCCGTGCCAACGAGGTGTCGCAGGCCGGCCATGTCAACGTCACCAGCTACAACCGGCAGGTGCTGATCACCGGCGAGGTGCCTTCGGAAACCGACCGAAAGGCCGTCGAGCAGGTGGTGGGTCGCATCGAAAACGTGCGCTCGGTGCTCAACGAGCTGGCGGTGATGGGCAACACGTCGCTCACCGTGCGCTCCAACGATTCGGTGCTGTCGGGCAAGGTCAAGGCCTCGTTCATCGACGCCAAAGACCTGCAGGCCAACGCGCTGAAGGTGGTTACCGAGCGTGGCACGGTGTTCCTGATGGGCCGCGTCACCGAGCGCGAAGCCACCCGCGCGGCCGAGGTGGCGCGGGCCGTGAGCGGCGTGCAGAAGGTCGTGCGTGTCTTCGAGACGATCAGCGAAGCCGAACTCGCCGAGATGCAACCCAAACCGAAGTGACCCTCACGTCAGCCGCTTGATCAGGCTCGAGGTATCCCAGCGGCCGCCGCTCATCGCCTGCACATCGCCGTAGAACTGGTCCACCAGCGCAGTCACCGGCAGCTTGGCGCCGTTTCGGCGTGCTTCGTCGAGCACCAGGCCGAGGTCCTTGCGCATCCAGTCCACCGCAAAGCCGAAATCGAACCGGTCGTCAACCATGGTCCTGCCGCGGTTGTCCATCTGCCAGCTCTGCGCCGCGCCCTTGCCGATGACCTCGAGCACCAGTTTCATGTCAAGTCCGGCACGCTGGCCGAAGGCGATGCCCTCGGCCAGGCCCTGCACGAGTCCGGCGATGCAGACCTGATTCACCATCTTCGCCAGCTGCCCGGCTCCGCTTGTGCCCACGCGCGTGACGGCACGCGCGAAAGCCATCGCCACCGGCTTCAATACCTCGAAAGGCTCGGTGTCGCCGCCGCACATCACGGTGAGCGACCCATTCACCGCACCGGCCTGGCCGCCGGAGACGGGCGCGTCGACGAAGTGCAGCTCACGCGACCGAGCCGCCGCATGCAACTCGCGCGCCACTTCGGCCGAGGCGGTGGTGTGGTCGACAAAGATCGCGCCGGGCTTCATGCCGGCAAAGGCGCCGGTGTCGCCCAGCACCACCGCGCGCAAGTCGTGATCGTTGCCGACGCATGCGAAGACGATGTCGGCGCCCTGTGCAGCGGCGGCCGGTGTCGCTGCCGGCTGGCCTTTGTGCCGCGCGCACCAGTCGGTGGCCTTGGCGGCGCTGCGGTTGTAGACGCTCACAGAATGGCCGGCGGCGGCCAGGTGTCCGGCCATCGGGTCGCCCATCACGCCGAGGCCGAGAAAAGCGACGCGGCGCGGTGGAATCGGTTCGTAGGTCTTGCTGCTGCTCATGGCCACGATCGTGCCATGAGTCGGCAGCGCGCTACATCACGCGCTACATGACACGCTACATGACACGCATGTGCTCCGTGCCGGCCGACAGGTCGGGGTTGCGCGCGCGCTGGCTGTGCAGCTTGATCTGCAGGCGCAGGTCGTTCACCGAATCGGCATTGCGCAGCGCGTCGTCATAGCTCACCACGCGGTTCTCGAAAAGCTCGAACAGCGACTGGTCGAAAGTCTGCATGCCGAGTTCGCGCGAGCGCTTCATCAGCTCCTTGATCTCGCCCACCTCGCCTTTGAAGATCAGGTCACCGATCAGCGGCGAGTTGAGCATGATCTCCACCGCCGCCACGCGGCCCTTGCCTTGCTCGCGCGGCAACAGGCGCTGTGAAACCATGCTCTTCAGGTTCAGCGACAGGTCCATCAGCAGTTGCGCGCGACGCTCGTCGGGGAAGAAATTGATGATGCGGTCCAGCGCCTGATTCGCGCTGTTGGCGTGCAAGGTGGCCATGCACAGATGGCCGGTCTCGGCGAACGCCACTGCGTGCTCCATCGTGTTGCGGTCGCGGATTTCGCCCATCAGGATCACGTCGGGCGCCTGGCGCAGCGAGTTCTTCAGCGCCGGCGCCCAGTCGTCGGTGTCGATGCCCACCTCGCGCTGCGTGACGATGCAGTTCTTGTGCCGGTGCACGAACTCCACCGGGTCCTCGACGGTGATGATGTGGCCGTAGCTGTTCTCGTTGCGCCAGTCGACCATCGCCGCCAGCGAGGTGCTCTTGCCCGAGCCGGTGGCGCCGACGAAGATCACCAGGCCGCGCTTGGTCATCGCCACCTCTTTCAACACCGGTGGCAGGCCCAGCGAGTCGATGGTCGGGATGATCTGCGGGATGGTGCGCATCACCAGGCCCACGTTGCCTTGCTGGATGAAGGCGTTGACGCGAAAGCGCCCGATGCCTTGCGGCGAGACGGCGAAGTTGCATTCCTTCGTGCGTTCGAAATCGGCGGCCTGCTTGTCGTTCATCACCGCGCGCGCCAGCGCCAGCGTGTGCTGGCCGGTGAGCGGCTGCGGGCTGACCTTGGTGACCTTGCCGTCGACCTTGATGGCCGGCGGAAAGTCGGCGGTGATGAAGAGGTCGCTGCCGTTGCGGCTGACCATCAGCCGCAGCAGGTCGTTGACGAACTTGGATGCTTGGTCACGTTCCATATGGTGCCTACCCTGGGAAGTTCTCGGGAATCTTCGCCTTCGAACGCGCTTGCGCCGGGCTGATGACGTTGCGCCGCACGAGGTCGACGAGATTCTGGTCCAGCGTCTGCATGCCCAGGCTCTGTCCGGTCTGAATCGACGAGTACATCTGCGCGATCTTGTTCTCGCGGATCAGGTTCTTGATCGCCGAGGTGGCGATCATGATCTCGTGCGCGGCCACGCGGCCCGAGCCGTCCTTCAGCTTGCACAGAGTCTGCGAGATCACCGCCTGCAGCGATTCCGACAGCATCGAGCGCACCATCTCCTTCTCGGCCGCCGGGAAGACATCGACGACACGGTCGATGGTCTTCGCCGCCGAGCTGGTGTGCAGCGTACCGAACACCAGGTGGCCGGTCTCCGCGGCGGTGAGCGCCAGGCGGATCGTCTCCAGGTCGCGCATCTCGCCGACCAGGATCGCGTCGGGGTCCTCGCGCAACGCCGAGCGCAGCGCGTTGGCGAACGACAAGGTGTGTGGCCCCACCTCGCGCTGGTTGATCAGGCACTTCTTGCTTTCGTGCACGAACTCGATCGGGTCTTCGACGGTCAGCACATGGCCGTATTCGCTCTCGTTGAGGTGGTTCACCATCGCCGCCAGCGTCGTGCTCTTGCCCGAGCCGGTGGGGCCGGTGACGAGCACCAGGCCGCGCGGTTTGAGCGACAGTTCGGCAAAGACCTTCGGCGCGCCGAGCTGTTCCAGTGTGAGGATCTTGCTCGGGATGGTGCGGAACACCCCGCCGGCGCCGCGGTTCTGGTTGAAGGCGTTGACGCGAAAGCGCGCCAGGCCCTGGATTTCGAACGAGAAGTCGCACTCCAGCGTGTCTTCATAGTGTTTGCGCTGGGCGTCGTTCATGATGTCGTAGACCATGCCGTGCACTTGTTTGTGCTCCAGCGGCTCGACATTGATGCGGCGCACGTCGCCGTGCACGCGGATCATCGGCGGCAGGCCGGCCGACAGGTGCAGGTCGGACGCCTTGTTTTTCACCGAGAAGGCCAGCAGTTGAGTGATGTCCATATAGTCGCGAGCGAGGTTCAGACCATTATGGGCAGCATCCAAGACAACCTGCAACAAGTCAGGGGGCGCATTCGGGCTGCTTGCGCTGGCGCCGGGCGCGTCGAGGCGGCCGTCACGCTGCTGGCGGTGAGCAAGACCTTTCCCGCCGACGCCGTTCGCCGGGCCCATGCCGCCGGCCAAACGGCCTTCGGCGAGAACTACGTTCAGGAAGCGCTGGCCAAGATCGAGGCGCTGGTCGATCTGCGCGCGAAGCTTCAATGGCACCTGGTCGGGCCTTTGCAGAGCAACAAGACCCGCGACGTGGCCGAGAACTTCGACTGGGTGCACACGGTCGACCGATTGAAGATCGCCCAGCGCCTAGCCGAGCAGCGTCCGGCCTGGCTGCAGCCGCTGCAGCTGTGCCTGCAGGTCAACATCAGCGGTGAAGCCAGCAAGAGTGGGCTGGCCGCCGCCGAAGCCGCGGCGCTGGCCCATGCCGTGGCCGCGCTGCCGAGCGATAGGGTGTGCCTGCGCGGGCTGATGGCCGTGCCCGAGCCGGCCGCCGACCCCCCAGCCCAGCGTCTGCCGCACCGCGCCCTGCACGAACTGCTGGTCGCGCTGAACGCACAGGGCTTGCAACTGGACACGCTGTCGATGGGCATGAGCGCCGATCTGGAAGCCGCGGTGGCCGAAGGCACAACGCTGGTGCGCGTGGGCACGGCGATCTTCGGCTCGCGATAGCAGCGGGGCTGCCGCAGCGATCGCCGAATCAGCCGCCGGAGAACAGCACAGTTTCCGAACCGGTCGCGCCTTGTTCGGCGCCGAGACCCTTCCGGCCGGCGATTCGTTGCTGTGGCGACACTCAGCGCCTGTTCAATGCAGCTCGGCGGCCAGCACGTGCGCCGGGTCCGTACGACGTCGCCGACGCCGCGGGCAAACCCTGGGCCCTCAAGCTGGCCGGGCCAAGGCCGAAAACCGAATGGAGCGACAGCCCCGGTCCAGTTGGGCTTCGCGATCTGCCGCCTGCTCCGTGACACGACCCGCCACCCCCATCGATCGCAGCCCTCATTGGCCCCGGCGCCTGCACGCCGCGCTGATGCCCGACTACAACCGTCGGGCGGCGCTGTACTGGTGGGCCGCCGTGCTGATGGGGGGCGTGGCCCTCGCGCTGGCGCTGGCCAGCCTCGCGCCGCGCGAGCCGCAGGTCTGGCTGCACGTCGCCGCTGGGGCCGCGATCGCGATGCTGGCAGGCATCTTTCCGGTGCGCATCCCGCAGTCGAAGAACTCGTTCGCGGCCGGCGAGGTGTTCATCTTTCTGCTGCTCTTGATGCACGGCCCGGCGGCGGCGGTGGTGGCGGCCGCCGGCGAGGGCGCAGTCGGCGCCTCGCGCACCTCCAAGCGCTGGACCAGCCGGCTCGTCAGTCCGGCGATGGCGGCCATCGCGATGTCGCTGGCCGGCGCGGCGTTCGACGCCGCGCGCCGCTGGCTTGGGCACGACGCGCCTGGGTCAGCTGCCTGGCTGATCGTCGCGGCGATGGGCGCGGCGATGGTGTACTTCGTCATCAACACGTTGCTCATCACCGCCGTGCCGCGCCTGAAGCGCAACGAAGCGCTGCAATGGGCCGACCTGTTCGGTGTCTTCGGTTGGGTCGGCATCGCCTATGCCGGCAGCGCGGCGGTAGCCGCGCTGCTGTACCTGACCTACCTGCAATCGGGCCTGGGCGTGTTGATGGCGATGGTGCCGCTGCTGGCGATGCTGCTGGCCACGCTGCACTACTTCTTCCGCCAGCAGGAGGCGGCCGAAGCGGCACGACAGTCGGGCGAGGAAGCCGCTGCGCGCGAAGCCGAGCTGGCGGCGCGCCACGTGCGCGAACTCGAAGCCAGCGAGCGGCGCTTCCAGAGCGCCTTCACGCATGCCTCGATCGGCATGGCGCTGCTCAGCGTGGAAGGCGTGGTGATGCAGACCAACCCGGCCCTGCGCGAACTGCTCGGCCGGCCGCTTGAGGCGCTGCAAGAGCAGGACTTCCGCCACTTCGTGCTCGACGACGACCGCGGTTTGCTCGACGCCCGGCTGGCGCTCGTGGCGCGCCCCGGCTTCGACGGCTTCGCGGCGGAGTTGCGCTGCCGCACGCGCAGCGGGCGCACCGTGTGGGTGGCGCTGCACTGCGGCTACTTCTCGGAGCGCGGCTCGGAACTGCCCTGCCTGATCGTGCAGGTGCAGGACATCAGCGCGCGCCGCGAAGCCGAAGAAGGCCTGCAGCGCATCGCCTTCACCGATCCGCTCACCGGGCTGCCGAACCGGCGCCGCTTCCACGAGCACCTGGCGCAGGCGGTGCAGCGCGCGGCGCTGGATGCCCAGGACGCCTTCGCGGTGATGTTCCTGGACTTCGATCGCTTCAAGCTCATCAACGACAGCCTGGGCCACACCGCCGGCGACGAGTTCCTCGTGCAGGTGTCGCACCGTATCCAGCAGCAGCTGCGCACCACCGACATCGTCGCGCGGCTGGGCGGCGACGAGTTCGCGATCCTCGCGCTGCACCTCGAACACGAGCGCTACGCCGTGCACCTGGCCGAACGCCTGATGGAGGCGCTGCGCCAGCCCATCCACCTCGCCGGCAACGAGCTGACCACCAGTGCCAGCATCGGCATCACTTTCAGCGCATTGGGCTACGCCACGCCCGAGGAAGTGCTGCGCGACGCCGACATCGCGATGTACAAGGCCAAAGGCGCCGGCAAGGCGCGCTACGCGCTGTTCGACGCCGGGCTGCACAGGGAGGTGGCCAGCCGCTTGCGTCTGGAAGGCGAGCTGCGCCGCGCCATCGACGAGGGCCAGCTGGCGGTGGTCTACCAGCCGGTGATCGATCTGGCCAGTGGCGCGCTGGCCGGCTTCGAGGCGCTGGTGCGCTGGCACCATCCGAGCGACGGCACCATCAGTCCGGCGGCCTTCCTGCCGATCGCCGAAGAGGCCGGGCTGATGATGCGGCTCACCGATTTCGTGCTGCACTGCGCGTGCCGGCAACTGGCCGAATGGAAACGGGAATGGCAGCCCAGCGACGCCGACGCCGCGCCGTTGACGATGAACGTCAACATCTCCGGCCACGACATCGCCCAAGGCGCCTTCGTGGCGCGCGTGACGCGTGCGCTGGTCGAAGCAGGGTTGCGGCCGCACGAGCTGTGCGTCGAACTCACCGAGAACATCCTGATGGAGCGGCTTGAAGGGGCGCTTTCGGTGCTGTCCGAGCTGCGCCGCCTGGGGGTGCTGCTGGCCATCGACGACTTCGGCACCGGCTATTCGTCGCTCAGTCACCTCTCCACGCTGCCGATCGACCACCTGAAGATCGATCGCTCGTTCGTGGCCCGCCTGGCGCCCGGCAGCAACGAGGCGGCGGTGGTGCGCTCGATCGTGCTGTTGGGCAGTTCGCTGGGCAAGACCGTGGTTGCCGAAGGCATCGAGACGGCCGAGCAGCTCGAGCAGCTGCGCGAGCTCGGCTGCCGGCTCGGGCAGGGCTTCCACCTGGCGCGACCGATGCCGGCGGCCGACGTCACCTCGGCACTCATGACAGGTGCGTGGCAGGCGGTGGGCCGGGCGGCGGCGGTGCAGCTGCCCGCGCCGGTGCTCGGCGCGCCGACGATCCACTGAACAACGTTCGAGATGAGTGCGCATGCCGCGTTTCCCCCCTGGCAGCGGCTGCACGCCGCGCTGATGCCGGACTACAACCGCGCCAGCGCCGCCTTTTGGTGGGCGGTGGTCGGCGGCGGTGCGCTGGTGCTGGCCTGGGCGCTGGCCGGCATGGCGGCGCTGCCGGCCGCCGACGCGGCGAAGATCGTCGCCGCGATGCTGCTGGCGATGCTGGCCGGCCTCTTCCCGATGCGCGTGCCGGGCTCGAAGAACTCCTTCGTGGCCGGAGAGATCTTCATCTTCCTGCTGCTGCTGCTGCTGGGCAGCGCCGCGGCGGTGGTGGCGGCGGCGGGCGAAGCCTTCGTCGGCTCGCTGCGCACCTCCAAGCGCTGGACCAGCCGCATCTTCAGTCCCGCCGCAGCGGCTTTGGCGATGGGCGCTTCAGGCGCCTTGCTGGAGGCGACACCGGCGCGTCTGGGCCAGCTCGGATGGCAGGGCGCTGCCGGCGCCATGGCCGCGATGATGCTCTTCGCGCTGCTGTACTTCGCCGCCACCGTGCACCTGGTGGCCGGCGTGCCGCGGCTAAAAAAACGCGAGCCGTTCTGGCAGGTCGGCGGCACGCTGAGCCTGTTCCGCTGGGTCGGCATCGCGTACGCCGGCAGCGCGGCGGTGGCGGCGCTGTTGTTCGTGGCCTGGCGCGAGGACGGCGCCGGCGTGCTGTGGGTGATGCTGCCGCTGGTGGCGATGGTGCTGGTGACGCTGCACTTCTACTTCCGCCAGCAAGAACTGGACGAAGCCCTGCGCGAAGCCGCGGCCAGCGCCACCGAGCGCGAAGGCGCGGCACTGGCGCGCGAGACTGCGTCCCACCAGCGCCACCTGCACGAGATGCAGCACCTGGCCTACCACGACCCGCTCACCGGGCTGCCGAATCGGCGCCGTTTCATGGAGCGGCTGGCCGAAGCGGTGAGCGCGGCGAACAGCGAGCCGCCGCATCCGTTCGCGACGATGTACCTGGACTTCGACCGCTTCAAGATCGTCAATGACAGCCTGGGCCACGGCGCCGGCGACGAGCAGCTCAAGCAGGTGGCGCAGCGCATCGCCGACAAGCTGCGCCCGCAGGACCTGGTGGCGCGGCTGGGCGGCGACGAGTTCGCGGTGCTGGTCGCCGACATCGGCCATGAAAAAGACGCCATCGCGCTGGCCGACCGGCTGATGGAAGCGTTGCGCGCGCCGCTGCGGCTGGCCGGCGGCGTGGAGATCGTCGCCAGCGCGAGCATCGGCATCACCTTCAGCAGCCTGGGCTACAGCAGCGCCGAGGCCGTGCTGCGCGACGCCGACAACGCCTTGTACAAGGCCAAGAACGACGGCCGTGGGCGCTACGCGGTGTTCGATCAAAGTCTGCACACGGCGGTATCGCAGCGGCTGCAGCTCGAAGGCCAGTTGCGCTTGGCCATCACGACCGGCCAGCTGATGGTGGAGTACCAGCCGCTGGTCGACCTGGCCAGCAAGCGGCTGACCGGTTTCGAAGCGCTGGTGCGCTGGGCGCACCCGCAGCGCGGCATGCTGCACCCGGCGCAGTTCCTGGCCGTGGCCGAAGAGACCGGGCTGATGCCGCAGCTCTCCGACTTCGTGCTGCACTGTGCCTGCCAGCAGCTGCGGCGCTGGCAGCAACTCGGCCCGCAGTGGTCGGAGCTGACGATGAGCATCAACGTCTCCGCCGCGGATCTGGCGCAGCGCAGCTTCGTCGCCCGCGTCAGCCGGGCCCTCGTCGAGGCCTCGCTGCGCCCGCAGTCCTTGACGCTCGAGTTGACTGAGGACATCCTGATGTCGCGCATCGCCGGTGCGACTGAGCTGCTGGCCGAGCTGCGCCGCCTGGGGGTGAAGCTTGCCGTGGACGATTTCGGCATCGGGCATTCGACGCTCGCCCAGCTGGCGCGTCTGCCGGTGGACAGCTTGAAGATCGATCGTTCGTTCGTGTCACGGCTGAAACGGGGCAGCGAGGATCTCGCCGTGGTGCGCGCCATCGTCCAGCTTGGCCATTCGCTGCGCAAGGCGATCGTCGCCGAGGGCATCGAGAGCGAGGCGCAGAGCGAGCTGTTGCTGGAACTCGGCTGCCCGGTGGGGCAGGGCTTTCACCTGGGCAGGCCGTTGTCGGCGCAGGCCGCGCGGGCCTGGTTGCAGAGCGACCTGGGCGGGTCCGGCCAGGTGCAGTGAGGGCGGATCAAACCTTGATCAACGAGGTGTGCTTCACCTCTTCCATCACCGCGTAGGTGCGCGTTTCGCGCACGCCCGGCAGCGCCCAGACCACAGGGATTCTCGGCCCGCTGCGGCTAACTCCGAATCCTTCTCGGCGATCCGGGGCATAAGCTGCGCATCCTTCGCTATCCCTCGCCAGGACCCTCGCCATGCACCCGACCCCGCGCGCCCGCCTTCCTTTCCCGTACCGCACCGAGGCGGACGGTGTTGCCGAATCGCTGGCCACGCTGCAAGGCCGGCTCGATTGGCCGATGGTCATCAAAGCCGCCAAGCCCTGGGTGCAGGCGGTGCGCGACAAGCCGGCGCCGTTCTGGGCGATGGAATCGCTGCTGCGCGAGTACCCGATCTCCAGTGCCGAAGGCCTGGCGCTGATGCGGCTGGCCGAGGCGCTGCTGCGCGTGCCCGATGCCGAGACGGCGATCGCGCTGACCGCCGATCAGCTCGGCCGCGCCGATTTCGACAGCGCGCCGACCGACGGGCCGTACAAGATGCTGGCCAGCCTTTCGGCGAGCGCGATTGCCCTGTCCAAACGCTTCTTGCCCGAAGACGAGAACCCGCCCGGACTGTTCCAGCGACTCGGCGCGAAGACCGTGGTCGCCGCCACTGTGCGCGCGATCCAGCTGCTGGGCCGCCAGTTCGTGCTCGGCCGCACCATCGGCGAGGCGATGGGCGAAGCGGCGTCGCAGCGCAAGGAGCTGAGCGTGCTGCGCTTCTCCTACGACATGCTCGGCGAAGGCGCGCGCACAGAGCGTGATGCCGAGCGCTATCTGTCGTCTTACCGCGACGCGATCGCGGCGATTGCGGGCAGTCGCGTCGCCACGTCACCGATGGAAGGCGACGGCATCTCCATCAAATTGAGCGCCTTGTTCTCGCGCTACGAAGACGCGCAGCGCGCGCGTGTGGCCGCTGAGCTGCTGCCACGCGTGTGGAGCCTGATCGAACCGGCTGCGCGCGCCAACATCAACCTGACCATCGACGCCGAAGAAAGCGACCGGCTGGAGCTGTCGCTGGATGTCTTCGAAGCCCTCGCCCAGCGCATCGCGAAGACATTCCCGAGCTGGGCCGGCTTCGGTCTCGCGGTGCAGGCTTACCAGACCCGCGCGCTGGCAGTGGTCGACGAGGTGGCGCGCATCGGCCAGCAGCATGGCCTGCGCTTCATGGTGCGCCTCGTGAAAGGCGCGTACTGGGACGGCGAAGTCAAGCGCGCGCAGGAGGCCGGCCTGCCCGGCTACCCGGTCTTCACGCACAAGCACCACACCGACATCAACTACCTGGCCTGTGCCGAGCGGCTGATCGCGCACCACGCGGTGATCTACCCGCAGTTCGCCACGCACAACGCGGGCACGGTTGCGGCGATCGTGCAGATGGCGCGGCGTGCCAACGCGAGCTTCGAGATGCAGCGACTGCACGGGATGGGCGAAGGCGTCTACAGAGAAGTGCTTCGCGGGGGCGAGGCGCTGCGCGAGGGCACGATCCCGTGCCGCGTGTACGCGCCGGTGGGCGAGCACCGCGACCTGCTCGCGTATCTCGTGCGGCGGCTGCTCGAGAACGGTGCCAACTCGTCGTTCGTGCACCAGCTGGCCGACGAAGCCGTGAGCGCCGAAGTGCTGCTCGCGTCACCGCTGGCGGCGAGCACCGAGCCGGCGCTGCCGCTGCCGATCGCGCTGTACGGCGCGGCGCGGCGCAACTCGATCGGGGCTGACCTGGCCTGCATCACGATGCGCGAGCCACTCGACGCGGCGCTGGCCAGCGTGCGCATCGAGCCGGTGGCGATGGCGACCCAGGCCGAGGCCAGCACGGCGATGGCGCAGCTGCATGCTGGCTTCGAGGCCTGGAGCGCAAGGCCGCTGGCCGAACGCGCGGCGCTGTTGAACCGCGCTGCGGACGCGCTCGAAGCACGCCTGCCCGAGTTCTGCGCGCTGCTCGTCCACGAAGCGCACAAGACGATGGGCGACTGCATC
>JANNQO010000229.1:0-9996 GCA_031400795.1 Rubrivivax sp. | reverse complement strand
AAACTCGCCGCTCGATGCCTTCGCACCAGGGTGGCGGGCGCATGTCGATGACGTTGGCCGACCGGACTTCTACGTGCGTGCGCGGATACTCGAGCACTGGCGCAATCTACTGCGCGCGATCGGCATAAACACCGCGGAGGTTCCCGAGCTTGTCACCGGCGAGACGAACCAGCCGCTGTATTGGTTGGCATTCGCCGCTCGGCATTCGAGGGCCCTCGAGTTCTGGGAGAAGATTCGATCTCTGGAACCCAACCCGCAGGAAAAGCTCCTGTAACCCTGCAACTGCATGTGAGCGCTTGCGCGAGGTCGTGCAGCAGAGCAAAGGTGCGCTGCAGGCAAACGTAGTCAAGGCTTGATGTAAGCCCAGCCCTGGCCCTGCAGCTTGGCCAGCCGCACCACGCCCGAGGGCGTGAACTCGGCCTCTTGCAGGAACTGCTCGCGCTTGAGGCTGCGGTTCTTCAGCGTGATCTCGCAGACCTCGAACTTCACGCCGCGCGCCACCAGCGCCGAGACGGGGCCGGCATACGGGCTGCCGCTCGGATCCTTCGCGCCTTCCATCAGGAAATCGACGCCCAGCGCGTGCGTGACGACCGTGATCCTCGCGGTCGGGTCGGTGTCCAGATGGTTGCGGATGTTGCGCAGCGTCGGCAGCGCCGCCGCCGCTGTGTCGTTGACGTGGTAGATGACCTTGTCCTGCGCGCTGGCGGCCAGCGTGCAAGTCAGCAAGGCGATGGCGATCATCGATCGACGCATGGGGCGCTCCTTCAAACGGCCAGGCCAGGGTTGCCGGCCACGCCCGACATTGTCGGCGTGTTGATGCGCAGCCGGCTCACACGCTTGCCCGGCCGCGATGCGAGCCAGGTCTCCACCACCTCCCAGATCGGCTTCGTGCCGGCATCGCGTGCGCCTTCGGCCACCGGGGCCCAGCCGGCCACGCGATAGCTCTTGTCGGCCTGCAGCGGCCGGCCGACCAGGCGCAAGTCGCCGATGCGTGAACCCATCTTCTCGCTCGGCGTGATGCGGTAGCTGAGTCCGCCCACGCGCACCATGTCGCCGCCCTGCTGGTAGTACGGGTCGGGGTTGAAGAGGTTGTCGGCCACGTCTTCGAGGATGGTCTTGATGGTCTCGCCGCTCATCGTCGTGAGCGTGGTGTGCGGGTAGGTGATGGCGGTCTGGTCCATCAGCAGTTCGCGCGTGATGGTCTCGCCGGGCAACAGGCTCGTGCCCCAGCGAAAGCCCGGCGAGAAGGCGATCTCGGCGCCTTGCACCTCCATCATCGCGTCGAGCAGCAACTGGTCCCAGCTGCCGTTGAAGTTGCCGCGGCGGTAAAGCAGGCCGTCGGTGATGGCGAGCTTCTCGGCCAGCTTGGTTTCGTGCGGCGCGCGCAGGCGCTGGATCAGCGCGGCCATCTCCGCATCCGGCGTGAGCTGGTTCGCAAAGATCGGCAGCAAGCGGTAGCGGTGCTCGACCATCCTGCCGCCGCTGACCTTCACATCCATCACGCCGAGAAACTTGCCGTTGCTGCCGGCGTTGGTGACCAGCGTGGTGCCGCCGGGGTTCGCCACCGGCACCGCCACCGGCACACCGTCGTGCGTGTGTCCGCCGAGGATGACGTCGATGCCGCGCACGCGACTGGCGAGCTTCAAGTCCACGTCCATGCCGTTGTGCGACAGCAGCACCACGAGTTGCGCGCCTTTGCCGCGTGCCTCGTCGACGGTCTTTTGCATTGCCGGCTCCTGGATGCCGAACTCCCAGTCGGCGACGAAGTAGCGCGGGTTGGCGATCGGCGTGTACGGGAAGGCCTGGCCGACGATAGCCATCGGCACGCCGTTGATCTCACGCATCACAAAAGGCGCGAACACCGGGTCGCCGAAATCCTGCGTCTTGATGTTCTGCGCGAGGAACTCGATGCGGCCCTTGAAGTCGTGCTCGACGATGTGCTTGACGCGCTGCATGCCGAGCGTGAACTCCCAGTGGCCGGTCATCAGCTCCACACCGAGCAGCAGTGCCGCGTCGACCATGTCCTGGCCCTGGCTCCACAGCGCGGTGGCCGAGCCTTGCCAGGTGTCGCCGCCGTCCAGAAGCAGCGCCCCGGGGCGGCTCGCTTTCAGGCGTTTGACCAGCGTGGCCAAGTGCGCGAACCCGCCGACTCGGCCGTAGCGGCGTGAGGCGCGCTCGAAGTCGATGGATGTGTAGGCGTGGGCCAGCGCCGTTCCCGGCTGCACACCGGCCTGTTTGAGCAACTGCCCGCCGACGAGGTGCGGCAGTTGTCCGTTCATTGCGCCCAGCCCCAGGTTCACGCTCGGCTCGCGAAAGCGCATCGGCAGCAGCTGCGCATGGCAATCGGTCATGTGCAGCAGGCTGACGTGGCCCGCGCCGGTGCCCAGCGGCGGCACGTCGTACAAACCCGCTTCGGCTGTCTTGGCGTCGGCCTCGGCGAAGCGCGTGAGCGCCATGCCCGCGACCGAACCCGCGGCCAGCACCTGGCCGAACTCCCTTCTCGTCAGTGACATCGAACGTTACTGCGCGTTCACCGGCGATTGTGGGTCGAGCAGCAGCGACATCAAATGCGCGAGCTGCTTCTGGTTCAACAAGCCCTTGTGCCCGAAGCGCGGCATCTGCGAGCAGGCCGAGTAGCTGCGCGCGTTCCACAGTTTGGCCCAGGTGTATTCGACGATGCCCTGTGAGCTGGGCGACTTCAGGTCGCTCACGCCGCGGATCTTGCCGTACTGGTACAGGCTCGGGCCGATGTTGCCGAAAGAGATCTCCTGCCTGCTGATCTCGTGGCAGTTGTAGCAGTTGCCGCCGTTGGCGGTGGGTGCGGCCGAGGCATCGGTCCAGGTCATGCCGCGGCCGTTTTGCGCGAGTTTTTCGCCTTCGCGCCAATCGCCGAAGTAGCCCTCGGCCGGGTGCGGCACGGCAGCGCGAGCCTGCGCCTGGATGCGTTCGGCCACGCTCTCGGCCGGCGGCTGTTCGCTGGAGCAGGCCTGCTGGTCAAGGTCTTGTTTGATGCGGTCGATCTTGGCGATGCCGCGGTCCGTGAACGAGGTCTGGTGCAGCTGCAACGCCAGCGCGTCGAGTTCCTGAGACGACGGCAGCGAAGCGCATCCAGCGCCCAGCAAAGCCAGCGCCACGAGTGTCCATCGGGTCATGCGGTGGCCTCCTTCAGCGCTTGATCGACGGCGCGATCGATTCCGCGCCTTTGGCATTCACGCCCATGTAGACGCCCAGGGCCACGGTCACCTCCGAGCCGTACCCCGGGTACGGGAAACGCTGCTGGCGGTAGCAGTCGTTCAGCCGCCTTTGCATGCCCCACAGCTCGCCGCTGGAGACGCGGTACGCCGGCCAGGCCGCGAAGCCGACGCCGTCGCCGGGGTTCCTGGTCAGATTCGGCAGGTCCTGCAGCCGCACGCGCAGCCCGTCCACGGCGTGGCACGAGGCGCAGGAAAAATCATGCGTGCCGCCGCGGAAGAAGAAGGTTCGCTTGCCCACCTCGTACATCACCTTCTCTTGCGTGTGCGATTGCGGCAGGTCGAACTTCAGGCCGCGCGATGCCGCGGAGACATAGGCCACCAGCGCTTCCATGTTCGCTTGTTCGCCGCGGCCGAAGGGTGTGGCGGCGATCTCGGTGACGTTCAGGCCTTGCAGCGCGTCCATGCATGAAAGCAGCCGCGATTCCAGGTCCTGCACCTTCTTCGTGTCGTCGAACCAGCGCGGCAGCTGCACGAAGGCGCCCTTGACGACACCCGCACCCAGGCCCAGGTCGCAGCGTTCGAGCGACGCGTTCTTCGGCCCCCGCGCGCGTTTCCACAGTACCTCGCCTTTGGCTTCGAAGAGGTCGGCCGGGTTGCCATCGGCGAGCATCGCGCGGTACTGGGCGATGCCGTCAGCGGCGGATTTGGGTTGAGCGAGCGTGCCCAACGACGCCGCCATGACGGTAGCGGCCAGCAGCAGAGACCTCATAGCGCTAGCTCACCATGGCTTCGTCGGTGCGGGTCTCGCCGCGATTGTCCTTCCAGGTCACGGTGATCTTGTCGCCGGCCTTCGCGCCCCTGACATTGAATTGCAGAAACGGGTTCTTCGCCACCGACGGGCCCCATTGCGCCGCCAGCACGGCCTTGCCGTTGTGCGTGGCACTCACCTCCTGTATGTACCAGGCGGGGATGGTCTTGCCGGCCGAATCCTTGCGTTGGCCGGTTTCCATTTCGTGACTCATCAGCACGCGCACGGTGGCCGCGTTGCCGGAGACTTGGGCGCGAATGCGCATCGGGTCTGCCATGTTGTTCTCCAGTTCTCAACCGCCACAACCGCCGAGCGTGACCTTGATCTCCTTCTGCGCGAAGAAGACCCGGCCGTCGCCCATCATCGCCACCGCCATCACGTTGGACGACTGGCCCATCTTGACGCGCGTGTTGAAGCTGGCGTCCACCGCGTCGCTCACGTCGAACACCGCGGCCAGCACGCTGGGGTTCTTCTCCACCAGCAGTGCCAGGCGCTTCACGCCGGCCAGCGTGGTGGAGCAGCCCACCGGCACCACGGCGCCGTTCTCGGCGATGTCGGGGCCGGTCAGGGTCACGTCCCTGCTTTCGGTGGGTGCGGCGCCGCCGAAGGCCTTGGCCACGTCGGCCAGGCTCTTGCCCTCGAAGGCGGTCTTGTTCCAGCTCGTCTGTGCCTGTGCGGGCAACAGGCCGGCGGCGACGAGCGCAGCGGTCACCGCAGCGCTGCGCGCCAGAACGTCTCGTCGGTTGTGCATCGTCGACTCCTAGTCTCGTGGGCTGATTCGCTACTTGGCACCTGCGGCCAGCCAGGCCGCAATGGTGCGGGCATCGGCGGCCGGCAGCGACTGTGCGGGCATCGGGATATTCCCCCACACGCCGCTCGATCCGGCGACGATGCGCTGCTCGAAGTAGGCTGGCGCGTCCGCGCGCGCTGCATGCTTGGCCGCCACGTCCGTCAGTCCGGGCCCGACCCCCTTCGTGTCCAATCCATGGCAAGCCAGGCAATTGTGCTGCTTCAACAATGCCTGCACCGGCGACGCGGTTGCGCTACCGCGCGCCGGCTGGGCCGCGCCTGTGTTCACTGGAGTACCTTCGTGCTGCGCACCCCGGTATTCGCCCTCGGGGCGGCCCGGCGTGCTCATGCCACGCATCGCGCCGACGAGCCGGTTCTGCTCGGCCAGGTTGCCATGGGCGTTGCGCGCGTAGTCGGGGATCGACGAAGCGATCCGCGACGCGGACTCGCAGTCCTTCATGCACGCCTGGGCCTTCACGTCCGGTGCCGCGCTGGTGCCGGGCCACATCGCATGTGCATGCAAAGGGCTCTTGCCCAGACGGTTGGGCAGCCGGGCCTGCACCTCGCGGATGTTGCGCTCGGAGAGCACGAAGTCCTCGGTGACGATGCCACCCAGGTTCAGGATGTAGGCAGTGACGGCGTAGGTCTGGTCGACGGTCAGCGATTTGGGGCTGTTCCACGGCATCGCGCGCTGGATGTAGTCCCACAGCGTCGACAGCGTCGAGAGTTTCATCAGCGTGGTGCGGCCCTGCGAGCCCGCGGTCTCGCGCAGGCTGGCGACGCGGCCGCTGGCGACATCGGCCTGCGTCGTGCCGCCGACGATGGGCTGGAAGATTTCGTTGCTCTCGCCGAAGACACCGTGGCACGAGGCGCACTGGCTTTCCCAGAGTTCCATCCCCTGTCGCACCGAGCCGCTGCCCGCGGGCAATCCCTTGAAGTCCGGGCGCACGTCGGTGTCCCAGGCGGCAATTTCTTTCGCCGTGGCGGTGCGGCCGATGCCGGCGTAGGGCTGGGCGAGCGCGCCAGCCGCGCCGAGCAGCAAGGCGGCCAAGGTGGAGACGACCCGGCTACGACAGCTGGACATTGCCGACCTCGCCGCTGTCCTGCACCCACCAGGTCTGGATCGCGTTGTTGTGATAGATCGAGCGCGAGCCGCGCACCGCGCGCAGCTGCCGGTAGCTCGGCTGCACGTAGCCGGTCTGATCAATGGCGCGGCTCTGGATCAGCGCGGCTTTGCCGTCCCAGGCCCAATCGAGCGTGAAGCGCGTCAGGCATTTGTCCATCACCGGCGCTTGCAATCGCGCCACGCGCCAGCTGCGGCCACCGTCGACCGAGACATCGACGCGCGCCACCTTGCCGCGCCCCGACCAGGCCAGTCCCGAGATCTGGTGGTAGCCACGACCCTGCAGCACCTGGCCGCCCGAGGGGGTGGTGACCACGCTCTTGCATTCCTGCAGGCTCGTGTACTGGCGGTGCTGACCGTCGGGCATCAGGTCGACGTAGTGCAGCGTCTCGTCCTTGGTCGCCCAGGGCTGGTCGCCGACTTCGATGCGGCGCAGCCACTTCACCCAGCTCACGCCCTGCACGCCGGGCACCACCAGGCGCAGCGGGTAGCCGTTCTCCGGGCGCAGCATCTCGCCGTTGGCAGCAAAGGCCACCAGCACCTCGCCCGACTCGATCAACGCCATCGGGATCGTGCGCGTCATCGACGATCCGTCTGCGCCCTCGGCGAGCACATAGCGGCCGCGCTTCATGTCCGCGCCGGCCATCTCGAGCAGGATCCTCAATGGCACGCCGGTGAACTCGCAGCAGCTCAGCATGCCGTGCGTGTACTGCACGGTGGGCACCGCCACGTTGCCCCATTCCATGCCGGTGTTGGCACCGCACTCGATGAAGTGAAAGCGCGACACCGACGGCAGCCGCATCAGTTCATCCATCGTGAACACCATCGGCCGCTTGACGAGAGCGGCGTCGCTGCCGTTGACC
Organism: Rubrivivax sp.; assembly: GCA_031400795.1. Lineage (GTDB taxonomy): Bacteria > Pseudomonadota > Gammaproteobacteria > Burkholderiales > Burkholderiaceae_C > Rubrivivax. Next base: position 3,219 of record JANNQO010000229.1, on the reverse strand, counting down.
ATCAGCCGGTGTTTGGCAGGATCGACATCCCACCAACCCTGGTGGTGGCGCTCGAAGTGCAAGCCGCTGGGCGTGACGATGCCGAACAGTGATTGCAACGGCGCGAACGACACCGAGGCCTGGTTGGTCTGCGTCAGGCCCGGGCTCTGGCGGCGCTGCACGTTGGCTTCGTGCCGGGAGGGCCTGCCGTAGCCTTCGGTGGCCACCGGCTGGCCGAGGCCGCGGCTGTGCGCCGGCAGCGCCAGGATGTTCGGGTCACCGCCTTCGGGCGGCGTTGCCGCTACCTGCGCCACGGCCGCACCGGCAGCCGCAGCCGACAACGCCGAACCCAGCGCCGCGCGCAGCAGATCACGCCGTCCGGCACGCGCTTCACGGGCCACCGCCTGCACGGCTTCACGGGAGAGGAAGTTCTCCGGCGCCTTGCGCGGGCGGCCGGGAGGCGCAGGGTTTTCGGGCAAGATGCAGTTCAAATATCAGTGAATGCGAATATAAAGAACTTCAACTGGCCGGCCATTGGTGGAATCACCGACAGGGCCGATTCCTAGAATGCCCGCATGCCCTTTGTCCACCTGCGCACCCACACCGAGTTCTCCGTCGTCGATGGCACCTTGCGTATCGACGCTGCCGCCGCCGCGGCACGCCAGGACGCACAAGGCGCGCTGGCCATCACCGACCTCGCGAATCTGTTCGGCGCGGTGAAGTTCTACAAGGCCTGCCGCGCTCAGGGCGTGAAGCCGATCATCGGCGCCGACCTGTGGCTCGAGCCGCTGCAGGAGGGCGAGAAGCAGGCTACGCGGCTGCTCGTGCTGGTGCAGAACCTGCGCGGCTACCTGAATCTGTGCCAGCTGCTCGCACGCGCCTGGACGGGCAACGTACAGCGGGCCCAGGCCTGGGTGAAGTGGGACTGGCTGGCCGAGCTGGGCGAAGGGCTGATCGCGCTCTCGGGCGCCGATCTCGGCGCGGTGGGTCTGGCGCTGCTGGCCGGCGATACGCCGCGTGCCGAGGCCATCGCGCTGCGCCTGGCGGCGATCTTCCCCGCACGCTTCGTGATCGAGCTGCAGCGCGCGGGCCTGGCCAGCCACGAAGCCCATGTGCGCGCCGCGGTGCCGCTGGCCGCGCGTCTGGCGCTGCCGGTAGTGGCCACGCACCCGATCCAGTTTCTCGAACGCGAGGACTTCGAAGCCCACGAAGCGCGTGTCTGCGTCGCCGAAGGCGAGCTGCTCGGCAACGCCAAGCGGGTGCGCCGCTTTTCGCCGCAGCAGCACTTCAAGACGCAATCCGAGATGGAGCAGCTGTTCGCCGATATCCCCTCGGCCACCGCCAACAGCGTGCAGATCGCACGCCGCTGCAACCTCGAGCTCACCCTCAACAAGGCTCAGCTGCCCGACTTCCCCACGCCCGACGGTTCGCCGATCGAGGCCTACTTCCGCGCCCAGTCGGTGGCCGGGCTGGAGCGGCGGCTGCACGCGCTGTACCCCGATCCGGGCCAACGCGAAGCGCGCCGTGCCGAGTACGAAGCACGCCTGGCCTTCGAGCTCGACACCATCGTCGCGATGGGCTTTCCGGGCTACTTCCTGATCGTCTCGGACTTCATCGTCTGGGCCAAGGCAAACGGCTGCCCGGTCGGCCCGGGGCGCGGCTCGGGCGCCGGCTCGCTGGTCGCCTATTCGCTGCTCATCACCGACCTCGACCCACTGGCCTACCAGCTGCTCTTCGAGCGCTTCCTGAACCCCGAGCGCGTCTCGATGCCCGACTTCGACATCGACTTCTGCCAGGCCAACCGCGAGCGCGTCATCGACTATGTGAAGCAGAAATACGGCCGCGATGCGGTGAGCCAGATCGCCACCTTCGGCACGATGGCCGCCAAGGCCGCGCTGCGCGACGTCGGGCGCGTGCTGGGCATGGGCTATGGGCATGTCGACAGCATCGCCAAGCTCATCCCCGCGCCGCCTGGCAAGGTCGTGACGTTGGCACCGGTGCCCGACGAACCCGACAGCAGCGTGGTCTACGCGCGCAAGGAAGCGCCCGAGCTGGCGCAGCGCGAGGCCGCCGACGAAGAGGTGCGCGAGCTGCTGCAGCTGGCCACGCGTGTCGAAGGCATCGTGCGCAATGTCGGCATGCACGCCGGCGGCGTGTTGATTGCGCCGGGCAAGATCACCGATTTCTGCCCGCTGTACCAGCAGCCCGGCAGCGACAACGCGGTCAGCCAGTACGACAAGGACGATGTCGAGGCCATCGGCCTGGTGAAGTTCGACTTCCTGGGCCTGGCCACGCTGACCATCCTCGAACATGCGAAGAAGCTCGTGCGCGCGCGCCGCCCGGGGCGCGAGAACTTCGACTACGACCAGCTGCCTTTCGACGACCCGAAGGTCTACAAACTCTTCAGCGACGCGCACACCGAGGCCATCTTCCAGTTCGAAAGCCGCGGCATGCAGGGCATGTTGCGCGAGGCCCGGCCTTCGCGGCTGGAGGACCTGTTCGCGCTGTATGCGTTGTTCCGCCCGGGCCCGATGGAGAACATCCCGAGCTTTTGCGCGCGCAAGAACGGCAAGGAGGCGGTGACCTGGCCGCACCCGCTGCTGGAACCGGTGCTCGCCGAGACCTACGGCATCTTCGTCTATCAGGAACAGGTGATGCAGACCGCGCAGATCCTGGGCGGCTACAGCCTGGGCGGCGCCGACCTGCTGCGCCGCGCGATGGGCAAGAAGAAGGCCGAGGAAATGGCCAAGGAGCGCGAGAAATTCCGCGCCGGCGCGCTGGCTACACACGGCATCCCAGAGGCCAAGGCCGACGAGATCTTCGACCTGATGGAGAAATTCGCCGGCTACGGCTTCAACAAGTCGCACGCTGCCGCCTACGCGCTGCTCGCCTACCAGACCGCCTACATGAAGGCGCACCACGGCGCCGCGTTCATGGCGGCCAACCTGTCCCTCGTCATGGACGACACGGACAAGGTGCGCCAGTTCCACGAGGACGCGCTCGCCAATGGGCTGGCCGTGCTGCCGCCGGACATCAACGCGTCGGACTACCGCTTTCGGCCGGTGGATGCAAAAACCATCCGCTACGGCCTGGGCGCTGTGCGCAGCACCGGCGAGTCGGCGGTCGGGGCGATCCTGGAAGCGCGCAAGGCCGGGCCGTTCACCGGCCTGTTCGACCTGTGCCGGCGCGTGGACAAGCGCACTGTCAACCGGCGCGCGGTCGAGGCGCTGGTGCGCGCAG
>JANNQO010000228.1:0-30734 GCA_031400795.1 Rubrivivax sp. | reverse complement strand
GTCGATGCGCACAGCCACGCCTTCCAGCGCGCCTTTGTCGGCCATGCCGAAACGCTGGTCGGCGCGCACGACGACTTCTGGTCGTGGCGCGACCGCATGTACGGCGTGGCGCTGAAGATCAACGCCGAGCAGTTGCGCGCGGTGGCCGCGCACCTGTACGCGGAGTTGCTGATGGGTGGCTACACGCAGGTCTGCGAGTTCCACTACCTGCACCATGCCCCCAACGGCACGCCCTATGCCGACCCGGCGCTGCTGGCCTGGTCGCTGGCCGATGCAGCGCAGGACGCCGGCATCGGCATCACGTTGCTGCCGGTGCTCTACGAACGAGCCGGGTTCGAAGCCCCACAGCTTCGCCCCGACCAGCGACGCTTCGCCACCAACGCGAACGACGTGCTGGCGATGCAGCGCGCCATCGACACCGCCCAGCGCCCGCTCGTCAGCAGCGGCGTGGCCATCCACTCGCTGCGCGCGGCGCGGCCGGAATCGATCGCCGCGCTGGCCCGCGGCGCCACCAGCGGGCCGGTGCACATCCACATCGCCGAGCAGACCGCCGAGGTCGACGATTGCCTGGCCAGCAGCGGCCAGCGCCCGATCGACTGGCTGACCAGCAACGTGCCGATCGACGCGCGCTGGCACCTGGTGCACGCCACGCACAGCGTGCCTGCCGAGATCGACGCGGTGGCGCGCTGCGGTGCCGCAGTGGTGCTGTGCCCGGGCACCGAAGCCAACCTCGGCGATGGTCTGGCCGATCTGCCCGGCTGGCTGAAGTCGGGCGTGAAGTTGAGCCTGGGCTCCGACAGCCAGGTGACACGCGCCTGGCCCGAAGAGCTGCGCTGGCTGGAGTATGGCCAGCGCCTGGTGCACCGGCGGCGCAACATCAGCGCCGAACCCGGCGCAGGCCGCAGCGCCACCGCGGCGCGACTCTTCGACACCATGCTCGAAGGCAGCGCAGGCGCTGCGGGCCTGTCACGCTGGGGCCTGCAGCTCGGCGCGCGCGCCGACCTGCTGGTGGTGAACCGGCAAGACCCGGCACTGCAAGGCGTGCCGGATCACAAGCTGCTCGACGCGATCGTCTTTGCCGCGCCCGCCCGCCCGTTCCGCGACGTGATGGTGGGCGGCCGCTGGCGGCTGCGCAACCGCCATCACCTCGACGAAGAGCGCATCACGTCGCGGTTCGTGGAGGCGGTGCGGGAGTTGCAGTAGGGCCGACCAGTCGTCGCGCCGACGCCGACCCGCTCACGCCGCCGCTGTCTGCACCACCGGCACGCTCTCCAGATACACCGAGTCGGGGTCCAGATCGATGCCGCCCGGCCAGGTCACGGTTCCGTGGTCGGCTTGTACCAGCGCGAAGAAAGCGGGCCCACGCAGCTTCTCGAAGACCGCGTATTCCAGGTACGGGCGCACATCCATGCGGCGCAGTTCGCCGTTGTTCATCGTCAACAACAAGGCATGCTCTTCGAGCGGCGTGACCGCGGTGACACGGGGGTTCATGACAAGAGCCTCTCACTTGAGGGGGTCGATTGGAAACACCGGCTGCCCCTTGACGGCCAGCGACCAGTCGGCCATCAGTTCGTCGCGACGGATTTCGATCCAGGCTTGCACAAGCCGAACCTGGCGACGTGGCAGGGCGCCGTCGAGCACTTCGCCATTCTCGATACCGAATACAGCTTCGTCTCCGGCGTATATGGCGTGAACGTGCGGCAGATGGTGTTGGCGGGTGTCGAGCCAATATAGGTAGATCAGGACACCGTAGAAACTGCTGATCAGCGGCATGGCCGGGGCTTTTTTGTGCTGGCTCGCATTGTTACGCCAATACCGCCTACCAATCCCACCCCGTCAACTTCCCCCCGCTGAAGTAATACAGCTTGTTCTCGATCTGCACGCTGCGATCGAGATAGAAGTCGCCATACACATCGGCGCTCGGACTGGCGATCAGCGCCTTCGTGGTGAGCGTCTTGGCCGTCGCATCGACCTCGATGCGTTGCAGCCCGCGTGCCGGCGGCGACACGTAATCCGCGCGCAGCGACAGCGGCAGCGCCACGCGCGTGATGTTGCCGCGCGCGAACAGGTCGATGCCGTGGCGCGACACGTCCAGCCCGCTTTGGCTCGGTGGGCCGCCGAAGGTCTTGCTCGCGGCCTGGCGCGGCTTGGTCGGATCCGTGAGGTCGATCAGCGCCACCTTCACACCGCTGATCACGCCGCGCGCATCGGCGTCCTTGCCCACACCCAGCAGCAAGGTCTCGGTGACGGGGAACAGGTAGTCGGAGAAGCCCGTCACCTCGAGTTCGCCCACGGTCTTCGGGTCGGCCGGGTTGGCGAGGTCGATCACGTACAGCGGGTCGGTGCGCTGGAAGGTCACGACGTAGCCGCGGTTGCCGATGAAGCGCACCGCGTAGACCTGCTCGCGCGGCTTGCCCAGCGGCGCCGGGCGCTGTGCGTTGGGCAGCGTGGAGACCACTTGCAAGGTCTTGTCGCCGGCTCGCTCGCGCAGGATCGTCAGTTGCGCCGGCGAGGGGTTGCTGGCGTCGCTGGACGCGCCCCAGCCGGTCTCTGCGGTGTAGGTGACCATGCGCAGGTCGCCGCTCCACTCGCTCATGCGGTACGAGCGGCGCTGCTGGTCCCAGCCGAGGTGGCCCTGCACCTCGCCCGAGCCGCGGTAGTCGAGCGTGCTGCCACTGACGGCGAACTTGTGCACGTCGGTCTTCATGCCGCTGGGAAAGCGCGCGATGGTGTTCGTCGTCGCGGTGTAGGCCCAGCGCGAGGTGGCGACGAACAGGCTCGCCGAAGACATGTACAGCGCTTCGCTGCCGCCGGCGAAACAGCGGCTGGTGCGCCGCGGCGTCGCCTGCGACAGATCGACCACCGTGAAGGCGGTGATCTCGATGCCGGCCGAGGCGTTCTTGGCCTGCACGAAACAATCGGTTTCGCTGACCAGCGCTTGCGCGGCACCGCCGTTGATGCGGATCGTCGGCAGCACGTCGGCCACCGCGAGCTTGGCGAGCAGCGCGTCGCGCTCGCTTTGCGGCGCCGTCAGCGGCAACGCGTCGAAGGCCAGTTGCGGCGCGTGCTGCGTCACCAGATAAAGCTGGTTGCCGATGAGCCGGCTGCCGACCAGGCGGCCATCGATGCGCCAGCGCTCGGCCAGCGCCAGCGCGGCGGCATTCGCGGTGTTGACGATGTCCACGTGCACATAAGGCGCCAGAGTCTGCGGGAAAGGCAGGATCGACGCGCTGCATGCGAACTGCCCGCCGCACAAGTCCAGCGCATAGAAGATCTGGCTCTCGCCGATGACCACCGCGCGCTGCACCGGCGCGGCCAGCAGCATGCCGCGCGCCACCGCGGCCGAGTCGGGGTCCTGCATCACGGCCAGGTTGCCCGCGGCGCTCACGCTGCCGTCGGCGGCGCGGCGCCACGCCTGCAAGGTGGCGGCGGCCTGGCCGGCCTTCAGCAACGCCGCGTTGGCCAGCGTGTAGACGTTGCTGCCGTCGGTCTTCAGCAGGTCGTCTTCGTCGACGCCCTGTTCCTGCACCACGGTGCCCGAGCGGTTGCCGGTGTTATCGGTGGCGGCGGTGGTGGTGATCTGGCCGATCAGGCCGCCGCTGATGAAGACCACTTCGGGCGAGGTTTGGCGCTGTGATTGGCGATCACGCAGTTTGGTTTTCACGTAGTCGAGCAGCTCGCCCGGCCGCGAAGCCGCCAGCGCGCCTTCGGTGGGTTGGTTCGCCGCGGCCGGGGGGGTGCTGTCACTCCCGCCACCGCCGCAGGCCACCAGAAGCGCGGTCATCAGCGTCACCGAAATCAGCGTGGCCGACAGGTGCAGCGCCGGCGATGTGTGGAAGGGGGCGTTGAAGGACGTGTGCATGACAACTCCTTGAGGTTTCCGTCGTTGCGTGGGACAATATTCCACAAGCTCCGGATTTTTGCAAGCCCTGACACCGCTGCTCACAATGGCATCGCCTTCCGCCGCACCGAAAGAACGCTCGGCCATCGTGCTCGAAGCGGCGCTGCGCCTCATCAAGCCACTGGCGCGGCTGCTGCTGAAAAACGGCGTGGCCTACCCGGCCTTCGTGGCGGCGTTGAAGCGGGTCTTCCTGCAAGCCGCGCAGGACGAACTGGCCGAGCGTGGCATGCCGGCCACCGACAGTGCGATCACACTGCTGTGCGGCGTGCACCGGCGCGACGTGCGCACGCTGCTGCGCGCACCGGCGGCCTCGGCGGCACGGGCGCGCGAGGAGCGCACGCCGATGTCGATGGCCAGCGAGGTGGCGGCGCGCTGGCTCAGCGACCGGCGCTTTCTGGCGCGCGCCGGCCAGCCGCGGCGCCTCGCGCGAGGCCGCAGCAAGACCAGCTTCGACACCTTGGTGGCCAGCGTCTCCAGCGACATCCGACCGCGCGCCGTGCTCGACGAACTGAAGCGCCTGGGCGTGGCCGAAGAAACCGACGCGGGTGTGACGCTGCGCGCCGACAGCTTCACACCGCGGCAAGGCTTCGAAGAGCTGTCGTGGCTGTTCGCCGACAACCTGCGTGACCACGTCGCCGCCGCGGCGATGAACCTGCAAGGCGAGCGCAACTTCCTCGAACAGGCGGTGTTCGTCGATCAGATCACGCCGGCCTCGGCGGCACGCCTGCAGCAAACCGCCGTGGCCGCCTGGCGACAAGCCTTCCAGAGTGTGATGGCCGAAGCGCAGCAGCGCTTCGATACCGACGCCGCCGAGGCCGAGGAACCCGAGCGAAACCAACGCGCGCGGTTCGGCGTCTACTTCTTCAACGACACGATGGAACCCGGGAGCCCCGCCTCATGATCCCCATCCGACAAGCGCCACCCTCACGGCTGGCCGCGGCGCTGCTCGCCGCCGCGCTGGCCACCTCATCGATCCTCGCCGGCTGCGGCCCCGGCACCGGCGGCACCGGCACCGGCCAGTCCTACAGCTTGAGCAGCTTCGGCGCCAGCGCGTCCAATCTGTGCAGCGCCGGCTTCGCGTCGGCGCTCGCCTGTGGCCCGAACAGCACGATCAGCATCACGCCCGGCGACGTCGGGCCGGGGACGACGATGGTTCAATTCGCAGACCTCGCCAGCGGCGGCAACGTGGCCGTCACCTTCCAGGCGAACAGCGTGCAGCTGCAGGCGCGTTGCCAGCGCATCAATTTCGCCGGCGACTGGGGCATCACCGCGCCCACCGACGCACGCTTCTTCGGCAACTACGTCATCGAAACGATCGGCACCCAGGTGCCGGCGTCGGTCTCGGTGCAGGCGCTGGCCGGCGGTGCGCTGCAGCTCGTGCTGCGCGAAGCCGATGGGCGCGTGGTGCTGGGGCCGGTGCTGGTGCAAAAGGTGGCCGCACCGGTGGCGCAGCCGGCGCCCTGCCCGTGATCGGCAGCGCGCCGCGGCGTCAGCGTTAGCTGCTTCGTACCTTCAGCAGCTCGACCTGCCGCCCGCGCAGCAGCTTGCGGATGCCGGGCGGCGGGGCCTGGTCGGTGGCGATCGCCGAAACCTCGGTGATCGATCCGACCCTCACCGACGCGGTGCGGCCGAACTTGCTGTGGTCCACCACCAGCACGCGCCGGCGGGCACGCTGCAGCATCAGGCGCACCACGTCGACCTCGCTTTCGTGATAGTCGAGCAGGCTGCCGTCGGGGTCGATGCCGCCGACGCTGAACAGGCACAGGTCGGCACGGTACTGCTCGACCGCAGCCAGCGTCGCGGTGCCGCTCACGCCGAGGTTGCGGCGCTCGAGGTGCCCGCCGAGCACGATGACTTCGATGTCCGGCTGCGCGACCAGCGTCTGCGCAGCCTCCAGGTTGTTGGTGATGACCTTCAGCTCCTTGCGAACCTTCAACCCCTGGGCCACCGCCAGCATGGTCGTGCCCAGCGACAGGAACAGCGAGCAGCGGTCGGGCAGCCACTGCGCGAGCCGCTCGGCGATGAGCGCCTTCTCGCGCGCGAACTCGGTGCGGCGCAGCGCGTAGCTGCTGTTGGTGACGCTGGAGGGCATCGAGGCGCCACCATGGTGGCGGATCAAGCGGCCTTCGTCGGCGAGCCGGTTCAGGTCGCTGCGCAGCGTCTGCGGCGTGACCCTGAAATGCGCCACCAGGTCGTCGATCGGCATGTAGCCGCAGCCCTTCACCAACTCCAGGATGCGTTCGCGGCGCGCGGCTGAGGTCATCGAGCTTCAACCGCTTGGATAGTGCTGCGCGAAGGCGGGCCCGTCCCCCCTCATCGTCACGCCTCCCTGCCAGGCCGGGTGCCGCTGCCAGGGTGTGGCCAGGCGGTCGGTCAGCGCGTTGATCTGCTGCACATAGCGCGCCGATACCGTTTCGAGTTCTTGCTCCAGCGCCACCTGGTCCGGGAAGTGTTCGAACGCCGATTGCCAGATGGCGCGCCCGCACAGGTAACCGCTGGCACCAGCCCGGTAGGCATAGGTCAGCGATCGCTGAAAGTCGGCCGGGCCGGCCGCCGCACTCAACAGCACCCACGGCCGGGTGGTCAGCGCTCCGAGTTCGTCGTACGCGCGCTGCACCGCAGCTGCCTGCGGGCCCTCGGGGTCGGGCACGTCGCGCAGTGCAGCGGGCGGCTCGAGCTTGTAGATATCGACGCCGAACTCGGCGCTCGCGAAGTGCCGCATCGAGTCCAGCACCAGGCGTGTTCGATGGCTTTCCAGGTGGCCCGGCGCATCACCCTGCAGCGGGTACACCAGCAGTTCGAGCAACAGCACGATGTCGTGCTCGCGGCATTCCTGGCCGACATGGCGCACCAGGTCCTGCTGGTGCTCGAGCAGCGCAGCGCTGGCGTCCGGGCGGTACCACACGAGCAGCTTGACCGCATCGGCGCCGATGCGGCGGATCTGTCGCACGCTCCATGCCGGGATGACCCCGGAGCGCCGGCCACCGTCCACGCTGTCTTGGGTGACGTGATGTTCGAGCGACAGGCACAGGCCAGTGGCCGGCGACATCTCTCCCGCACAGCGCGGGTAGGCGAAATTCGGGTCCAGCAGCATCGCCGTGGCCAGCGGCGACAGGCGGCGTGTGATGGCGGCCTTCACCGCCGCCAGGTCGTCGTAGGGTGCCTCGGGTGTGCCGCGAATTCGCGCGATCGGCTGCATCAAGGGCGTGCGCTGGTCGATGGCGATCATCTTCCAGCGGCCGGCCGCATCGGCCAGGCGGCGCATGCCCCATAACTTGCCCGGACTGAGCTCTACCACTGGGTTGCTTTCAGGAGTTGAAGGACGCTGGCCAGATCGGGCGCAGCAGCCCAGCCGGTGCCGTTGTGGCACTTCAGCGCTGCGGCGGTGCTGGCAAAACGCGCGGCGTCGAGCACGCTGAAGCCCTGCGCCAGCGCCAGTGCGTAGGCACCATGGAAGACGTCGCCAGCACCGTTGGTATCGCGAGCGTCGACGCGAACCGCGGCCACGCGATGGATCACACCGTCGATCAGGAACACGCTGCCTTGCTCGCCCAGCGTCACGGCCACGACGCCGGGACATCGCTCGCGCATGCGCCGCAGCGCTGGCTCGACGTCGGCCGACTCGATCGCGCCGGCACCGGCGGCCTGCGCCAAGCCGGCTTGCGAGAAGATCGCGTGATCCACGCAGGGCAGCAGGCCGTGCACGCCTTGCGGATCACCGACATCGGCGTCGAGCACGCGCGGGATGCGCTGGGCTTGCGCTGCCGCGTACAGCGCCAGCGCGCCGCGCGGCCAGCGGAAGTCGGCCAACACGGCCTGCACGGCCGCCACCTCGGCCAGCGGCAACCAGTCGGGCGAATCGTCGAGGTAACCGCGAAAAACCGCGAGCAGCCGTTCACCGTGGTCGGCCACCAGCACGGCGGCGGTCGGTGTCTGCGTGCCCGGGATGCTCGGCGCCGGTGCGCTCACGCCGTGCGACTGCAACTCCCGGCGCAACTCGCGGCCCTCGGCGTCATCTCCCAGCCGGCCCCAGAACGCCACCGTGCCGCCCAGGCGCGCGGCGGCCACCGCGGCGGTCGCGGCCATGCCGCCGCCGCGCCGGGACAAGCTGCTCGCGGTGAGTTTTTGTGGCCCGGTGGGCAGCACCGGTACCCTGAACACCAGGTCGCGAACGGCGATGCCGAGGCAGATCAGCGCGGGCATGGCCGTGGCTAGCTGGACCAGAGCTGGCCGGTTTGCGGGTCGAAGAGGATCACGCTGTCGGCGTCCAGCGCCAGGCCTGCTTCGTCACCTGGGCGCAGCGTGCTGTCGCCGCCCACGCGCACCACCACCTTGTGGCCCGCGCAGACCAGCGTGACCAGCGTGTCGGCACCCAGCGGTTCGACCACGCTGACGGTGCCGCGCAGCGGAGCATTGGCATCAGCAGCGACGACGCGGATGCGCTCGGGTCGAACACCCATCTCCACCGCGCCTTGTCGTGCTGCGCTCGTCGGCAACGCGCCGCCGCCGGGCAGCCGCAGCGTGCTGCCGTCCACGGTGGCAGGCAGGAAGTTCATCGCCGGCGCGCCGAGAAAGCCGGCGACGAAGCGGGTCTGCGGCCGGTGGTACAGCTCCAGCGGCGTGCCGATCTGCTCGATGCGGCCCGCGTTGAGCACGACGATGCGGTCGGCCATGGTCATCGCCTCGACCTGGTCGTGCGTGACGTAGATCGAGGTCGTCGCCAGACGCTGGTGCAGCGCCTTGATTTCCGAGCGCATGTCCACGCGCAGCTTGGCGTCCAGGTTCGACAAGGGCTCGTCGAACAGAAACACCTTCGGGTTGCGCACGATGGCGCGGCCCATCGCCACGCGCTGGCGCTGCCCGCCCGAGAGCTCGCGCGGGCGGCGCTCGAGCAGGTGCTCGATCTGCAGGATGGCCGCGGCGTCGGCGACACGTTTGTCGATGTCGGCGGCGGCGTAGCGGCGCATCTTCAGGCCGAAGCCCATGTTCCTGCGCACCGTCATCTGCGGGTACAGCGCGTAGTCCTGGAAGACCATGGCAATGTCGCGCTCGCTCGGATGCAGCGTGTTGACGACACGATCGCCGATGGCGATCTCGCCGCTTTGGAATCCTTCCAGCCCGGCCACCATGCGCAGCAGCGTCGACTTGCCGCATCCCGACGGGCCGACGAAGACCATGAACTCGCCGCTGAGCACTTCCACGCTGAGCTCGCGGATCACCTCCACGGCGCCGTAGTGCTTGCTGACCTTGCGGATGGAAACGGCGCTCATGGTCTTCCTAGACCGCCAGGGACAATTGCGGCTTGAGCCGCTCGCCGCGTGCGAACTGCGCGAACAGGTCTTGCAGTCCATCGAGCGGCACGCGTGCATCGACCAGGCGCTCGTAGCGCTCGCGGCCGGTACGCAGCAGTTCGATGTTCAGCATGTACTCGGCGATCGGAAAGTAGAACGAACGCAGGATGTAGAAGTCCTTGCGCCGGATGGCCTTGGTCTCGTTCACCTGCCAGGCATCGGCCTCGCCGAGCTGCACCACCACGCCGCGCGCGGCCACCGCCTCGAGCGCCACCTGGCGCGCGGCGTCCTTGCCGCTGCACTCCAGCACCAGCGGATAGCGCGCGTTCGGCTCCAGCGCGGCCAGCGGCACGCCGCCCAGCTCGCCGGCCACGCCGCTGCGAAACTGATTCGGGTCGATGACGTGCACCGGGCCATAGCCGAATTGCTGCAACACCAGGAGCGCGCCCAGGCCGATCGGCCCGGCACCGAGGATCAGCGCGCCGCCCGTCGGCACCAGCGCCTGGGCGAGCCGCACGCCATGCGCCGCGGTGCCGATGGTGTCCAGCAGCAGCGGCGCCAGGTGGGTGGGCACATCGTCGGGCACCGGCAGCAGGCACTGTTCGGGAACGGCCAGCGCTTGCGCATACCCGCCGGCACGCTGCCAGCCCATCAAATCGGCACCGGTCTCGCACAGCTGCGTGTGGCCGCCGAGACATTGCTCGCATCGCCCGCACCAGACGGGGATGTAGACCAGGCAGCGCCGGCCATGCAGGCGGTGGCCGGCCTGGTCGACCAGGCCGGCGATCTCGTGCCCCGGCGTCACCGGCCAGCCGTTGCGCAGCGGGCGCAGGTCGCTGCCGCACAAGGAGCAGGCCAGCACACGCAGCAGCACTTCGCCGGGCGCGGCTACTGGCCAGTCCGACTCGGCGATCTCGATGCGGCCTTCGCCGACGAACTTCGCGTGGCGCATGAGGTTAACCTTTGACCGCACCGAACGACAGTCCCGACACCAGCCGGCGCTGGATCAGGAAGGTCAGGATGATCGGCGGCAGTGCGATCACGGTGGCCGCCGCCATCAGCGTGCCCCAGTTGGTGACGCCTTCGCCGATGAAGTTGAACGAGGCCACGATGGCCGTCTTGGAACTGATGCCCGACAGCACGAGTGCGAAGAGGAAGTAGTTCCACGAAAAGATGAAGCTCAGGATGGTGGCCACGATCAGGCCCGGCATCACCACCGGCAGCGCGATGCGCAGCAGGATCTGCAGCGAGCGGCAGCCGTCGATCTGCGCGCTTTCGGTCAGCTCGCGCGGCAGGCCGTCGAAGTGCGGCAACAGCGTCCACAGCGCGATCGGCAGCGTGATCACGGCATGCGTGATGATCAGCGCGGCGTGCGTGCCGGACAGGCCGGCCTTGGAGAACATGATGAACCAGGGCAGCAGGAACAGCGTGCCTGGCGCCATGCGGGCAAACAGGGTCAGCGTGGCCGGCCACGTCAGGCGGTGCCACGAGATGGCAAACGCTGCCGGCACCGCGAGCAGCAATCCGAGCAGCGTGGAGCCCGCCGCGACGTAGAAGCTGTTCAGCGTGTTGTCGAGGAAATCGGTGCGCACGAACAGTTCGCGGTAGTTCTCCAGCGTCGGCGAGAACAGCAGCTGCGGCGGGTAGCGCGTGATGTCCACGCGGCTCTTGAAGCTGGCCAGGATCATCCAGGCGATCGGCGCGAAGAGCACCACCATCAGCACCACGATCTGGATGCCGCGCGCCAGGCTGCCCAGGCCGGGGCGCCACGCGTTGCGGGGTTCCACGCGCATCACCACGCCACCTTGCGCCGCAGCTGCGCGAACACCAGCACCGCGCCGAAGACGACCGTGGACAGCGTGATCATCAGCGCCGAGGCATAGCCGATGTCGGAGAACTCGAAGCCCTTGCGATAGGCATAGATGTTCAGCGTCGACGAGGCGTAGCCCGGGCCGCCCTGCGTGGTGATGTAGATGACGTCGAAGAAGCGCAGCAGGTCCACGCTGCGCAGCACCGCGGCGGTGACGATGGTCGGGCCGAGCAGGGGCAGCGTGATGTAGACGAAGCGGCGCCAGCCCACCGCGCCGTCGATCGCCGCGGCCTCGTAGACGCGCGTGGGCAGCGATTGCAGCCCGCCGAGCACGATCAGGGCCACGAACGGCGTCCACTGCCAGGTGTCGATGAGGATCACCGTGAAGATGACGAAATCGGTGGAGGCCAGGAACAGGCTGGACGGCAGGCCGGCCGACTTGAGCAGGTAGTTGGCCACCCCCATGCCGGGGTCGAGCACGACGATGGACATCATGCCCACCACCACCGGCGGCAGCATGAAGGGCGACACCATCACCGTGCGCACGAGGCCCTTGAAGGTTTCGATGCGATTGAGCAGCAAGCCCAGCGCCACGCCCAGCACGAGCTGGAGGGCCAGCGCCCCGACGTACAGCACGAAGGTCAGCTTGAGACCGTTCCAGAACTGCTCATCGGCGAGCAGAGCCTTGTAGTTGCCGGCGCCGATGAAGGCATCGCTCTGGCCGATCTTGTAGTCGAGCAGGCTCAGCCAGAACGCGTAGCCGAACGGGAACAGCACCATCACGGCGACGAACACCACCGCCGGCCAGATCATCCATTGCAGCGAAGCGACGCGCTGCGCGGGCTCGGCCGCGGTCTTCACAAGCTCGACTTACTGCAGCTTGGCGAGGTCCGCGTCCACCTGGCACATCGAGTCGCGCGCGCTGGCCTGGCCGAGGAAGATTCTCTGCACGCCACCGCCGACGGTCTCACGCGCCTCGATGACGCGGTCGGTGGGCGGGAATGAAACTGCTGTGCCGGTCTTGCTGATCTCGATCAGCGAATTAGCCCACGCTTGACGGATCGGCAGCTCGGTGGTCCAGGCCTTGAACTCGGGGCCGTTGAAGACCGAGCTGCGCGGCGGCGCGACGCCGTTCTTCACCAGCCGCGTCTGCATCTCGTTGCTGGTGGCCCATTGCAGGAAGGTCCAGGCGGCCTCCTTCTTGGTGGAGAAGTTCGACACCGAGACCCCCCAGCCGAAGACGATCGGCTTGGAGATGCCGCTGACCTTGCCGCGCGGCAGCACCTTCACGCCGATGTCGCTCGAGCGGCCCGGGAACTTCATGATGTTGGCGAATTCGTTGGACGACTCGTGCGTCATCGCCAGGCGCCCCTGGCCGAGCATCTCGATGACCTGCGTGAAGGTGTGGTTGGCAGCGCCGGGGGGGCCGTAGTCCTTGAGCAGGTTGGCGTACATCTCGGCGCCCTTGACGCTGCCCGGCTGGCACAGCCCCGGCTTGCCGTCGGGCGTGGCGAAATCGCCGCCGCTGTTGTAGATGAAGGCCGACACCGCGTACGAGATCGCGCCACGGATGCCGCGCGCGGCCCACACGGTGGCGTCGCCGCGCGCCGGGCAGGCCTTCAGCTTGGCGGCGGCCTCGGGCAATTCTTCGAGGAACATCGGCTCGGCGACGTTGCACTTCGAGAAGATCTCCTTGTTCCAATAGAACAGCGGCCCTTCCAGGTTGATCGGCAAGCCGACGAGCCTGCCGTTGACGGTCTCGGCGCGGCGCAGGCCTTCGCCGAAGTCGTTGAAGTTGAAGTCGGCCGCGGTGGCAGCGGGGCTGGCCAGCAGCGGTGACAGGTTGGCGTACCAGCCGGCCTTGTCGTAGGTGGCGCCTTCGCGGAATTTGAGCGACATGAAAACGTCGAAGTCGCTCGACTTGGCCTGCATCATTGTCGTCAGCCGGGCGCGGAACTGCTCTTCGTTGAAGATCTCCACGCGCAGCTTGATGCCGGTCTTGGCGGTGAATTCACCGGCCATGTCGCGCACCGCCTGCGACCAGGGGTGGTTGTTCAGAAGCAGGTTGATCGTCTGGCCGTCGTGCTTTTTCCAATCGAACGACTGGGCCTGCACGGCCGGGCTGCCGAGCATCAGTGTCGCGGCTGCGACGGCGATCGCTGCAAGTCTGCGCATGTCGGTTCTCCTGGTTTACACGTTGAGGTGTTGGTTGTCTTCAGGACGCGACGTAACCGCCGTCGACCGGAATGGTCACGCCGTTGATCAATGCCGACGCCGGTGACGCGAGGAACAGCGCAGTGCCGGCCAGTTCGTCAGGCTCGGCCCAGCGTTTGATGGGCAGGCGTTGCATGACGCGCTCGTTGAATTCGGGGTTCTCGCGGCCGCCGCGGCTGATCTCGGTGGCGATCCAGCCCGGCGCGATGGCGTTGACACGGATGCCGTCTTCGACATAGGCCAGCGCCAGCGACTTGGTCAACCCGATGATCGCCGTCTTGGCCGCTGCGTAAGCCGGGATCTGCGGCGCGCCGAAGTAGCTGTACATCGAGCCGATGTTGATCATGCAGCCGCGTGTGGCCTTCAGGTGCGGGCGAAACGCCGCCGCCAGGCGCACGTTGCCGAACAGGTGGATGTCGACGATCTCGCGGATCACCTCGGGCTTGTGCTCTTCCCAGCGGATCAGGCGCCCGGCGCAATGGATCAGCACGTTGATCGACGCCACCTTCGCGGCCAGTGCATTCACCGCCGCGTCGCTGGTGACATCCAGCGGCTCGAAGCGCGCACCGGCGGCGCTGAGCTCGGCCGCTGGCGGCTTCAGGTCGGTGACGGTGACGCTGGCGCCATGCGCGAGGAAGGCGCGCGCGAATGCGGAGCCGATGCCGCCGCAGCCGCCGCTGATGAGCACGTGCTGCCCTGCCACCGAAAAGCTCGGAACCGCCATGTCTCCTCCAGCCGCTGGGGCGCGGCCTGTCGTGGAGGGACCTTAGCACCGGGTGTTCGAAAGCGCAATGTCGTTTTCGATATCGAAAGACCACGGATTGAAGGGCAACTGAAGAGCAACTCAAGGGCTCTTGCGGATGATCCTGCCGTCCGCGGTGGCCTCGTTCTCGGCGAACACGCCTTCGAAGCGATCGCCGTTGGCAAAGGTCAGCGTGCCGCGGCCGTCGCGGCGGCCGGCCTTCCAAGCACCGACATAACTGGTGCGGTCTTTGGCCGTCAGCCGGCCCTGGCCGTGCGGCAGGCCGCGCTCGAAGTCGCCCTCGTAGACATCGCCGCTGGCGTAATCCATGCGCCCGCGGCCTTGCGGATCGCCATCGACCAGCGGGCCGGTGTAGAGGTTGCCGCTGACGTAGCGCATGCGGCCCTCGCCCTGCGCCTTGCCACTTTGCCAGGCGCCTTCGTAGCGCTGCCCGTCGGGCCAGACGAAGACGCCCTGCCCTTGCTGCTGGCCGGCCTGGAAGCTGCCTTCGTAGCTGCCGCCGCCGCGGTAGCGCATGCGGCCCTGGCCCTGCGGCTGGCCGGCCAGCACATCGCCTTCGTACTGGTTGCCGTTGGCGAACTGCACCACACCGCGGCCCTTGGCGATGCCGCGCTCCCATGGGCCCTCGTAGCGCTGGCCGTTGAGCCACAGGTACTCGCCCTGCCCGTCGGGCTGCCCCTGCTGCAAGCGGCCCTTGTAGACATCGCCCGAGGCGTACGCGAGGCGCCCTTCGCCGTGCGGCAGGCCGCGCAGCAGGGCGCCTTCGTACAGGTTGCCGCCGGGCGAGCGCAGCACGCCCTGGCCTTCGGGCTGGTCGTCCACCCACTGGCCCTTGTAGTGCTGGCCGTCGGCCCACTGCAGCTCGCCCTGGCCGTGCAGCCGGCCGCGCAGCAGCTCGCCTTCGTAGCGGTTGCCGTTGCGCCAAAACAGCTTGCCGCGGCCGGTGTAGGTCTTGCTCGCGGCGTCGTAGCGAAAGCGGCCGGCGAGGCGCGAGCCGTCGTCGTGCTGGATGTCGATGTCCTGCTCGGCCAAGAGGTTGAGCGGCGAGGCCGCGGCGGGCGGGCGCGGCGCGGCCTGCGTGGGCGTCGGTGCGGCCGTTTGCGCGGGTGTCGGTGGCGCTGTCTGCGTACTCGGTAGCGCCGCTGTTTGCGTACTCGGTAGCGCCGCTGTCTGCGGCGTGGCCTTGCAGCGCTCGGCCGCCAGTTCCCAAGCACTCTCGGCCTTGTAGCGCAGCGATTCGGCTTCGCCGCTGCGGCGCTCGGCCAGCGCCCTGTCGGCCAGTTCCTGCAGAGCCAGCGCGTCGCGCTGGCTGGCCAGGCAGCGCTCGCCGCCGCCCAGCGCCACGGCCAACTCGGCGCGTTGGCGGCGGTTCACGTTGAGGTTGCGCTCGGCGCGCTCGCGCGGGTGGCCGCCGCAGCGCTGCACGGCGGCGGCCCACAACGCCATCGCTTCGTCGACGAGCCGCGCGCGCGCGGCGGATTCATTGCGAGGGGTCTGTGCGGCGCGCAAATCCAGCGCCAGTGCGCGATCGCTGAGCGTCGCGCACTCGGCTTCCGAGGGCTGCGCGGCTGGGGCCTGCGCCGCCGCCGGCAAGACAATGCACAGCGCCAGCGCCGCCGCGGCGCGGCCCGGCAGCCATCGCTGCCATTCCCCTCGGCGATCCAGCCCCGGCATGGCCATGCCTGTCTCCTGTTGTGCCCGCGATTCTAGTAAGGCCCCTACACGCGAATGTAGATGCGGCGCCGGTCCAGCCAGCGCGCCAGCCACCAGTAGAAGGCCAGGTTGACGACCGCGAACAGCAGCGATCCCAAGCGCGGATCGAACGGCGTCAGCGGCTCGAACAGCGTGCGGTAGGCCCAGGGCAGCGGCGTGACGAAGCGCGGCTTGCCGTCGGCGTCCACGCCATCGGCCCAGCGCAGCAGCGAGAGCACACGCGGGATGAAGCCGCTCATCACGAAGACGAAGAGGGCGTTCTTGCCGAACACTTCGAAGAAACCGCTCCAGGCGCCGCGGTGCCCCTTCAGGTCGATGGCGACGATGAGCAGCGCCAACAGCATCAGCGCCAGCCCGGTCGTGTGCAGCACGTAGCTCGACGTCCAGATCTTCTTGTTCAGCGGCATCTCGAGTTGCCAGAAATACGCCAGCGCGAGCAGCAGCGCGCCGGCAACGAACAGGCGCAGCGCGGCCTCGGCGTCGACCTTCTGCGTGCGCAGCGAGGCGCCGGCGAAGTAGCCGAGCAGCACCTGCGCGATCGCGGGAACGGTGCTGGCCAGCCCCTCGGGGTCGAATGGCACGCCCTCGCCCTTGTAGAGATGGGCCTCGCCCAGCAGCGCACGGTCCAGCGCGGTGCCGAAGAAACTCTCCAGCGCGTACGGGTCGGCGCCGCTGGCGAACAGATGGCAGGCGATCCAGTAGCCCACCAGCAGCGGCGGCACCGTGGCCCACAGCGCGCCGCGCGAGCCGATCACCCACACGATCACCGCCGCCGCGCCCCAAGCCAGCGATATGCGCTGCAGCACGCCCATCACGCGCAACTGCTCGATGCCGCGCAGCGCCAGCTCGCCGGCTTCGTTCCAGCGCACGAATGGCGCGTGATTCAAAGCCAGCCCGATAACGAAGATCAGCACCGTGCGCTGCACCACCTTGGCCCAGAACGCAGCCGGTCTGCGCGCGCGCAGACCGGGCATCGCCAGCGCGAGCGCGTTGCCCACCGCGAACAGGAAGAACGGGAACACCAGGTCAGTGGGCGTGCAGCCATGCCACGGCGCATGCGCCAGCGGGCTGTACAGGTGGCTCCAGCTGCCGGGGTTGTTGACCAGGATCATCAGCGCGACGGCGCCGCCGCGAAATACATCGAGTGATGTGAAACGTTGCACCATGCTCACGGCGCTGCCGACAGCGCGTCGTGGACGCTGCCCCCTGCCGCGTCGAGCAACGCTTCGGCCCGCACCGCGTCCACGCCCGCCTTCAGCATCACCACCGCCACTTTCACGCGCCGCCCGCTGGCTTGCAGCGCGGCACCGGCCGCCGCTTCATCGGCCCCGCTGGCCAGCATGGTCAGGCGCAGCGCACGCTTCACGAGCTTGGCATTGCTGGCGCGCAGATCGACCATCAGGTTGCCGTAGACCTTGTTCAGCCGCACCATCAGGCTGCTGGAAAAGCTGTTCAATGCGATCTTCTGCGCCGTGCCGGCCTTCAGCCGCGTGCTGCCGGAGATCACTTCGGGGCCGGTGTCGAGCACGATGCCGATCTCGGCCTCGGCGGCCACCGGTGCGCCGGGGCTGTTCGCCAGGCCGATCGTCAAAGCGCCCGCGCGGCGTGCCGCGTGCAACGCACCCAGCACGTACGGCGTGGCACCGCTGGCGGCGATCAGCAACACCACGTCTTTGGCACCTGGCGATTGAGCCAGCAGGTCGGCGGCACCGCGCTCGCGGTCATCCTCGGCGCCTTCGACGGCGGCGAACATCGCCGGCCGACCGCCTGCCAGCATCGCCACCGCACGCTCGGCCGGCCAGCCGAAAGTCGGGCCGAGTTCGACGCTGTCCAGAACGCCCAGCCGCCCACTGGTGCCGGCGCCGGCATAGAGCAGCCGCCCACCGGAGCGGATTCGTGGCAGCGCGGCGTCCACGGCGCGTGCGATCGACGGCGCGGCGGCCTGCACGGCGGCCACCGCGTTCAGCTGGTCGTCGACCAGCGCGCTGACGAGCGCGGGCGTGTCGTAGCGATCGAGCGCGCCATACGCAGGGTGAATGGATTCGGTGCGCGGGAGCGTGCTCACAAGTCGTTCCATTCTCAAGGCAGGCGCAGCGCGACTCGCTCGCTCTCCTGGCCCGTGCGGCTCACTGCACTCACGACCACCGCATCACTGCCGGCGACATCGATGTCGCGTTCGCCAGCCGGCTGCACACCGAATCGCCAGCGCAACGACTGCCGCCGCCACACCGCCCACAGCAACGGCGGCACGCCCGACACAGCGCGCAGCTGCAGGCCGCCGCCCCAGGGCCTGTCCAGCGCCGGCGGCGCAGGCTTGTCGGCATCCAGCCACGGCGAAGCCGGCGCCAACGCGGGTTCGCGGAAGGGGCCGTTCTTCAGCGCGGTTGCGATGCCCGAGCGGTCTTGCAGCAGCGCCACCATGCTGAAGTGGATGTGGCCGCGGGAGGCGGCGCGCTGACGAGTCAGCGCGATCTGATTGACGATCTCGTCGGCCCCCCAGGCGCGCGCGCTGCCCGGCGCACCCCCCACCGAGCTGGTGAAGAGGCCCGGCCAGAGATGCCGCGCGCCGCCCTGCGCGCTGACCTGCGCGGCCCAGGCGTCCAGCAGCACCGCAAACGCCTGCGGCTTACGGTCGATGGCCCAATAGAGTTGCGGCGCCAGGTAGTCGAACCAACCCTTCTCCACCCAACGTTCGACATCGGCGAACAGGCGGTGGTACTGGCTGAAGCCTTCGATGCCCTCCGGCCGCAGGTCGGGGCGTGGCAGGCCGAACGGGCTGATGCCCAAGCGCACATGCGGCTTCACGAAATGCACGGTCTCGTGCAGCGCCTGCACGAGCCGATCGACGTTGTCGCGCCGCCAGTCGTCGCGCGCAAGCAGGCCGCCGCCGTCGCGGTAGCGCTGCCAGGGCACGTCGTCGGGGAAAGGCTGCTCGACGCCGTTGTTCGGCAGGGCCACCGGGTAAGGATAGAAGTAGTCGTCGATGTGCACGCCGTCGATGTCGTAACGTTTCACCACGTCGGCCACCACCGCCAGCGTGTGCGCCGCCGCGGCGCTCTCGCCGGGGTCCAGCCACAACAAGTCGCCGTAGCTGCGCACCAGGCCGGGCTGGGCGAGCGAGACATGCGAATTCGCCGCCGCTGTCTTCGCGCTCGGGTGCCGCGCCCGGTAGGGGTTGAACCAGGCGTGCAGCTCGAGGCCCCGGCGGTGCGCTTCCTGCACCCACAGCGCCAGCGGGTCGTAGTACGGCAACGGCGCCTTGCCCTGCTCGCCGGTGAGGTACTCGCTCCAGGGCTCCAGCGGCGAGGCGTACAGCGCATCGGCGCTGGGCCGTACCTGCAGCACGATGGCGTTCAGGCCGAGCTCGCGCGCGCGGTCGAGCAGCGCGCGCAGCTCGGCCTGCTGCTGCGCCACCGGCAGCCCGGCCCGGCTCGGCCAGTCGATGTTGGCGACACTCGCCACCCAGGCGCCGCGGAACTCGCGCGGCGCCGGAGGCGGCATCTCGTGGGCCGGCAGCGTGCCGGCAGCCACGGTTGCAGCGGGCGGCCAGTGGGTGCAGGCGCCCAGGGCCACGAGGGGCACCAGCGCCGCGCTGCGCCGCTTCATGGCGCTGCCGCCGGCGCGATCAAGGCCGACAACAGCGCGGCGGTTTCGGCATCGGGTTCGCCGTCGAACCTGGCCGGGCGGTACTTCATCTGGAAGGCGCGCAGCACGTTGCGCGTGGCCGGGTCGAGATGGCCGCTCATCGCCACTTCGAAGCCGTGCTCGGCGAGTGCGCGCTGGAACCAAAGTGCGTCGGGCAGCGCCGCATCGAAGCGCCGGCGCGCCTCGGCCACGTGCGCGGCGTCGGGCCACGGAATCAAGCCCAGGTCGGCCAGCCGCCGCCACGGAAAACGCGGCCCGGGGTCCACCTTGTGCTGCGGCAGCACATCGCTGTGGCCAACGATGTGCGCGGGGCGGATGCCGTGACGGCGCACGATGTCCTGGATCAATGCGAGGGTGAGCTCGATCTGCGCCGCGTCATAGGGCGGCCAGAGGTCGCCCTGCGGCAGCTTCAGCACGCCCGGGTGCACGATTTCGATGCCGATCGACGCTGCGTTCAAGCGCGCGTTGCCGCGCCAGTAGCTCGGCCCGGAATGCCAGGCGCGCCGGCTTTCGTCGACCAGCCGGTAGATCTTCGGCGGTCGCTCGTCGCTGACCAGGTAGTGCGCCGAGACCTCCTGCTCGGTGAGGATGCGCAGCGATTGTGCGAAATCGGCCACCGTGAAGTGGATGACCAGGAACTGCACGCGGCTGTCCTGGCCTTTGGCCGTGTAGGTCGTGTCGAACGTCAGGGCAGGCGGTGCGGTCGCGCAGCCGGCCAGCAGTGCCGCGCCCATCAGCAGCGCCAGCCTCACCCGCTGCGCCCCGCGGCCATCTGCGCCGCACGCCGGTGCGCGTGCAGCTCGATCGGTGACTGCACCTGCACTTCCAGGAGCGATTCGCGCAGCCGCGCTTCGATCACCGGATGCAGACGGAAGGCGCGCCCGGCCAGCATCACCGGCTTCAGCCCGTGGCGCCCGATCAGCGCGCGGCCCAGTCGCGCCAGTTCACCGCCCGCGGCGGCCAGGATCGCCAGCGCCTGCCCATCGCCGTCGTGCGCGGCCTGCGCCACCGCCAGTGCCAGCTCGCCCAGCTGCCCACGCGACGCGCCGTACACCCAGCTTCGCGTGACCGGCCAATCGCTGCCGCCGATGCGCTCGAACAGGCGCAGCGCGAGCAGCGAGCGCTGCCACGCGCCGGGCGTTTGATCTTCGCTGCGCCAGACCGCGCGCAAGGCCTCACGGGCGATCCAGTAGCCGCTGCCACCATCGTCGATGAGCCCGCCGCGGCCGCCGGCGCGATGCTGCTGCCCGGCCTCGTCGATGAATGCAGCCACTGATCCGGTGCCGGCGTAGATCAGGTAACCCGCCCCCGGAGCGAACGCCGCACGGCAGGCCAGTTCGATGTCGTTGCAGAGCACCGCCGCAGCGGCGTCGATGCCGAACACCTCGGCCATCAGCGTCGCGAGCGGCGCCGCACCATCGCCGTCGAACCCGGTGACGCCGGCACACAAGCCGTACAACGGGGCGGCGGCGGGTGCGGCTCGCTGAACTTGTTCGCGGATGGCCTGCAGCACCTCGCGGATGCGCAGCCGCCCGGCCTCATCGGCCATCTGCACGCCGCTGAAGCCGCCGGCGCTGCCCTCGGCAACGATGCCGCCGTCCGGCGCCGCCAGCGCCCAGCGCGTCTGCGTGCCGCCGGCGTCGAGCCCCAGGCCCAGGCCTGCCAGTGGAATGGTTTCGGTAGTCGTTGACATACCCGCGGCGGGCCCCCGGGCCCGGCCGCGGATTGTGCTTCAGGAGCCCATGGCGATCATTCCAACGGGCTCCGCTGCGGGCGGGTCGGGCGCCGCGACCGGGCCAACAACATACCCATCGGGATGATCAGCAACAGCAGTGTCATCGGCTCGGGAACCAGCGCGAGGCGCCCGTCGAAAACAAAACGCGACAACGCATGGGTCGCTGAATCGAAGGTGCCGGAGCCGAAGAAACTGGCACTGCCGGTGGCCCCGAAGAAGCTGCCGGTGCCGCCGGTGAACAGCATCTCGCCGATCAGCTCGAGCGTGGCCGGGTCGGCGGTGGGGATCAGCTGCACGGTGAACGTGCCGAACAGCTCGTCGCCATCAGCGTCGATGAAGCGGTTGCTGCCGGCCCCGGCACCGGTGGCGAGGTTGACGATGTCGCCGGACGAGTAGCCGACCAGCCCCAAGCTGCCGCTGCCGGCGGCCACCGTCTGCAAGCGCACCACCGGCACGCTCGGGTCGATGATTTCGACGATGTTCGAATCGCCCGCCATGGTGGCGCTGAACGGCAGGTAGTCGGCTTGTGCTGCCGGGCACAGCAGCGCCGCGACGACGAGAAGAAGGGCTTTCATGAGGGTTCCTATGTGATGGCTGCTGAACAAGGCCTCATTGCAGCCTTCGAGCAGCCGTTGCACCAGGGGACGCACGTCCCGGGCAGCCGCCGGGCGGCGTGCGCGGGCTGGATTGGACCGGGACAGTTGTCCCGTCAGCTACTTGAAGCCGAGATCGCGCGCCCGCGCGACGGCGTGCGAGCGCCCTTCCACGCCGAGCCTGGTGTACAGCGCCGACAGCGCATTGCGCACCGTCTTCTCGGCGAGACCCAGCGTCGCCGCGATCTGCAGGTTGTCCAGCCCCTTGGAAACCAGCGCCAGCAACTCGCGCTCGCGCGGCGTGAAGCCGGCATGCACGGTGGCGGGTTGCAGGCCGACGAACGCCGTTACCGCTTCGCAAAATCGATCGAAGGCCGGTTCGCCGGCCAGGGGCACATGGTTGCGCGTGTGCAGCGTCTCGAAGCGCGCGCCGGCGATCGCCGCAGCCAGCTCGCGGCCAAGCTCCACCGGCACGGCGCAATCGCCTTCGGCGTGCAGCACGAGCGTCGGGCACTTCACGCCCGGCAGCTCGGCGCGCACGTCCAGCGCGACGCGCGAACGCATGAACGCCGCCGCTCGCTGGCCGTCGCACGAACGGCGCTGCTGCTCGTTCAGCGCGGCCACCTGCTCGGGCGTGCCGTCGGGGATCATCGTCGCGGTGATGAACTGCTGCACCGGCGCGTGCTGCACGCCCCAGCCAAGCTCCATCAACCGGTACTGGGCCTCCAGATAAGCGAGCAGTTGCGCGCTCGGCTCGCGGTGCATCAGTCCATGCGAATAGGCGCCCAGCAGCACCAGCTTGCTGACGCGCTGCGGATGGCGTGCGGCGTAGGCGATGGCTCCTGGCGCGCCGCCGGAGATACCCAGCAGCGCCACTTGTTCGAGGCCGCTGGCCTGCACCACCACCTCCAGCTCTTCGACGGCCGCTTCCAACCCGAGCGGAACGTCGTCGGGGCCTGACAGGCCGCAGCCACGCTCGTCGTAGCGGATCAGCGTCAGCGCGCGGCCGAGCTGTTCGAGCCAGGGGCGGAACAGCGCCGACACGGTGTCGTATTCGACATGAGTCATCCAATGCCCGGCGCGCACGAGCGGTGGCCCACGCCCGCTGCGCGCCCAGGCGATGCGCGCGCCCGAGGCTACCTGCGTGAAGCGCAATTCCTGGCGCAGCGGCGGGGGTGGCGAAGCGGTCTGGGCAAGCATCGCCCCGACTCTATGCAGAATGGCCCGATGCCGTCACCCCGATTCGCGGCTTGGCTGTGCATGTTGGCACTGCTCGGCCCGGCCCGCGCCGCCCTGCCCGAACCCGTGCTCCAGGCGTTGCGAGACGCGGGCCTGCCGCCGGACTCGATCGGCCTCGTCATCACGCCGCTGGCCGGACGCGGGCCGACGCTGCGGCACCGCGACGGCGAGCCGATGCAGCCGGGATCGACGATGAAACTCGTCACCAGCGTGGTGGCGCTGGACCGTCTGGGCCCGAACCACCGCGGCAGCACCGAACTGCTGAGCGCCGCGCCGCAGCTCGGTGATCGGCTGGATGGCGACCTGG
Organism: Rubrivivax sp.; assembly: GCA_031400795.1. Classification (GTDB taxonomy): domain Bacteria; phylum Pseudomonadota; class Gammaproteobacteria; order Burkholderiales; family Burkholderiaceae_C; genus Rubrivivax. Next base: position 7,523 of record JANNQO010000228.1, on the reverse strand, counting down.
TGCTGCGTGGCGGCGGCGACCCCGACTTCGGCATCCCGCAGCTGTGGGCCTTGTTGCAGGAGCTGCGCTTCCAGGGCCTGCGTGAGATCGCGGGCGACCTGCTGATCGACCGCAGCCTGTGGCGCCCGGCGCGGCCCGACCTCGGCGTGCCGCCTTTCGACGAAGCGCCCGAGTTCCCCTACAACGTGATCCCCGACGCACTGCAGCTGGCCGGCAACCTGATCACGCTGGAGTTGAGCGCCGATGCCGGCACGGTCAGCGCGCGCTTGTTGCCACCGCTGGAACGCGTGCAGATCGACAACCGCCTGGCCGCCGCCGATCTGCCCTGCCGCGACTGGGACGAGCATTGGAAGACACCGCTGACCCGCGTGGACGGCGGCATCGTGCACATCACGCTGGAAGGCGTGTTCCCGCGCCAGTGCACGCGCCGCCCGCAGCTGCAGCTGATGGACCGCACGCTGCTCGCCGAGCGGCTGGTGCGCAGCCTGTGGGTACAGCTCGGCGGCAGCTGGAACGGCCAGGCGCGCGAGGCCGCAGCACCCGGTGGTGCGCGGGTGCTGGCGCGGCGCGATGCGCGGCCCTGGGGCGAAGTGCTGCGGCCGCTCAACAAACAGTCCGACAACCCGCACACGCGCATGTTGTTCCAGGCATTGGGAGTGGCAGCCCTGCCGCAGGACGAATCGTCCACCACGGCGCAACTGGCCGCGCGCGAGGTGCAGCGCTGGTTTGCCGAGCAGCGCATCGACGCCACCGGCCTGGTGCTGGACAACGGCTCGGGCCTGTCGCGCAGCGAACGCATCACGCCGCAGCAGATGGCGAGGATGCTGAAGGTGGCGTTGAACGGCAAACACGCTGCCGATCTGCTGATGAGCCTGCCCACCGCGGGCGTGGACGGCACGATGCGCAACCGCCTCAAACAAAGCAGTGCAGCCGGGTGGGCGCGCGTGAAGACCGGCACGCTGCGCAATGTGGTGGCCTTGGCCGGCCTGGTGCCCGACGCCGAGGGCCGGCCGTGGGTGCTGGCGGTGATGCTCAACCACGAAGCGGCGAACCGCGTCGGCCGTCCGGTACTGGACGTGCTGGTGGACTGGATCGCCCGATCCGGCATGACCCGGCGCGATCGAATGCGCGCCGGCGAGGTGATCAGCGGGCCGTGAACATTCCGCGCGGAACCGTCACTCCACCAGCCGCAAGATATTCTCGCGCGCCACCAGCCGCCGCGCCGGCTCCTTCAACTGCCGCAGCAGGTTCTGCACGCTCTCGAACTTCATCGAGTCGGCCAGGCGCGAGCGGCCGCTGGCATCGGTGCCGACGATGAAGCGCTGCGGTGCCGCTTCGATCAGCGACAACCATTCGGGCCAGACGGCGTGGCCGTCGCGCAGCAGCGTGTACTCGGGTGATCTCGGATGCCGCGGCCAGGTGCGCGCGCTCAGCTCGTAGTGCAAATTCGCGTGGCGCTCCAGCATGCGCGCGGCGATGAACAGGGGTGTGTAGCCGCCATGGGCCCAGATCACCGGCACGTCGGCAAAGCGCTCCAGCAGCGCCGAGAAGGCGGCCAATCGGGTCAGCTCGATGTGCAACAGCACCGGCACGCGGTGCTTGCGCGCCAGCGCGAGGATGCCCACGGTGATCGCACCGCCCGGGTCGAAGTCGGCCTCGGGGAAGCCGGGCGACGGGAAATGCACCGACGAAATCTCGCCGATGCCGCGCCAGCCGCCGCCGCCGGCAAGCAGCGCGTCGAGCTCGTCGAGCAGCGCCACATCGCCGCGCTGCCAGGCCGTGCGATAGGCGCGGTGCTCCGGCGAGATCGAAACGAACGGGACGAAGCGCCCCGGCCAGCGCCGCACCGCGTCGAGCACCGTGTCGTTGTCGCTGCGGCCACCCCAGAACACCACCGCTCGATCGGCGCCGTGGCGGTCCATCAACTCGATCTGCAACACCGGATCGTTGAGGTGCACATGGGCGTCGACGAAGGCGATCGGTGGCTCGCCGGGCCGCGCCGGCACGGCAGCGCCGAGCGCGGCCGCCGCCAGCGCGCGGCGGCGCATCAGGTCACCGCGGGCTGCAGCAGGCGGATCGTTCCGCCATCGGCGTCGATCTCGACCGGCAGCCCCACCGGCACCGTGAACTTGCGCTTGATGTGGCCGATCATCGCGCCGCCGTAGACGGGGACGTTCAGCGCCTTGAAGTAGTCGTCGAAGACCTCGTCCAGCGTCAGCGTGCCGTAGTTGCCGTCGCCCGGGCCGCAGTTGGTGAACGCACCCAGCACCACGCCCGCCAGGCGATCGAAAACGCCGGCGTTGCGCAGCGTGGAGAGCATCCTGTCGACGCGGTAGATGTACTCGTTCACGTCTTCCAGGAACAGGATCGCGCCGTCGAACGAGGGCAGGAACTTCGAGCCCATCATCGCCGCCATCACCGCCAGGTTGCCGCCCAGCATCGGGCCACTGGCGCGTCCACCGCGGATCGTCGTGATGCGGTCGGCTTTGCTGACGAGTGCGTCGCCGCGGTCTTGCGGGTTGCGCAGCGTCAGTGCCTGGCCCTCCATGACCATCGAGCGCAGGATGTCCACGCTGAAGGCGTTCCACTCCGACACGCCCACCGGCGAGTGGAAGGTCACCAGCCCGGTGCGCGCGTGGATGGCGTTGATGAGCGCGGTGAGATCGGAAAACCCGCCGAAGAACTTCGGGCTGCGGCGGATCGCTTCGTAGTCCAGCAGCGGCAGCATTCGCGTGCCCCCCGAACCGCCGGTGACGGCCAGCAGGCCGTGCACGCCGGGATCGGCGAACATCGTGTTCACGTCTGCGGCGCGCTGCGCGTCGGTGCCGGCCAGATGGCCGTAGCGCGCACGCAGGTTCGGCGCCTCGCGCACCTTGAAGCCCAGGGCGCGCAACGATTCGGCGGCAATCTCGTAGGGCGCGCGTTCGTAGATGGCGCTGGACGGGTTGATGAAGGCGATGGTGTCGCCCGGTTGCAGCCGGCGAGCGCGCAGCAGCGGCCGCGGCTGGGCAGCCGCCTCGCTGCTAGCCATGGCTGCAGCTGCCAGCGCGGCCAGCGCGTGGCGGCGTGAAAGGGTCAGCATGGTGGATCTCCACGGGGCGCTCCGGCAACCGCTGCGCAGTATCCGGCAGATCGCCAGCCTGCACCCGGTCGCTGGTCGCGCTGCCCAGCGCGTGCGTCGCCCAAGCAGTGAATATCCATCTGGACACACTAGTCTTTTCTGAGACTGTATGGTTGCGCCCTGAACTCAACGGTTCGCAACGATCCACGCGATCGAAACCAACCCAACACAGGAGTACGAAAAATGCTTTCTGAGACCAGATGGACACGCCGAGGCGCCGTGGCGGCCGTGGGTGCGCTGTTGGCAGGCTGTGGAAGTTCCGGTGGTGACGGCAGCGTACTGGGCGTAGCCAGGAGCGACGCACGTTTCTCGATCCTGGTCGAAGCGGTGGCGGCTGCCGGCCTGGAGGAGACGCTGCGAAGTGCGGCACCGAAGACCGTGTTCGCCCCGACCAACGACGCCTTCGTCGGCTTGCTGGCCGAACTCGGCGTCACCAAAGAGGCCCTGCTGGCCAACCGCAGCCTGCTGACCGCGGTGCTCACCTACCACGTGGTGCCGGCGGCCGTGTTGCGCGCCCAGGTGCCCGCCGGCAAAGCGATCACCACCGCGCAAGGCGGCATCTTCAAGATCGATGCAGTCGGCCAGGGCCTCGTGGTCAGCGACGGCCGCAACCGCAAGAGCAACATCACCGCCACCGACCTGCTCGCCGACAACGGTGTCGTGCATGTCATCGACAAGGTGCTGCTTCCGGCCGACAAGAACATCGTGCAGACCGCGCAGGCGCTGCCCGACTTCAGCATCCTGGTCGAAGCGGTTCTGGCGGCCGGTCTGCAGGGCACGCTGTCGGGAAGCGGGCCGTTCACGGTGTTCGCGCCGACGAACGCCGCCTTCGCCGCGCTGCTCACCGAACTCGGCGTCAGCAAGGCTGCACTGCTGGCCAACACCGCGCTGCTCACCAGCGTGCTCTCCTACCACGTCGTGGCCGGCCGCGTGTTGAAGGCCGATGTGCCCGTGGGTACACCGGTTGCCACCGCGCAAGGCGGCACGCTGACCGTCGATGCCCAGCTCGCGATCAGCGATCAGCGCAGCCGCAAGGCTGCGATCACCGCCACCGACGTGCTCACGAGCAACGGTGTGATTCACGTCATCGACAAGGTGATCCTGCCGCGCGCATGAGGCCTCGCCGAGTCGTTCTTTGTTAGTTGTTGTTCCACTTCCCCCCCACTGGAGTTACCCATGAAAAAGCTCATCCTCGCTGCCGCTCTGGCCGCCAGCACAATGGCCGTTCAGGCCAAAGACATCGTCGAGACCGCCATTTCCGCCGGTCAGTTCAAGACCCTGGCCACGGCTCTGCAAGCTGCCGGGCTGGTGGAGACGCTGAAGGGCAAGGGCCCGTTCACGGTCTTCGCGCCGACCGACGCAGCATTCGCGAAGATTCCCAAGGCTGATCTGGACGCACTGCTGGCCGACAAGGCCAAGCTCACCGCAGTGCTCACCTACCACGTGGTGGCCGGCCAGGTGATGGCCAAGGACGTGAAGCCCGGCAAGGTGAAGACCGTGCAGGGCAGCGAGCTGACGCTGAGCACCACGGGCGGTGTGATGGTCAACGACGCGAAGGTCGTGATGGCCGACGTGAAGGCAGACAACGGCGTGATCCACGCCATCGACAGCGTCGTGCTGCCGAAGTGAGGTAGTTCAGTACACGCGTGGCAACAAACGGCGTACCGCGTCGCGGTCGCCGAAGTCGAAGTGCCACCACTCGGTGGTGATGCCGCGGAAACCACCGCGGCTCATCGCCGCGTGCAGCCAGCCGCGCTCGGCGATCTGCTCGGCCTTCAGCACGCCGAGCGCCAGGTGCTCGGCATGCAACGCGGGGTGAGAGGCGAGTGTCATCTCGTCGAAGCCGCTGCCCATGTCGCATTCGGTGCCATCGGCATCGAGCAGCGTCACGTCCACGGCCATGCCGTAGGAGTGAATCGATCCGACCCGCGGGTCGGCGAAGTAGGCCTGCATCGGCGTGGCCACCACTTCCACCCAAATGGCGTCCTGCACACGCTGCGGGCGCAACGCATCGAGCACCACGATGCGGTGCCCGGGGCGGTGCGCCAACAGCCAGGCCGCGGCGAGTTCCAGCCCAACGGCAGCCTCGCGGCGCAGCCAGGCGCAGTCCAGCCCCTGGTAGAGCACATGGCCGGCGAAATTGTTGCTCGTCGCGTAGCGCAGGTCGTGGCGCACGCCGCCGACCGAGCCCAGCGCGCAGAAGTCCGGGTGGCCGGGGATGTCTTCGCAGCGGATCATGCCCGGCTCGTTCCCCTCATTCCCGATAGACCCCGGTGAAATCGACGCTGCCGTTGGGCGCCATCACGAAGCCTTTCACGTCGCGGCGCATCGGGATGTAGACCGACGAATGCGCCATCGTGATCCACGGCCGCTCGCGCTTGAAGATCGCCTGCGCCTCTTCGATCATCGCCAGCCGCTTGGTCTTGTCGACCTCGCGGCGGGCGGCGGCCACCAACGCGTCGAACCCGGCGTTGCAGAACTTGATGCCGCCGCGGCTGGAGGCGCAGGTGAGATTGGGCGTCAGGAAATCGTCGGCGTCCAACTGTTCACCTGACCAGCCGCTCATATAGACCTGGTGCTCGCCGTTGTTGGCGCGCTTCAGGTACTCGCCCCATTCGTAGCTGACGATGCGCGCCTTGACGCCGATCTTCGCCCAGTCGGCCTGGATGAGCTGCGCCATCAGCTGGCCGTTCGGGTTGGTGGGGCGCTGGATCGGCAACGCCCACAGATCGATCTCGAATCCGTTCGCATGGCCGGCCTGCGCGAGCAGCGTCCTGGCGCGCGCCGGGTCGAACTGGTTCTTCAGCGCCTTGTTGTAGCCGGGGATGGCGGGCGGGAAGGCACTCACGGCCTGCATCGCGTCGCCGCGCGGGAACAGCACCTTGAAGATCGCGTCGCGGTCGACCGCGATGTCCAGCGCCTCGCGCACCTCGCGCTGGTTCGTCGGCGGCCTCTTCAGGTTGAAAGACAGGTAGCTGATGTTCAGCGCCTGGATCTTCTGGATCGCCACCTGCGGGTGGCCGGTGAGCGCGCTCACGTCGACGTCGCGGATCGGCGCGGTGATGTGGCATTCGCCGCGCGCGAGTTTCTGTACGCGCACATTCGGTTCGCGGCTGATCGCATAGACGAGCGCCGTGCTGCGCTGCGCGCCGCGCCAGTACTCCGGGTGCGGCTGCATGCGGATCACGTCGTCTTTCTTGTACGACTTGAAACGGTAGGCGCCGGCGCCGACGGGCTGGTTGTTGATCGCACTGGCGCGGCCGGCGGCAAGCAGCTGTTGTGCGTATTCGGCCGAGTGGATCGCCGCCCAGGCGCCGGCGAAGTACGACAGGAAGGCGACGTTGGGCTCGTTCAGGCGGAAGCGAACCGTGTGATCGGCGAGCTTGTCGATGCCGGCGACCATGCCGGCCAGGCCCAGGCTCTGCGGGTAGATGAAGGTGGCCGGGAAAGCAAGGTTGAACGGGTGTTGCGGATCGGTGAGCCGCGTGAACGTGAACATCACGTCGTCGGCGTTCAGCTCGCGCGTGGGCGTGAAGTACGGCGTGGTGTGGAAGCGCACGCCGCGCCTCAACGTGAACGTGAACACCCGCGCGTCGGGCGAGATGTCCCACGCGCTGGCCAGTTCGGGCTCGATCTCGCTGGTCTTGCGGTTCAGCGCCGTGAGGCCGTTGAACAGCTGCGTGGTGACGTTGTACGTGCTCGAGCTGTCCCACAGCGCCGGGTCGAAACCTTCGGGGCTGGCATCGGCGCAGTAGACGAGCGGTTTGGCTTGGGCCAGATGGGCTGCGAGCGCAGCGGCCAGCACTGCCACAGCGGGCGATCTCCAGCGCACTTCAATCGCCTTTGGGTCTCTTCACGAGCGCTGCGCCGGTGAGCAGCTCCAGATGCGCTTCGAGCCGGATCACACGGCCGGTGAGGTCTTCGATCTTGTGCTGCTGCAGCTTCATCGCCTCGGCCTGCCGTTGGACCTTGTCCTCCAGCTTGACCATCGAGGTCAACGCGGACCAGACCTTGTCGGTCAGGCCCATCAGCGCGCCCTGCGCGCCGCCGCGGCCCGGGCCTCCAACGCAGCGATACGGTGGTTGCTGGCTTCGACGAACGTCAACGCGTCTTCGATCGCGGCGCCGGCACGATCGGCGGCAACTCGCGCGGCATCGGCCAGCGCGGACAACTCGGCCTCCGACTCGTCGGACTCGTAAGCAAAGGCGCCTCGACGCATCAGTTCGGAGATCGGCAGGCTTAAGCGCTTGGCCTTCGCCGAGATGGCTTTCTTCTCCTGAGGCGTGGCTTGCACGACGATGCGCTCGATGGCAGTGGAGATGGCCACGGTGCTGACTCCGAAGTCGATGGACATGGACAGTATATGTACATACCTGCGGCCGTCAACATCACGGCCGCCGCT
>JANNQO010000227.1:0-9274 GCA_031400795.1 Rubrivivax sp. | reverse complement strand
CGAACGCGAAATCATGCAGGCACTCGCTGCGTTCGACCGGCCCGCGCCAATTGAGGCCGTGGCCGCGTTGCTGCCAGGGCGCGACGTCGACGACACGCTGGACGCCCTGTTGGCGGACCATGCCGTTGCGCTCAACGGCGAACTTCTTTCGCTCCATTCGTTGGACCAACAGTACGCGTATCGCCAGATCCCCGAGCGGGCAGCAGAGTTCGAACCAGCCACCGCACTGTGCAAGGTTGGCCTGCACTCATCGATTGCGGACTATTTCCGGGCGACACGGAAGCCCAAGTCCGAATGGAAGCGCTTTTCGGACCTGGAGGCCCCGATGGCGGAATTCGATCACCTTGTCCGTGCCGAGCGCTTCGACGACGCTTGTCGCTTGCTCGACGAGATGGATCGCGACTACCTTGCCTTGTGGGGGCATCGCGCGATGGTCATCGAGCGCCGAATGCGCCTGCAGGGGCACATACATGATCGCCGGCTGAAGTCGTTGAACGTCGGCAGTCTCGGAGCCAACTACGTCGAGACGGGGGACCTTCAGGACAGCGCGCGATGCTCACAGGAGGCGCTGGACATAGCGCTCGAGATCGGCGATCGGCCGCTCGAGTGCCGATGGATGGGCAACCTTGGCACGGCTCTGCGTGGCATGGGCGAAAAGGACAAAGGCGAACAGCAGTTGGATCGTGCGCTCGGTATCGCCAAGGAGATTGGCGACGACCTGCACATTGGGCGATGGACATTCAAACTTGCCGAGATTCGCGCCGATAGCGACAAGGATGCTTCTCTGCAGCGGTTCATGGATGCGCTGGTGGCAACTAGGGCCGCGAAAGACAGGCGCTTCGAGAGTTTTTGCCTCGTCGAGATCGGCAGACGAATGTACCGGATGGACCGGGCGGGCGAAGCCATCCCCTATCTTCGCAACGCCGCCCGGGTTGCCGAAAGCATTGGCGATTTTCGCAACATGTTCCAGTACCTGCATGAACTGGCAGCGAATCACGAGAAGGTTGGCGATTCGGCGTCGCAGGCAGCCTGCTTGAAGGCAGCTCTAGGCGCTGCGCGTGAGTTGCACGACCGTGCGGCGGAGGGCATATCTCTCGTTCATTTGGCTAGCGCCCTCAAGCGCCAGGGCGAGCTCAATGAGTGCATGAGCGTCTACCAATCGGCGCTTGACATCGCGAATGAGGTAGGTGACAGGACCGCCAATGCAGCCTTCCTCGATCAATTCGCTGAACTCTCGATGGCCGTTGGCAGACCCGAGCAGGCAATCGTCCATTGCGAGCAGGCGCTGGAGATCGCCAGAGTGGCGGGCGATCAGAAAGCTCAGTTGAGTTCCCTCATGGCGCTGGGGCTGGTTGCAGAGCTGTTGCGTGAGTCGTTGAAGTCCGCCGATTACTTTGATCAGGCGGCGTCGATGGCGCGCGAGCTGGGCAACAAACGGCAGGAGGCCATTTCACTCTTCAACGCTGCGGATGCCTATCACTTTGCTGGCCGCGATGAAGCTGCTGAGGCGCGTTACAGGCAGTGCCTGGACCTGAACGACGAGGTCGTCGACTACAAGTGCATGCTCGGCTTGGCCGTCTTGAACGCGCAGCGTGGGCAAGAGGCGGCCGCCCGCGACACGTTCGCCCGCTGTGCTGCGTTGTGTCGCGAGCGCATGCCCAACGCCAACAGCCACTACCTGGCTTACACATTGGTCTTCGCGCTGCTTGGCCTGGGAGAACCGGCAAAGGCACTGGAGGCACTGGATGCGGCCCTGAAGATCAAGAGTTCGCACAACGCGATTCAATTCGCAATTCAGGATTTGGAGTTCGTGCAGCGGGGCACGCAGGCGATGGCGGGCGTCGCCGAAGCAACGGCCGTCTTGAACAAGGCGCTTGAAACGGCCGCGCTTTAGTGCGGCGTACCTTTCGTCACCCGCAACCTTCCCTGCCGCAATAGCTCCGGTATGGCCCGGATGATGATGCGGTCCTTCTCCTTGGTCGATTCGGCCAGCTGGTCGTAGTCGACCAGATCCGGGTGAAGCAGCGTCTCGTTGTCGCGCGGCGTGCCCCATTGCCAGCCGTTGAGCAGGCGCCAGGCCATCCAGCGCTCGTGCTCGGCGCGGGCCATGGCCTCTTCCTGCGCGGCCAATTGGTTCAGCAGTTCAGAGTCGGGCGGGGGCATTCGCTCACCCTCCGGTACGTGGCGGAGCTCGTAGCCCAGTGCCGCCAGCTTGGCCCACATGTGGTCGGCGGCCTCGCGGTTGCCTTCGCGGTCGTCTTCAGACAGGTTCTCCCAGGGCGTGCCGGCGGCAGGCGGCTTGTTGTCGGCGCGCGCGTCGGCATCGGCCACCTTCAGATAGGCCTCGTGCACCTGCCGCGCCAGTACATCCACGTTGCGCGCCAGCAGCACGTCGGCGGTGAAGACTTCGCTGTCGGGTGCGAAGAGCCGCAGCCGCGGCGCGGCGCCTGCTGCCTGCATCGGCTCGAGCAGCGGGCCCAGCCGCGCGGGGTCGGCCAGGCGGGCGCAGATCTCGTGTACCTGCATGCCGGTCTGGCGGCAGCTGTCGCGCAGCAGCAGCAGCGTGCGCACGGTCAACGCCTCGGTCTCCAGGCACAGCACGATGCTGGTGCGCGTCGCGGGCGTGCCGCCGACCAGAAAGCCAAGGTTCAGGAAGCTCGCCTCGTCGCAGCCGATCGGCAGCACCTGGAAGTCGCAGTACTCGTTGAATCTCGGGTTGGACAGCAGAAACGGCGCAGTGGCCTTGTCGCCGAGCGGGTCCACCACCGTGATGCGCGTCTTGCGAACGGCCCAGCGCTCGCCGTCGCGATAGAGCTGCAAGCCCATCTTCACCAGCTTGCGCGTCACACATTGGCCGAAGGCGCCGAAACCGACGATCACGTAGTGCATGGGCGGCGGCGCCGCATCGGTCTGCATGGCCGGCATCGGGATCTGGCGCGCCAGCAGCCCGGCCATGATGTCGTAGTAGTTGAACAGATGCTGACGCGTGCGGGCACCGGGCTGCACCTTGGCTGCGATGACCGTGCGGTACAAGCCGCCGGCCATGTGCGTGTCGGCAAAGTGCGCCGAGCACTCCAGCGGCGGCAGGTCTGCCTTGCGCGCGCCGGCGCACAGCTTCTCCGCGGCGACCAGGATCTCCAGATTGGCGACGTCGCTCTCGTTCAGCGCAACCAGGCGGCGCGCACGCTGGGCGGCCACATGCGCCAGCAGATCGGTGTGCGCTGCGCTGCCCGGCAGATACAGGACGCCGCGCGGAAGCTGTTCCTGCGGCACGGGGCAGGCGCCGATGTACACCACGCGGCGCCCGGCGCGGTGCAGGTCTTGCACCAGATTCAATGTCCGCGTGCAATGTCCCCACACCACCGTGTGGTCGGTCCAGTAGCGCCGCACGACCCAGCCGAACACCTTGCGCTCGAACAGGAAAGCCACCAATGCGGGGAACAGCGCCAGCGCCCACAGCCCGGCGCCGAAGCGCGCGACTTGCAACGCCAGCGGGATGTCTTCGACGTAGCCCGGTCCCGGCGCGGGGTGGTAGTGCAGGTGGAAGAGCTGCAGTGATTTGTACAACGACTCGGCCAGGCCGTTGCTGAGTGCAAGGTGGCCCCACGTGCCGAGTGCAAAGAAGAGCAGCCAGCTGACTGCGAGCGCCTGCACCAGCGCCTTGGTCGGGCGCGACGTTGGGGAGGCCGGTGGGTGCGAGGACGACATGCAGGGGTACCTCCGGGTCGGCTTACTGCCCTTCGCTACTCATCGTCATGGCCGCGGCGCCACACCGCGAAGAAGCTCTTCAGCTTCTTCCAGCTCGACAGCCGCTCGTCCGACACCACGTCGAGAAAATCCGACAGGCGTTTGGACTTGGCGATGGTGTAGAAAGTCAGCGACAGCGTCAGCACGATGACCACAGCGAAGAAGGCGATGCGGTTGGCGATCGGCGCATCGGCTTCGGAGAGCAGGTTCATGCCCAGAAAGCCGGTGGTGACGGTGCCGATGAGGCCGAAGATCGTCACCACCGTCAGCCGCACCACGGTATTGGCCTGGCGGCGCAGCGCGTCGGCGTCCAGGTAGCCGTTCATGTCGTGGATGCGCTCCTTCACCTCGCGGTACAGGGCGTCGCTGTGCAGGTGCTCGCGGCACATCGCGTAGAGCGCTTTCACATGCGCCTGCTCGCTCACCTCGTGGAACCAGTAGCCATGCGTGAAGCTCAGGAAGTTCACGTAGGCCAGGCGGATCTGGCGTTTGAAGCGGCGGATGGTGTCCGGGCGCGACAGGTCCAGTCCCGTCAGCGCTTCGGCCATCCGATCGCTGTACATCAACAGCGTCGCCTTCTGGAAATGCGCGATCAGGAAGAGCAGGAAGTGCTGGTGGCGGAACTGCGCCAGCACGCCGCGGTCGCGGCAGCCGTAGAACTCGTTGCGCGCTTGGCCGACCACCACCAGTGAGAGCCCCGTGCACAGGTAGCGCGTGTTCGGCGCCGCGCCGGCGCCGGACCAGAAGCGGTCGTAGCAATAGCGGTGCTCGAAATCCGCGAGGTGCGGCTCGCTGTACGGCAGCACCTCGGTCGGCGTGGCGCCGCCCACGCCGGTGACGAAGCCCAGGCGGATGAAGTCAGCCCGTGTCAGCTCGCGTGGGTTGTCCACCGCCAAGTAGGCCATCATCGGCATGCGGTAGTACTCGATCTGCAGCACGCGCAGGCGACCCTCCTGCTTGCTGTGGTGCCAGATCAGCGGCGCGAGCATGAACTCCCAATGTGCCGAGATGCGTGGCGCACGGTGCTCGGCCACATGGGACAGGAAGGCATCGCGCTGGCGCGCATCGCTGCTGGCCAGCACCTGGCCCTGCGCGCCCAGCCACTCCACGCTGGCCATGCAGTGCAGCGCCTGGCCGTGGGAGTCCCAGCCGGCCGGGTAGGCGCGGCCGAAGCGGTACAGCAGCTCTTGCGCTTGCGAAAGCGGCAGCTGCTCGGCGGCGATCTCGACGTTGAACAGCACCACGTCGACGCCGGCGAAGAAGTACAGATCGACGTGCACGACCGACAAGGTGACCGGCGCTTCGCCTTCGCGCGCCACCACGCGAACCGCGGCCACGTCGTGGCGGCGGAAGATACGCATCGGCGAGCCGCTGCTCGCCTTGTCGCCTTCGCGCTGCACGCGCCCCTGGCCGTACAGGAAGCGCTGCACATACGGCAGGAAGGTCACGAACTCGTTGTAGTGGCGTTCGTGGAAATCATCGGCGTCGCCGGTGTACTCGTCGAACTGCTCGTGCCAGGGCGATGTCGCGCCGGCGTCGCGCAAGGCTTGCCAGGGCGGGATGGTCATGTCGCCGGCGTCCGCACGGGGATCGGCCACCAGCCGCAGCGGCCACAACAGCACCTGGCGCATCTGGTGCACGGTCTGGTCGACGGGCGACTCGACGCGGCCCGGGGTCACCTGTTGCAGCATGGGGCGAAGTGTAGGGCGGCACATCCGGGCCGGAATTTCGTGAACTCGTGCGCGCCGGCGTAAGCCCGTCAGTCGTCTTCCGACGATCGTCAACGTCTATGTACTACGCGCTGCCTGGACGACGGCCTCTGCCGCCGCAGGCAGCGCGATCGGACCATCACGCCTCGATCTCGCCCTGCCGCAGTTCACCCTTCACCTCGGTTGCCCGCCATGTCCACCTTCGCCGCCCTGGCCCAGAGCGCTGCCAACTTCCATCTGCGCTTCCAGTCCCTCTTCAACCCCGGCCGTGCGCTCACCTTCCCCTGCGACGAGCGCGGCCAGGTCGAACTCGACGCCCTCAGCGAGCGCGCCCGACAGAACTACCTGTACGCCCGCGCCGTGGTCGGGCGGGATTTCGCCGTGCCGGCGGTGGTGCTGGCGGATTGCTGAGTGCCGGTCAGCGCAAGGCCTTGCGCACGACCAGTTTCAGGCCCGACCAGGTGGCGTCCACCGCGCACACCTTGATGTCGACGAAGCCCAGCGGCAGCGCCACCTCGCGCACCGTGTCTTCGGTAATGTCGGTGGCCACCTTGGCGGCCTTCTTCGGCCAGCAGACCCACACCACCGCCTCGGGGCCCAGGGTCTGGCGGTACAGCGCCAGGCGTTCGGTCAGTTCGGTGCGGCGCGTCGTGAACAGCTGCACCAGTGGCAACCCCGGCGACAGGCGCTTGGCGAAGGCGAGGCCCTCGGGCAAGGGCGCCAGCGCGTCGAGATAGCCGGCCGGCACCGCGCCTTGCAGCAGCACCTGCTGGCCGGCTTTCAGGCCCAGCTTCTTCGCCAGCGGCGTGCCCGAATAGCCTGCGCTGGTGGCCATGGCGATCAGCGCGGCTTTTCTTCGAAGGCGATCAGGTTGCCGTCGGGGTCGGCGGCGACGAACCAGCGGGTACCCCAGTGCGTGCGCTCGGGCGCGAACAAGGCCACGGCGGCCAGTTCGCGGTGGCGCGCCTCGATGTCGTCGACTCGCAAGTGCAGCGTCGGCCGTGTGCCGTTGATGCCGTGCGACTTGGAATGGTCGCTGGCTTCGTGGCGCTCGGCCATCACGAGGGTCATCGCGCCGCTGGACAGCACCGCGCCGCGCGGCGATCCGTCACCACCCCAGGCGCTCTGTTCACGCCAGCCGAGCGTGTCCCGGTAGAAGTGGCACGAGGCGTCGAACGATGCGGGTTCGATGAACAGGTGGTCGAAGCGGTCGGCGGCCATGGCGCGATTCTGGCGCCCTCACTTCGACCGGGCCAGCAACTGCGCCACCACCGCCACGGCGATGACCTCGGGCTCCTTGCCGTGGATGCCGGGCAAGCCGATCGGGCAGGTGAGGCGGTCGATCGTGGCCGTCGGGATGCCGCGCGCTTCGAAGCGATGGCGAAAGCGCGCCAGTTTGGTCTTCGAGCCGATCAGCCCGGCGAAAGCGAAGTCGCCCCGCTTCAGAATCGCTTCGGTGATCGCCAGGTCCAGGTCGTGGCTGTGCGTGAGGACGAGGAAACAAGCGCCTGCCGGGGCCTGGTCGACCTCGGCTTGCACCGGCTCGACGCAGACTTTCTCGATGTGCGGCGGCAGCGCGGTGGCGGGAAACTGGTCTTCGCGCTCGTCGATCCAGCTGACGCGGCAGGCGATGCCTTGGAGCAGCCTCACGATCGCGCGGCCGACATGGCCGGCGCCGTAGAGCTGGAGCGCGAAGCGCGGCGCGGGTTCGGGCCATCCGGCCGGGTCGGTCATACCCAGCGGCGTGAAACACAGCGTCAGCGCGCCGCCGCAGCATTGCCCGAGTGTCGGGCCGAGCGCGATACGGCGCTCCATCACTTCGTTCGTCAACAACACCGCGCGCGCCTGCTGGATGGCCTGCAGTTCGAGATGACCGCCGCCGATCGTGCCCAGCGCCGCGTCGGCTGCCACCAGCATGCGCGTACCGGCTTCGCGCGGCACCGAGCCTTGATGCGAGGTGACCTCGACCACCACCGCGGGCCGCTGTTCGACGAGCCAGCGCAGTGCGGCCGCCCGCATGCCGAGCATCACGAGGCCTCGCGTTTTGCTGCGGTCACGCGAAGATCGAGCATCACGCCGCCTCGCGCAGCAAGGTGATCGCGCGCAGGATCGCCTCGCTGGTGGCCGGCGCCTGCAAGGGTGGATCGACACGGTGCCCGCCCAGCGCAGAGATGGCGTCGCGGATTGCGAAGAACACCGAGAACGGCAGCAACAGCGGCGGCTCGCCCACCGCCTTGCTGCGGTGGATGCTGTCGTGCACGTTGGCGCCGTCGAACAGTCGCACGTTGAACTCGGCCGGGCAGTCGTTGGCGGTGGGGATCTTGTAGGTCGATGGCGCGTGGGTCGTCAACAGCCCGGTCTGCGGATGCCAGACCAGCTCTTCCATCGTCAGCCAGCCCATGCCCTGGATGAAAGCGCCCTCGACCTGGCCGATGTCCACCGCCGGGTTGAGCGAACGGCCGGCGTCGTGCAGCACATCGGCGCGCAGCAGCTTCCACTCGCCGGTGAGCGTGTCGACGATGACCTCGCTGACCGCCGCGCCGTAAGCGAAGTAGAAGAACGGACGGCCCTGCATCGTTTGCCGGTCCCAGGACAGGCCCGGCGTGGCGTAGAAGCCGTCGCTCCACAGCTGCACGCGCGCCAGGTACGCGGCCTGCACCAGCTCGGCCCAGGGCAGCGGGCGGCCGCCGGCGAATGCGTCCAGGCGCTGGCGGATCTGCCGCGCCGCGTCTTGCGCCGCCTTGCCGTTCAGGTCGCTGCCGGTGGACGCGGCGGTGGCCGAGGTGTTGGCCACCTTGTGCGTATCGGTGGCCGAGACGCGCACTCGTTCGAGCGGTACGCCGAGTTCGTGCGCCACCACCTGTGCCACCTTGGTGTTCAGCCCCTGGCCCATCTCGGTGCCGCCATGGTTCACGAGCACCGAACCGTCGGTGTAGACATGCACCAGCGCCCCGGCCTGGTTCAGGTGCGTGACGTTGAACGAGATGCCGAATTTCAGCGGCGTCAGCGCGAGGCCTTTCTTGAGTACCGGGCTCGATGCGTTGAAGGCGGCGATCTGTTCGCGCCGCGCGCCGTAGCCGCTCGAGACTTCCAGCTCGGCCACCACCTCCTGGATGATGTTGTCGTCGACGAGCTGGCCATACGGCGTGACGTTGTTCGAGTCTTTGCCGTAGAAGTTGGCGCGGCGCACGGCGAGCGGGTCGAGCTGCAGCCGCCGTGCCACCGAGTCCATCAGGTACTCGATCGCGATCGCGCCTTGCGGCCCGCCGAAGCCGCGAAACGCCGTGTTGCTCTGCGTGTTCGTCTTGCCCGAGAAACCGTGCATCGCCACGTCGGGCAGCCAGTAGGCGTTGTCGAAGTGGCACAGCGCGCGTGTCATCACCGGGCCGGACAGATCGGCACTGTGGCCGGCGCGCGAGATCATCGTCACGTGCACGCCGAGGATGTGGCCCTGGTCGTCGTGGCCGACTTCCATCTGATAGTGGAAACAATGGCGGCGGCCGGTGATGAGGAAATCGTCGTCGCGATCGACTCGCAGCTTCACCGGTTTGTTCAGGCGCGCCGCGGCGATCGCCGCGACACAGGCGAAGAGTGCCGATTGCGACTCCTTGCCGCCGAAGCCGCCGCCCATGCGCCGGCATTCCACCTGTACGGCATGGGCCGGCCGGTGCAGCGCGTGCGCCACCAGGTGCTGCATCTCGCTGGGGTGCTGCGTCGAGCACCAGACCTTCATGCCCAGGTCCTCGGCGGGCACCGCGTACGAGATCTGCCCTTCGAGATAGAACTGCTCCTGGCCGCCAACGTCCAGTGCGGTCTCG
>JANNQO010000226.1:0-3643 GCA_031400795.1 Rubrivivax sp. | reverse complement strand
CCCCGGCAGCTACACGCCCAAGATCATGACCATGCTCGACTTCAACCTGTGGAGCTGCCGGGGTCGATGTCGTAGGCGTTGAGCAGGAAGACGAAGTCGCGGTCGACGTCGTCGATCAAGGGATGCTTGTTCTTCGGGTGCGTGATCCAGAAGCCCATCATCCCCATCGCCATCTGCACCATCTCGTCGGCATGCGGGTGGTACATGAAGGTGCCGGGCCGGCGCGCGACGAACTCGTAGACGTAGGTCTTGCCGGGCGGGATGCCGGGCTGGTTCAGACCCGTCACGCCGTCCATGCCGTTCGGAATGCGTTGGCCGTGCCAGTGGATGCTGGTCAGCTCGCCGAGCTTGTTGGTGACGAAGATGCGCACCCGGTCGCCTTCGATCACTTCGATCGTCGGCCCCGGGCTTTGGCCGTTGTAGCCCCACAGGTGGGCCTTGAAGCCCTCGGTCATTTCACGCACCACCGGCTCGGCCACCAGGTGGAACTCCTTGACGCCTTTGTTCATGCGCCAGGGCAGGGTCCAGCCGTTGAGTGTGACCACGGGGTTGTAGGGCCGGCCGGTGTTCGGCACGAGAGGGGGCATGGTGTCGGGTTTGGTCTGCATCACCGGCTCGGGCAAGGCGGCCATGGCCACCTTGCTGACAGAGGCGGCGGCTGCGGCGGCCGTGATGGCGCCGGCGCCACCGATCCACTTACGTCGGGAAAACATGTGCAGGTCTTTCATGTTCAATGTCCGGGGCCAGCGACCGCTGCCGCCATCGAGGCGCCGGCGGCAGCGGTCAGGCTCGGCTTGCCGATCAGCGCCATGTCCAGATCGGCTTGCGCGATCCAGAAGTCGCGCTTGGCCTGGATGGCCGCGTTGACGCTGGTGATCTGCGAGCGGGCGTCGGCCAGCAGTTCGAAAACGCCGATCAACATGCCGTTGTAGCGAAGCAGGTTCTCTTCGGCGATGCGCTTGCGCAGCGGCACGATCTCGTCCAGGTGATGGCGCGCGATGTCGTAGGCCGAGCGATAACCGGTGTAGGTCTCGCGCACTTCCGAGCGGGCGTTGATGGCGGTTTCCGCCGCGAGGTGCAGCGCCTGCATGTAGACGCTTTCAGCCCGCGCCACGCGGGCGCCTCCCCAGTCGAACAACGGCAGCTCGAGGCTGACTTCCCAGCCGCGCTGCGTGGGCAGCTCGTTCGAGCTGTTGCGCACGAGCCCGATCTCGAGCACGTTGATGAAGCGCGTGGTCCGTGTCAGGCCGAGGTTCCTGGCGGTCTGTTCCGCGGCGAGCTTGGCGCCCTGAACATCGAGCCGCTGCGCGATCGCGACCCGTTCGACGTCGGGCAGATCGAGCACCTCCTTTGGCAGGTCGGGCAGTCGCTCGGGCAGGCTGAACTGAGTCTGCGCGCCCCAGGCGCCCAGCAGCCGGGTCAAGCGCTCGCGGGTCGAGCGCTGCGCCTGTTCGGCGTGGGCCAGGTTCAGTGCGGCGTCGGCAAAAAAGCCTTGCTCGCGCGCGCGCTGCAGCCGGTTGAAGTTGCCCACCTGCTCCATGCGGCGCGCCAGTTCGGCGCTGGCCTCGGCAGCCTCCTTGACCTGGCGCATGTAGCGCACGCTTTCTTCGGCCGCCAGCGCGTTGACCCAGGCCTTGCGCGTCTCGGCGGCGAGCGACAGCACGCGCATCGCCACCATGCCCTGGGATTGCTCGAAGCGGCGTGCTTCCATCGGGCCGATGAAGGGCATCGCCAGCCAACGCGCGAGGTTGACGTGCAGGCCGCGTTCGAGTTCGATCTCGCTGCCTCGCGTCAGGCGGCCGAAGCTGAACCCCGGGTTGGGCAGTCGCCCCGCCTGCACGACCTCGGCCTCGGTGATGCCGAGTTCCTGGAAAGTGGCCTGCAGCCCACGGTTGTTCAGCAAGGCTACCTGCACGGCGTCGTCCATCGTCAGCGGCTTGGCCAGCAACTCGGTGACGCGCTGGTCAATGCTGTCCTGGGCAGCTTCGGTGCGCGCCCAACGCAGCTCTTTGCCCAGTCGCTCCTTGGCGACTCGTTCGACGGCGGAGAAGCCGCCGGCGGGGCTGAAAGAGGCGCAGCCGCCCAGCAGGGCCGCGCCGAACAGCAGGAGCGAGAGCCTCCCAAGTGTAGGCCGCGCAGCTCGGCGGCCGGTGGTCATCTCCATTCCATGCGGCTTCATGGCGTCTTGTGGCCGCCGTGCGCGGCGGGCAGAGGCTTTGCCGTCTCGGGGGGCATTGCCGCCGGTGCCGGGTCGGCTTGCTGCGCCTCACGCGCATAGACACGCCAGCCGCCGATACGGGTGACGGTGTCGTTGGCCTCGCGCCAGGAGATGGGCTTCTCGTCGACCAGCCGCCGGTACTGAGCGAACGACGACCGGTAGGCGAGCGCGGGCACGCTGGCCTTGGGATCGAGCGGATCGGGCTTGCTGGCCCCCGCTGCGGGTTGCGCGTGTGCCGCCAGCGCGGCGAACGACAACACGGCGGGCAACACAGCGCGCGCCGCGCCTGATGCACATCGGGTACCCGGCAATTGCCAGAGCCCCATCGAAACGGAAAAGGAATGGACCATGATGTCCTCGCGTCGAAGCCGGATGACTCGCTGGCTGCAAACGCAGCGCGAGAGGGACTTGACCTGGCGGGAACCGCGCGCGTCAGCGCTCGCGGCGAACCCGCCAGCTAGGCGAGAACGGTTCGAGGGGGGCGGTCGGGGCCGTCGGCGGCGAAGGCATCGACGCTCGGCGCGACGGCGGAGAAGGCCGTCGAAGTCAGATCGGGCGCTGGCACGCTGAAGAAGACGCTCGGGATCGCACTGAGTGAACAGCACGATGCGCAGGCGCTGCACTTTTGCTTGCTGGCGTGACCGGCCTTGGAAAGCGTTGCCGCAGTTTCAGAGGTCGACGCATCTTCATCGGCCTGGGCCGACATGTCGTGCTGCTCGTGAGCGCCCCCCGCGCCGCCGTCGTGCTCGTGTTCGGCCAGCGCAGCCACCTGAGCATGTGCTGTTCCGCCGCCGTGGTGATCGGGTCCACAGAACGCCATCATGGTGGCCGCGGTGCCCTGCGCGGGAACCGCGAGCACCAGCAGCCAGGCAAGAAGCGTTCGGATCAACAGCCCCATGGCGAGACTTTACCGCAGCGCCGGTACCTGACGATCGCGTAGCCCGGGCGGCTGCGGCGCTGCACCTCGCTGAACTGCTCGCGCGGCCACGCGGGGAAGAACGCATCGGCCTCGTCGAAGTCGGCGTCGATCTCGGTCAGCACCAGTTCATCGGCATGCGGCAAGGCCAGCGCATACAACTCGGCGCCGCCGATCACGAAGGCCCGCTCGGCATCCGCGAGCAGCGCCAGCGCCGCTTGCAAGCTGCCCACCACTTCGGCGCCCGGCGCTTCGAACGAGGCCTGGCGCGTGACCACCAGATTGCGCCGGCCGGGCAGCGGGCGGAACTTCGGCGGCAGCGACTGATTGAGGGTGCGTTGAAGGACGTGCCGGGTGTGAGCAGCGCATTGGCCGAACGCCTCACCGGTGGCCGCTACGTCGACGTGATCATCAACCGCGACGCCGCCGCGCGCTTCGGCATGAACATCGCCGACGTGCAGTCGATCATCACATCGGCGGTGGGCGGCGACAACATCGGCGAGACGGTG
>JANNQO010000225.1:0-2473 GCA_031400795.1 Rubrivivax sp. | reverse complement strand
TCAGCCTGCTGACGGCGCCGCCTTCCAGGCAGGTGCAGCAGTTGGTCGAGCATGTGCGTTATCCGCACCTGAAGGGCGATGATCTGGTGAGCGAGGCCCGCTAGCCTCGGTACAACGAGTCTCGGTTTTCGTCGTAAGAAGGTCCGCCTCGCGCGGACCTTTTCTTGAGCAGTTCTGAAAGTTCTGGAGGTCTAGACGTGATGAAGAAGCCAACCAGGGGTTGGATCGCCAGGAGAATCAGCCTGGCCACGGTGATCGTGAGCATGGCCGTCGCTGCCGCGGCTTGCTCGCCGGGCGGGGGCGGTCAACAGCGCGGATTGTTCGTCGGTTATGTGACCGACAAGACCGAGGATGACGTGATCTCCAAGATGGGCAAGCCCGACCTTGTCGACACCAGCAACCCCAACACGCCGAAGTGGACCTACAAGAAGAAGACCTTCGATCCGGACAACCAGAACCTGGTCGACAACGAGACGATCCTGATCTTCCAGAAGGACGCCAGCGGCAAGTTCAAGTGCACGCAGGTGATCTTCGGCTGAGCGGCTGAGGGCCGATGTTCGAAGTCGTGGTCATCCTGAAGGCTTTGACCGAGGTTGCGGCGGTCGCGATGCTCGGTCAGGGGCTGCTCTGGGTGTTGGCCGGCAGCGGGCGCGAAGAGAACCTGGTCTACAAGCTCTTCAAGACCCTCACCTCTCCAGTCAACCGGCTGGCGAGGTTCATCACCCCGCGGGTGGTGCTCGACCGACACCTCTGGCTGGTCTCGGTGCTCTTCGTCAGCCTGCTGTGGCTGACCTTGACCGTGCTGAAGATCAACATGGTTCTCGAAGGCGCAGCCGCGCGCTGAGTTCGGAATCGTCAGCCCCGCGCGAGGCGGTGCCAGGTGTCGATCACCGTGTCCGGATTCAGCGAGATCGAGCCGATGCCCTCGCGCGCCAGCCAGTCGGCAAAGTCCGGGTGGTCGCTCGGGCCCTGGCCGCAGATGCCGACGTATTTGCCGGTGGCGCGGCAAGCGGCGATGGCGCGCGAGATCAGGGCCTTCACCGCCGGGTCGCGCTCGTCGAAGTCGCCGGCCAGTTGCTGGATGCCCGAATCGCGGTCCAGGCCGAGAGTCAGCTGCGTCAAATCGTTGGAGCCGATCGACATGCCGTCGAAGTGCAGCAGGAACTGCTCGGCCAGGATCGCGTTGCTCGGTACCTCGCACATCATGATCAGCTTCAAGCCGTGGCTGCCGCGCTGCAGGCCACGCTCGGCCAGCATCTGCGCCACGCGCTCGGCTTGCTTCACGGTGCGCACGAAGGGCACCATGATCTCGATGTTGGCGAGACCCATGTCGTTTCGGGCGCGCTTCAGCGCCTCGCACTCCATCGCGAACGCATCGCTGAACTCGCCGCTGATGTAGCGGCTGGCGCCGCGAAAACCCAGCATCGGGTTCTCTTCGTCGGGCTCGTAGCGCGTGCCGCCGATCAGCTTGCGGTACTCGTTGCTCTTGAAGTCCGACAGCCGCACGATCACCGGTTTGGGCCAGAACGCCGAAGCGATGGTGGCGATGCCCTCGGTGAGTTTGTCGACGTAGAACGCGCGCGGCGACGCATGCCCGCGCGCCACCGATTCCACCGCTTTCTTCAACTCCGGGTCGACGTTCGGGTAGTCGAGGATCGCCTTCGGATGAACGCCGATGTTGTTGTTGATGATGAACTCGAGCCGCGCCAGGCCGACACCCGAGTTCGGCATCTGCGCGAAGTCGAACGCGAGCTGCGGGTTGCCGACGTTCATCATGATCTTGATCGGGCAGTACGGCATTTCGCCGCGCTGCACCTCGCTGATCTCGGTCTCCAGCAGGCCGTCGAAGACGTAGCCGGTGTCGCCCTCGGAGCAGGCCACGGTGACGAGCATGCCTTCGGCCAGCTTGTCGGTCGCGTCGCCGCAGCCCACCACCGCGGGGATGCCGAGTTCGCGCGCGATGATCGCCGCGTGGCAGGTACGCCCGCCGCGATTGGTGACGATCGCCGACGCGCGCTTCATCACCGGCTCCCAGTTCGGGTCGGTCATGTCGGTGACGAGCACGTCGCCGGGCTGCACGCGGTCCATCTCGGCCACGCTGCTCACCAGGCGAACCGGACCCGTGCCGATCTTCTGGCCGATGGCGCGGCCTTCTGCGAGCACGGTGCCGGTGCCCTTCAGCCGGTGGCGCTGCTCGACGCGGCCTTCGGTCTGGCTCTTTACCGTTTCGGGGCGCGCTTGCAAGATGTACATCTTGCCGTCGACACCGTCCTTGCCCCACTCGATGTCCATCGCGCGGCCGTAGTGCTGCTCGATGATCAGCGCGTACTTCGCGAGTTCGGCCACGTCGGCGTCGCTGATCGAATACCGGTTGCGCTGCTCGGGCGGCGTGTCGACCACGCGCACCAGTTTGCCGCTGCTTGCCTTCTCCTCGAGCGACGCGAACTCCATGCGCTGCAGCTTGGAGCCCAGT
>JANNQO010000224.1:0-2762 GCA_031400795.1 Rubrivivax sp. | reverse complement strand
TGGCTGCGGATCAGCTCACGCGCATGGGCCACGCCGATGCCTTGTTGCAGCGCTTCTTCGAGCAACGGAGTGACCCAGGCGGCGTCCCATCCCCAGGCGCTGCGCAAGCGTTGCCGGCTGCCGATCTCCAGCGCCAGACGCAGCGGCGCATGGCAGGCCTGCGCTTGCCCGCTGGCCAGCGCGATGGCGGCGTCGACCAGCGCCGCCTGGAACGCCACGCGCTCACCCGGCGTGCCCCGCGTCGCTTCGCGGAACCGCTTCAGCTGCGCCCGCGCCTCATCGATGGCGCCCAGCGCGGTATGGATGATGGCCAGCAGCAGCTCGTCGAGCACCGCGTAGAAGGTTCGGCCGCGTGCGCGGGCTTGACGAAGCGCCGCCTGGGCCTCGTCGAGTGCCCTGGGCGCATCGCCCAGGCGCAGCGCGAGCCAGGCGTGCAACTCGAAATACGGTTCCATCTGCGGCGCCGTGGCGAGTGGGTCGAGTTCGAGCTTGGCGTCGGCCAGACGTCCCAGCGTCAGCAGATGCACGATGCGGTGTTTGCGAATCACGCCGGCGATGGTCAGCCCGTTGCCCACCGCCAGCTCCAGCGCATGCTCGATCGACGCCAACGACTCGCCGGGGTTGCCCACGTGCAGCTGGTGGTTGGCCAGGGCCCACCACCAATGCGCCAGGCTCGCCGGGCTCAGCCTGGCGTCGTGCGCCAGTGGGGCCATCTGCCGAATCACCTGCTCGGCCTGCGCCGTCTGCCCGGTCCACGAGAAATAGAACAGCAGGCTGTAGCCCGCGAACAAGGCCTCGCTGGGCTCCACCGGCGTGGCGAGCAAGGTGCTGGTGCGATCGGCCCAGTGCGCCAGCCGCGGGTGTTGCGGCTGGCGCGCGAACATCACGTAGAGCAGGCGTGCACAGCCGGCGAGCAGCACGTCCGAGGCCACCGACGATGTGTCGCCCGAGAGCAAGGCGTCGAGCGCGGCGATCCACGGGTCCAGCGTGTGCCAGTCGGCGCCGAGCATGCAGGCGCGGCTGATCGCACCGGCGGCGAGGATGCAGCCTGCCGTCTGCCCGCTTGCCGAGAACTGCCCATAGGCTGCCTCCAGCGCCACTCGCGCCTGCGCTGCATCGGTCCACACCTGGCAGGCACCGGACCAGTAGGCGAGCCAGGGGTCGTTCTGCTGCAAGCCCGGCGGCAAGGCATGGATCCAATCGAGCAGACTGCGCCAGCGCCCCTCGCGCTGCAATCGTTTGGCGTGCTGCAAGAGCAGCCGCCGTGCGGCCTGCCCGTCCTGCGCAGCCAGGTACAGGGTCAGCGCATCGTCGAGCGCGCCGTCGACTTCCAGCAGCAGCGCCGCCCGCTGAGCGGCTTCGGCACGCTCAGCGGCGGGCAGCAACTGCTGCGCGCGCGCACTGAGAAAGGCCTTGAACAAGCGGTGGTACTCGTAATGGGTCTCGGCCCCCGGCCGGCGATCGACGAACAGGTGGCGCTGGTGCAGCCGCTCGAGCAACTGCGCCACATCGGCCGGCCCACCCATGACCTGCGCGAGCCGCACGGTCACGCGCGGCAGGGCGGCGCTAAGCATCAGCGCACGGCGCTCGGCAGGGGCGCAGCCGTCGAAGACCTGGTCGGCGAAATAGTCGAACACGGCAGCTTGTGATGCGTCGAGCGAAGGCATCCGCGGCGAGCCGACGCGCGACAGGTGCTCGATCATCAGCACCAATCCGGCCGCCCAGCCCGCCGATCGTTCGTGCAGCTCGGCCAGCAAGGCGGCATCTGCCGTCAGCCTGGTGCGCGCCAATTGTTCGGACTCTTCGCGGGTGAATCGAAGTTGCTCGGGGCCGAGGATCGCGATGCGGCGATTCGCCACCAGGCGCGCCAGCGCGAGCGGCGGGTCGCTCAGGCTGGCGACGATCGCCGTGATGCCTTCGGGCAACTGTTCGAACGCCTCGCGCAGCACCGCACCAAACGCCGCCTCGCTGACGTCCTGGACGTTGTCCAGCACGAGGATCGTGCGCGGCGGCAGCGCGGCATACAAGGCACGAAACCAGCGCCTCGAAAACTGCGCCAGATCGACGCCGATTTCCGGCGGCAATTGCGGCAGCCGAACCGCGGTGGCCATGCCGCCACGCACGGCGGCCTGGCGCATGAAGCCGGTCCAGCTGGCTGCATCGGCGTCGCCGGCATCCACCTGGTACCACAACACGTTGGCGCCCGAAGCTTCGCAATAGCTCGAGGCCAGCGTCGACTTGCCGGCGCCAGGCGCTGCACTGATCCAGGCCACCGGCGAGCCGCAATTCGCCAAGGTCTCGAACAAGCGCTGGCGCGGCACCACGCCGTGCAAGCGGGGCGGCGTGATCTTGTGGCTGGTGGACGGCGCGGGCCGGGGCATGGCGCAAGGGCTTGGTTTTCGGGCCCCGGCGACGGGTCAGAGTGTGAGCGGCAATCGCGCCCGGGTAAGCCCCCGGAACAGGCGCACTCGGCCTTGCACATCCTCGCTGGGTCGCGGGCCCAGCTGCGGTGTGCGCCTTGATTGGGCCTGTTCCGGGGGCTTACGCGGGCGCATGGGATTGCCTCTCACACTCTCACTGGAAGCTGTACTGCGCCGTCAACTGATAGAAGCGCCCGCGGCTGGTGTACAGCTCCGCAAAGCCTTGCTGCGAGAAGTTGTTGTTGGTCGCGTTTGCCGCCGAGAACGGCGGCATGCGGTCGAAGATGTTCTTCACCGCCACGCCCAGAGTCAGGCCCTTGATGCCGCCGTACGCGACGGTCA
>JANNQO010000223.1:0-5584 GCA_031400795.1 Rubrivivax sp. | reverse complement strand
GACTCACCTTGAACGCTCACTAGAATCAGTGCCGGTTCGACCTCGCGCAAGTCCCCGGCATGGTAGGCCAGCAGCGATCGGGTCTGCGCCCGCAGAAGCCTGACGCTCGCTGGCCAGGTCTCATCCTCGATCTCGGCCATCTCCACGAGCGCTGCACGCTGTTCCACGAGCTCGGCACTACAGCGCAGGCAGGCGAACCGGCCGAGGGCACGATACAGGCCCGCTCGATCGCCGAGCTCACGCGCAAGAACGATTGCGCGGCGTCCCCACAGCAGGGCCTGATCGGTGCGACGCTGCCCATAGATGATCAGTGCGGCGAGCGCCCAGGACAACTGTCGATGGGGGTCGCACCCCACCGCGCGATCGGCTGTGGCCTGCAAGGCATGCAGGCACTCGGCATAGCGCTGGTTCGTCAGGGCGGCGACCAACGGCCGCACGAAGTCGACCGCCGCGCGCGGATCGTTCAGGAGCAGCCATGCGAAAGCGGCACGCGCGTTGTCGAGCTCGGGTTCCAGCTCGCTGACGAGCGCGGCATTTTGCAGCCGTCCGGCGTGCATTTCCTGCAATCGACCGTCCAAGCGCGCCTGCACGGCACGCGCATGGCGCTCCTGCAGTCGGGCGGTGTCAGCGCAAGCAGCAAGAAGATCGCGCGCGAGCGCGAGCGGCGATTCGAGCAGCCGGTAGCGCGGCTCGGCGCACTCCGGATTCTCCAGAGCCACGAGCGAACGATCCACCAGGGCGTCCAGCGCCTCCACAGCGCGCCGCAGCGGCAATCCGTCACCCGCAACGACCTCCATCATGAGGTCCAGCGTGCTGCCGCCCCGGAACACCCCGAGGCGGCGGAACAGCAGCTGCCCGCCCGGTGGCAGCAAGCCGTACGACCACTCGAGCGCCGCGCGCAGCGAACCATGGCGCGACGAAGCCCCCGGAAGCGGCTTGTCGAGCCACCTCAGCCGGTCGCGCAGCGCCCCGGCAACACCCTGCACGCCGAGCAGCGGCACGCGAGCCGCTGCGAGTTCGATCGCCAAGGCATGACCTTCGAGGCCACGGCAAATGGCAGTCACTGCCTCGACGTTTCCGGCGTCTAGCGCGAAGCGCCTGTCCAGCGCGGACGCGCGTTTCATGAACAGCGCCACGGCACCGCATTGCGCAGCCACGGCCGCCGGGCATCCCTCGCCGGGTACCTCGAGCCCACCGAGCTGGAAGATGGCTTCGCCTCGCGAGAGCAGCGGTCGCTGGCTCGTGACGATGACCGACAGGCCCGGCGCTCCGGCCAGCAGCGCATCGACGAGTCGCGCGACCTCGTCGACGAGTTCGTCGGCGTTGTCCAGCGCCAGCAGCAGCGCAAGCGGCGCCACGGCTGAAGCGAGCGCCGCCGCCGACTCGTCGGCGGTCGAAGTCGGCAGACCGATCGCCACAGCGACGCGGGTCGGCAGCAGTGACGCATCGGCGAGCGTGGAGAGATCGACCCAACACACGCCATGGGTCCAGCGCGGCGACTCGCGCTCGGCGCGCAGTACATGCTGAGCGAGCAGCGTCTTGCCGGCCCCGGCGATGCCGGTGATCGTCACCAGTCGAACGTCAGTGATTCGCAGACGCACGCCAGCCAGTTTGTCGTCGCGTCCGATCAACGGCGGCAACTGCGACGGCAGCCGCGTCGGCTGCGGCAACGGGAGCAACGGTGCCGGGGGCGTCGCGGGGTCTCCCGCCACCGCCAACGCGAATCGATAGCCACGCCCCGGCAGCGTGTGAACGGCCGCGGTCCCCAGCTGTCGGCGCCGCTTGAATATTGAGCCACCGCGCCGACCGAATTCTGAGCCAGGGGTGGAAGCCGGCAGTGAGACCGCCAACTGTGGATAAGTGTAGGTCCTGGTCCTGTTTCTTCGACCTCCTGGCTGTCGTTTGTGCGCGCGGGGGAAGCCGCGGAGGGCCGTAGGCCCGCAGCGGATTTCCCCGCGCGGCGCCGCTTTAGCTGCCCTCCTGCGACGGCTCGCCCTTGGGCCCCTTACGCGCCTGCTCGCGCGCCTTGATCCGTCGCTTTGCCTGCTCGGTGCTGCGGCTGAAGCGGATCGACTCGTTGCCCGTCTCCACGATGTGGCAGTGGTGCGTGAGCCGGTCCAGCAGCGCCGTGGTCATCTTCGCGTCGCCGAAGACGCTGGACCATTCGGCGAAGTCCAGGTTGGTCGTGATCATCACGCTGGTGTGCTCGTACAGCCGGCTGAGCAGGTGGAACAGCAGCGCCCCGCCGGCCTGGCTGAACGGCAGGTAGCCGAGTTCGTCCAGGATCACGATGTCCATGCGCAGCAGGCTCAGCGCGATGCGTCCGGCCTTGCCTTGCGCCTTCTCCTGCTCCAGCGCGTTGACCAGATCGACGGTGGAGTAGAACCGCACCCGCTTGCCGTGCCGGGTGATCCCGGACACGCCGATGGCCGTGGCCAGATGCGTCTTGCCCGTGCCCGGTCCACCCACCAGCACCACGTTGTGCGCCCCCTCGGTGAACGCCGTGCCCGCCAGTGTGGCCACCAGTTTTCGATCTACCGGCGAGACCTCGAAGTCGAAGCCCGCCAGATCGCGGTGCACCGGGAACTTGGCCGCATTCGTCTGGTGACTGACCGAGCGCACGGCGCGGTCGGCGGCTTCTGCCTGCAGCAGGTGCTCGACCAACCAGCGCGAGCTCTCCAGCCCGGCGTTGGTACCCTGCTCGACCAGGTCGGCCCAGGCGCCGGCCATGCCGTGCAGGCGCAGGGCCTTGAGTTCGACCATCACATCAGGCGTCATGGCCGGCCTCCTCGCTTGCAATGTCGGTGGTGGTGTCGATGACGATGCCGGCGTCGGTGTCCGGTGCTGGCGCCCGCAGCCGGTCGTAGCGCGCCGTGTCGGCCCGCGGCGGTACCGCCACCTGCAGGCTCGTGGCCGCCGGGTCGACCGCCGGCGCCGCGTTCAGCCGCCCCAGCACGTTGACCACGTGCTCGACGCTGACCTTGCCGCGCGGCCCCGTCTCCAGCGCCAGCTCCACCGCTACCAGCAGCGCGTCCAGCCCCGCCGTGGGCACCATGGCCAGCACCTGCGCCATCGCGCGGTCGCCTCCGGGGTGGCGCAGCAGCCCCTGGCGCAGGCGCTGCAGCGGCTCGGGCAGGTCGGCGAACGGGGCGCCGTTCCTCAGCGCGCCGGGCTTCCTCTGCAGCAGCGGGATGTAGTGCTGCCAGTCGAAGCGGGTCTCGCCGGCGTTGCTCAGCCGGCCATGGCGGGCCACGACCTTGTCGGCAGCCACCACGGCCACCTCGGCCGGGTACAACCGCGTGCTGACGATCTGCCCGAACAGCTCGCACGGCACCGAGTAGCGGTTGCGCGCCACAGACACCAGGCAAGTGCTGGACACCCGCGCCGGCTTCTCGACGTAGCCGTCGAAGGGCCGGGGCATGGGCATCAGGTGCGCCCGCTCGTGCTCCAGCATCTCGGCCACGCTGAACTGAACATGTTCGGGGTGGCGCACCTCCTGCCACAGCGCCCGACAGCGCTGGCCCAGCCAGGCGTTGAGCTCCACGAAGGAGCCGAAGCGCTGCTTGCGCGCGTCGATCCAGATCCGCCGGCGGCTGTCCTGCACGTTCTTCTCGACGACCCCCTTCTCCCAGCCCGACGCGACGTTGCAGAAGTCCGGGTCGAACAGGTAGTGCGCGCACATCACCGCGAAGCGCGCGTTGACGACGCGGCCCTTGCCCTTGCTGACCTTGTCGACAGCCGTCTTCATGTTGTCGTAGATGCCCCGGCGGGCCACCCCGCCCAGCGCGGTGAAGGACCGCGTGTGCGCGTCGAACAGCATCTCGTGACCCTGGCTGGGGTAGGCCACCAGCCAGAACGCCCGACTCGCGCACAGTTTCATGTGCGAGACCTGCATGCGGTAGTAGATGCCGCCCACGACGAAGGCCTCTTCGCTCCAGTCGAACTGGAAGGCCTCGCCCATTGCGAAGGCCAGTAGCACGAAGGCGTTGAGCGCGCCACCGGCGCCTTCGCTGTGGCGCCACGCGCGCACGAAGTCGGTCACGCGCGTGTAGCCGCCGTCGTAGCCCGAAGCCTTGATCTCGACGTACAGCGCGCGGGCCGTGCGTCGCTCGACCCGTGGGCGCCGGGCGTCGATCTTGAGCGCCTGGCACAGCGATTCGTGGAAGGCCGTGAGCTTGCAAGGCTGCTCGCCGCGCCGGTACTTCGGCGGCGCGTCGACCTCGCCTTGCAGCCACTTGGTGACGGTGTTACGAGACAGCCCCGTCGTGCGCGCAATCTCGCGCACCGACTTCTTGCCCCGGCTGTGCAAACGCCGGATCTTGCCAATCATGTCCATGGTGATCACCTCTTGCCCCTGCTGCTCAAAATTGCAGCAGGGTAGGTCAAACACCCGGCTCAGTTTTGGGTCGGCACAACCCTCAAAAGTGGCTCAGTTTTCGGTCGGCGCCAACACTCCGCAGAGAACAGTATCAGCGCACGGATGGTGAAGACAAGCACTTTCGCGACTTCGGCGGTGCGCTTCAATCGATCGTCACCAGCAGTGCCCAGAACGACGCCGGCGTGTTCGACCTCAACCTCCGCGACGAGCGCTACCTACCTTTTGAGGGTGCGGGCGCGATCAGCCGCTGGCGTATCGAACTGCCAAACGACATCCCTCAGTTCGACTTCGAGAGCATCTCCGATGTCGTACTCCACTTCCGCTACACCGCCAGAGAGGCCGGTCATCTGAGAAGCGCCGCGTCGGAGTGCGTCAAGGAGGTGTTGCGGTTCGGCGAGGCACTGATCCAGCTGTTCTGCATCAACCACGACTTCGCGGGTGCCTGGCACGCGTTCGCGATCTCGACGGACAACGCGACGCGAAGATTGTCAATCACCGTCGACCAGGAGCACTTCCCGTACTGGGCAAAGCGACTCGGCATGAACGACGCATTGGTCGCAACCTTCGCGGTGATCGACTGGGCAAAGAACACACTCACGGTTGCTCCAGCCACTGCCGCCTTCGCGGTCGATGCGCAAGGTGGCTGCACGCTAAACATCGACCAAGGCACTGCTGCATTCCCATTTCTCGAGAGACACCGGAACAGCAGGGTCTATATGGCGGTCTCGTACATGGCTGCTGCCGCCGCCTGACGCCTGACAACCAAGACGAGGAGTATTTGCGATTGAAGATCCTCACCTGCATGCTTCCAGAACTTTGAACCTAGAAACAGCAGTTGACCCTACCCCGACAGCGCCGGACGCGGGGTTGGAAGGCCCGCCGGGCCGACGATTCGCGCGCAGATGTAGCCCAGCAAGGCCTTCCAGCGGTCGAGGTCGGGCAACTGCTCCGCAGCTTGCCTGACATAGCGAATGGCCGCATGAACATTGGCGATCATCGATTTGATCAGGCCGACTTCGGCATGCATCGGCGTCAGATACAGCGTCGTTCGACCCGTGTGGTCCGTCGCGCGTCCTACCCCTGCCAGCAGCAGCGCCCGACTCGTCAGTGCCTCGCGGCGAGCGCCGGGGTTGGCCGCGCGCACGTACCAGCTCCACCAGTTGTAGACCAATGCCACGGCACGCGCGGTAATTTGGCTGCGGTGCA
>JANNQO010000222.1:0-5739 GCA_031400795.1 Rubrivivax sp. | reverse complement strand
GCATGGCCAGCGCGCAGCCGAACAGCACCGCGAACAGCAGCACCTGCAGCACATCGCCGGTGGCGAAGGCGTTGACCACCGTGGTCGGGATCAGCTTCAGCAGGAACTCCACCGTGCCGCCGCCGGTGAGCTTGCTGGCGTTGTCCACATAGGCGCTCATCGCCTTAGCGTCGAGCGCTTTCGGGTCGACGTTCATGCCCACCCCGGGCTCGAAGAAGAACGCCAGCGCCAGGCCCAGGCCCAGTGCGACGGTCGTGACGAGTTCGAAGTAGATCAGCGCCTTGACGCCGACCCGGCCGACGCGCTTCAAGTCGCCCGCGCCGGCGATGCCGTGCACCACGACGCAGAACACCAGCACCGGAATGATCATCTTGATCAGCTTGATGAAGCCGTCGCCGAGCGGCTTCAGCTTGACACCGAACTCGGGCCAGACAAAACCAATGACGACACCGAGCAGCAGGGCCAGGACGACCTGGCCGAACAGGGAGCGCAGGAAACGGGGCATGAAGTCCTCCAGCGGGTTGCACAAGCCTATTGAGTACAAGCTTGTATGCAAGTAATGTAGGCAAAGAGAAACCCGCTGTGATGCGGGTTTGCCCGGAGGATTGATGCGCTCAGGTCAAAGCTGATCGGCGCTCGGGGGTTCGGCCGGCGCCTGACAGTGCCTGCTGCGCCGGTCTTGGCGGTTGCGCAGGCCCGGTGCAGTCAATGCGCCTCGGCTGCCTTCGCGGCCTCGATCGCACCAGCCTCGTCGGCCTTGGCGCCGTTGAAGAAGATGTTCAGCACCACCGCGGCCACGGCGGTCAGCAGGATGCCGGACTCGAGCAACGGGTGCAGGCCGTGCGCCATGTGCTGCGTCCAGCGCGGCGCCACCAGCGGGATCAGGCCGAAGCCGATCGACAGCGCAACGATGTACAGGTTGTTGCGGTTGCCCTTGTAGTCCACCGTCGACAGGATGCGGATGCCGGTGGCCGCGACCATGCCGAACATCACCAGCCCCGCGCCACCGAGCACGAACTGCGGGATCGCTTCGACGAAGGCGGCCATCTTCGGCAGCAGGCCGAGGACGACCATGATCACGCCGCCGGCCACGCAGACCCAGCGGCTCTTCACACCGGTGACGCCGACCAGTCCGACGTTCTGCGAGAAGCTGGTGTACGGGAAGGTGTTGAAGATGCCGCCGATCAGCGTGCCCAGGCCGTCGGTGCGCAAGCCCGCGGCCAGTTCGGGCTGGCTGATCTTCTTGCCGGTGATGTCCGACAGCGCCAGGAACATGCCGGTCGATTCGATCATCACGACGATCATCACCAGCAC
This sequence comes from Rubrivivax sp., assembly GCA_031400795.1. Taxonomy (GTDB): domain Bacteria; phylum Pseudomonadota; class Gammaproteobacteria; order Burkholderiales; family Burkholderiaceae_C; genus Rubrivivax. Next base: position 4,425 of record JANNQO010000222.1, on the reverse strand, counting down.
CATCGTCAGGATCATCACGATGTCGAAGGTCGGCGTGCCGAACGCGAACGGCGTGACGACGTCGAACCAGGCGGCCTTGCCGACCTTGTCGAAACTCATCTTGCCCAGTGCCATCGCCACGGCACAGCCGCCCACGATGCCCAGCAGCACCGAGATGTTGGCGACAAAGCCCCGCGTGTACTTCACCAGCAGCAGGATGAAGACCAGCACGGCGCCGGCGATGGCCATGTTCTCGAGCGAGCCGTAGTTCGGGTTGTCTACCAGCGGGATCGGGCCGGCGAGCTTGAGCACCGGAGCCGCTGCGCCGGGCACCGCCGACGCGGCGGCGGCCGCGGCGGTGGCCTTGGCGCTGTCGACCATCGCCACCAGCTTGGGCACGTCAGTGGATTGGGCCAGGAAGGCCGGGCCGCCCATCGCCCAGCCCACGCCGACGCGCATCAGGCTGATGCCGATGATGGCGATGATGGTGCCCGTGACCACCGGTGGGAAGAAGCGCAGCAGCTTGCTGACGACCGGCGCGATGACCATCGAGATGATGCCCGCTCCGATGATCGCGCCGAAGATCGCCCGTGCGCCGTCGACACCCGGCATCGCGTTGGCGAAGGCCACCATCGGGCCGACAGCGGCGAAAGTCACGCCCATCATCACCGGCAGCTTGATGCCGAACCACCGGGTCATGCCCAGCGACTGGATCAGCGTGACGATGCCGCAGGCGAACAGGTCGGCCGAGATCAGCAGCGCCACCTGTTCCGGTGTCAGCTTGAGCGCGCGGCCGACGATCAGCGGCACGGCGATGGCGCCGGCGTACATCACCAGCACATGCTGCAGGCCGAGCGCGGCAAGCCGTCCGGTGGGCAGCCTTTCGTCCACCGGGTGGACGGTCGATGCATTCATGGTCGTGTCTCCTCTTTGCTCTGACGGGGGATGCGGGTGAAAGCGGGGCGCACAGCGGCCCCACGGGAACTCAGTTGACGGGCGCGCCGGCGTCGAACCAACGCTTGATCAGCGCGCGCTCGTCGTCGGTGATCTGCGTGGCGTTGTTCAGCGGCATCAGCTTGAGCACCGAAACCTGCTGATAGACCGTCAGCGCATGCTGCTTGAGCAGTTCAGGGGTGTGCAGCGCCACGTTCTTCTGTTGCACCGCCGCGTTGTGGCACATCGCGCAGCGCTGGTCGATCACGCTCTTGACCTCGGCGAAGCTCACCGGCCTGGCGGCGGCGGCCTTGGCCGCGGCACTCTGCGGCGGTGGCGCCAGCCAGAAGGCCAGGCCCACCAGCGCCAAGGTGCCGGCGGTCGCGTGTTCCCAAGGCACGCGCTTGCCCTGCACCAGAGCCTTGTGGCGGGCCACGAAGCTGTGCCGGATCAGCGCGCCGGCCAGCATCAGCAACACCAGCACGATCCAGTTGTTCTTGCCGGAGTACAGCCAGCCGTAGTGGTTGGACAGCATCGCGATCAGCACCGGCAGCGTGAAGTAGGTGTTGTGCACGCTGCGCTGCTTGGCGCGCCAGCCGTAGATCGGATCGACCGGCTGCCCGGCCTTCAGTTGCGCCACCACCGTGCGCTGGCCGGGGATGATCCAGAAGAAGACGTTGGCGCTCATCGTCGTGGCCAGCATCGCACCGACCAGCAGGAAGGCCGCGCGCCCGGCGAACAACTGGCAGGCCAGCCACGAAGCGAAGACCACGAAGGCGAAGATGCCGGCGCCGACGATCAGGTCGCCGTTCTTCTTCTGCCCGAAGGCGCGGCAGATCACGTCGTAGACGAACCAGCACACCACCAGGAAGCCCAGCGAAGCGCCGATGGCCGCGGCGCTCGACCAGTCGTACACGCTCTTGTCGATCAGGAAGCTGCCGGCGTTGAACAGGTACATCACCGTGAACAGCGCGAAGCCGGTCAGCCAGGTGCTGTAGCTTTCCCAGTAGAACCAGTGCAGGTGCTCGGGCATCTTGGCGGGCGCCACCAGGTACTTCTGCGGGTTGTAGAAGCCGCCGCCGTGCACCGCCCACAACTCGCCGTCGACACCCTTGGCCTTGAGATCCGGGTCTTCGGGTTGGGTCAGGCTGTTGTCGAGGAAGACGAAATAGAACGACGACCCGATCCAGGCGATCGCGACGATGACATGGGCCCAGCGCAACAGCAGGCTGGCCCAGTCGAGCAGGTAGGCGTCCATGATGTCCTCGCGTCAGGGAAAACACACCGACGATGTCGTTCGATGTGATTTCCCCCCCACCACAGCGGGCTCTGTAAGGGGTGAACGTCGCAACCTGCGAGCCGGCTTGTCAGCCGAACCGCGGAGCGCCGCGGCGACGTGACCAAACTGTATACAGTTGCGTGTACTCAAGCCTTGGTATTTACCCGAGTCGATGACGGTGCGTTGGCCGGCTCAGGCGCCGCCCCGAAAGCAGGAAAAGCCCCAGGCCGTCAGCTTGAACGGCAGGTGGTAGTGCTGGCCTGCGTCGGCGATGCCGAAGCGATAGGGCACGACGTCGAGAAACGGCACGCTCGGCAAGGCGTCGCCGCGCCGGCGGTGGTAGTCGCCGACGAAGAACGTGGCTTCGTAGACACCCGCCGGGAAGCGATCCACGAGCGTCGCGAGTTCCTCGACGCTGCCGCTGGCACCGACCGCCGCCTGCACGATGCACGTGCGGCGTTCGCAGTCGAGCTGCTCGACACGCACGACCAGCCCTTGCGCAACCAAGCCGCGCGCAACGTCCACGACGTGAATCGAGATGCCCGGCATGGTTCACTTCAGGTCGGCGGCCCTGATCGCCGGCCCCCAGTCGCCCACCTGCTTGGCGACGAAGCCAGCGAACTCGGCCGAACTCATCTTCAAGGGCGTGATGCCTAGGTCCTCGAACTTCTTCACCACCGCCGGGTCGGCAACGATCGCGGCCAGCGCTTTGGCCAGGCGCTCGGTCACTTCCTTGGGCAACCCGGCCGGACCGGACACGCCGAAGTAGTTCTCGGCCACCAGTTGCGGCAGGCCGAGTTCGACCACGCTGGGCACGTCGGGCAGCAGCGGCGAGCGCGTGCGCGTGGTCACCGCCAGGGCCCTGATCTGGCCGGCCTTGACCATCGGCACGAAGGCGGTGATGACATCGATGCCGACCGGGATCTGGCCGGCGATCAGATCGGTAGTCATCGGCGCGCCGCCGCGGTAGGGAATGTGGGTCATGTTGATCTTCATCGCCGCCTTGGTCATCTCGCCGACGATGTGGCCGATCGATCCCGGGCCGCCGCTGCCGAAGGTGTAGCCGGGCGCGGCCGCCGCCTTGGGCAGGTCTTTCAGGCTGGCCGGGCCGGTCTTCGGGTTCGCCATCAGCAGCACCGGCGCCACGCCGAGCATCGCCACATGGGTGAACTGCGCCACCGGGTCGTACGGCGGCTTGGGCACGGTGAACGGGCCGATCGAGGTCGGCGTCGAATTCGACAACATCAAGGTGTAGCCGTCGGCAGGCGAGCGCACGACTTCGGCACCGCCGATGGTGCCGCCGGCGCCGGGCTTGTTGTCGACGATCACCGTCTGGCCGAGCGCCTTGGCCAGCGGCTCCGAGATGACACGCGCGACGATGTCGCTGGCGCCGCCGGAGGCGAAGGTGACGACGATGCGGATCGGCTTCTCGGGCCAGGCGGCCTGTGCCGGGCTGTACAGCGCGACGCTCGCGAGCGCAGCCGCTGCGCAGACGGTGCGGCGAAGTTTCGACATGACTTGTCTCCGGTGGTGAGCGGTCAGGAACCGCGATAGGTCGAGTAGGCCCACGGGCTGACCAGCAGCGGTACGTGGTAGCGACCCTGAGCATCGGCGATGCCGAAGTCCAGTGGAACTTCATCGAGGAACGGCGGCTCGGGCAAGTCCACGCCGCGGCCGCGAAAGTACGGGGCCACCGAAAACACGAGCCGGTAGCGGCCAGCCACCATGGACTGGGCGTCGAGCAGCGCGCCGCCATCGTTGCGGCCATCCTGGTTGAGCGTGAACGCCTTGATCGTTTCGGCCTGCGCGCCATTGAGACGCTGCAACTTCACTGCCATGCCAGCGGCGGGGCAGCCGTTCATCGTGTCGAGCACATGGGTGCTGAGGTGTCCCATCGGAATCTTTCGGGTGAGGGTTGCGCGCGGCGTGCCCCGGAGGCACCATCCTTTGCTTGCAGACCAACGCCAAGTGTATACACTGTAGTTCACAGAGACATACGCAAGAACCCGAACCCATGCCACGCAACCGTCCTGGCCTGAAGGTGATCACGGCCGAGTCCGCACCCCGGCAGGCGCCGCGGCGCAAGGCCGCGACCCCGCCGCCGGCCGGCGCCACGCAGCGCATCGTCGAGTCGATCACCGAAGCCATCGTTGCGCGCCGCCTGATGCCGGGCACCAAACTGGCCGAGCAGAAGATCGCCGACATCTTCAAGGTCTCGCGAACACTGGTGCGCC
>JANNQO010000221.1:0-12700 GCA_031400795.1 Rubrivivax sp. | reverse complement strand
CAGCGAAAGCCATGCTTGGCGCGGTCTTTGTTGACGAGGCGGCAGATGGCACCGCCGGCGGCGTAGTAGACGCCGGTGACACCGCCGGTGCCGATGGTCATGAATTTCTGCTGTGCGAGGGCGGGTGTCAGGGGCGCGGCGAGCGTGGCGGCGAACAGGGCCGAGAGGGACAACTTCAGATGCATGGGGCAGCCTTTCGAGGGAGGATGGGGTTCAGGCGGGCAATACCTGCTGCACGGCTAACGTGAGCTTGTCGGCCAGCTCTTCGAGCTGCGCGATCGTGCAGATGAACGGTGGCGCGAGCAATACGTGATCGCCCTGTTCACCGTCCACGGTGCCGCCCAAGGGGTAGCACAGCAGGCCCAATTGCATGGCCTGGGTCTTCAGCTTGGCGTGTGTTTTCAGCGCCGGCGACAGTGGTGCTTTGGTCGCGCGGTCGGCGACGAACTCGATGCCGCGGAACAGACCGCGGCCGCGGATGTCGCCGACGTTCGGGTGGCTGCCCAGGCGCTCTTGCAGCATCTGCTGGAACTGTTCGCCGTGCGCGCGCACCTGCGGCAGCAGCGCACGGATTTCCTGCTGCACGGCGAGTGCCGCTGCACACGCGATCGGGTGCCCCAGGTACGTATGGCCATGCTGGAAGAAGCCCGTACCGGCGCGGATGGCGTCGACGATGCGCGCGTTCACCAGCACCGCGCCGATCGGCTGGTAACCCGCGCCCAGGCCCTTGGCAATCACTTCGATGTCCGGTGCCACGCCCTCCTGTTCGCAGGCATGCAGCGTGCCGCAGCGGCCCATGCCGCACATCACCTCGTCGAGGATCAGGAGCACTCCGTGCCTATCGCAGATCTCGCGGATGCGGCGGAAGTAGCCGGGCACTGCGGGCACCGCGCCCAGCGTCGCGCCGACCACCGGCTCGGCGATGAACGCGGCGACGTTGCTCGCGCCCAGGCGCTGGATCTCGGCCTGCAGCTGATCGGCCATACGTTGGCCGTACTGTTCGTCGTTCTCTTCGGCACGCCGGCCGCGGTAGGCGTGGCACTCGTCGATGTGGCTCATCTCGACCAGCAGCGACGCGAACTGTGCGCGCCGCCAGCGGTTGCCCCCGGCCGAGAGCGCGCCCAGCGTGTTGCCGTGGTAGCTCTGCCAGCGCGCGATGATCTTCGTGCGCTCGGGCTGGCCGCACTCGGCGTGGTATTGCACCGCCATCTTCAACGCCGCCTCCACGCCTTCGCTGCCGCCGCTGGCGAAGTACACGTGCGACAAACCCGCCGGCGCGTTGGCGATCAAGTCGTCGGCGAGCGCTTCGGCCGGCGCGCTGGTCATGAACGACGTATGCGCGTATTCGAGCTTGGCGATCTGCGCCTGCATCGCGGCCATCACCACCGGGTGCTGGTGGCCCAGGCAGGAAACCGCTGCGCCGCCCGAGCCATCGAGATAACGACGGCCTTCGCTGTCGATGAGGTACGGGCCTTCGCCCGAGACCGCCACAGGGTATTGCTGGCGCAGGTGGCGATGAAAGACACGCGACATCGGCGAAGTATGTCGCTTGCACGGTTGCCTGCCGCCCCTTCTGTGGGTCAGCCTCGCCACCCGGAGCTACGATGCAATCAATGGACGACATCCCCACCCTGCGCCGCATCCTGCGCAGCAGCCGCGTGATTGCCGTGGTCGGCCTCTCGGCCGAGTGGCACCGGCCGAGCTACTTCGCGGCCAAGTACATGCAGCAGCACGGCTATCGGATCATCCCGGTCAACCCGCGCTACAGCGAAGTGCTCGGCGAACGCTGTTATCCGAGCCTCGAAGAGATCCCCGACAAGGTCGACATCGTCGACGTGTTCCGCAGGGAGGCCGATGTGCCGCCGATCGCCAGGAGCGCGGTAGCCATCGGCGCGAAGTGCCTGTGGCAGCAGCTCGGGGTGAAGAACCTCGAGGCCGATCGCATCGCGCGCGACGCGGGGCTCGATTCGGTGCTGGACCGCTGCGTGAAGATCGAACACGCGCGCCTCTTCGGCGGGCTGCATTGGGCGGGGGTGAACACGAGGGTCATTTCGGCGCGGCGGCCGGTTTGAGCGGCCGGGCCATCGCGATCACATCGGCCGAGCGGTCGCCGAGCAGGTAACGCGGGCCGGCGCCGCGAACGGCGGCCACATCGCTTGGGTTGTAGAGCTTGCAGCGCGTGAGCGAGAGGCAGCCGCAGCCGATGCAGGCCGTGAGTTGCTCGCGCAGCGCCGTCAGCGCGGCGATGCGCTCGTCGAGCAGCGGCTGCCACTGCCGCGACAGGCGCTGCCAGTCGGCGGCGGTGGGCGTGCGCCCATCGGGCAGCGTGGCCAGCGCGGCCTGGATCTGCTCCAGTGTCAGCCCTACCGCCTGCGCGGCACGCACGAAGGCCACGCGGCGCAGCGCACTGCGCGGATAGAGGCGGTGGCCGCCGCCGCTGCGCCGGCTGCCGAGCAAGCCGCGCGTCTCGTAGAAGCGCAGAGCGCTCGTCGCCACCCCCGAACGGGTGGCGAGTTCGCCGATGCTGAGCGTATCGCTTGACTTCAAGTTAACTTGAGATTCTATCGTCGCCGCCACACTCACTCGCCGGAGCCGATGATGGACACTTTGCACGAACTGCTGGACGCGAACCTGCGCTTGCCGCCGGAATTCGGCGCGGGCCTCTCCAGCCACCTGCCGATGGCGCTGCACGCGCTGCGCCAGCTCGGCGCGAGCGACGACCGACTGCGCGGCTTCTTCGACCGCTATGCCGAGCGCTTCGAAGGCGAAGCGGCGCCCGGGCCCGCTGAGGCGCTCGCGGATTGGCGCGAAGCACGCGGCCGCATCGAGGCGTTCGCCGCGCTGCGCGCCAGCTTCGCGCTGCTGCTGGCGCAGCACGGTGTCGATGCCACGCTGCGCGCTGCGCTGCCCGATCTGTGGCCGGGCGCGGCGGGGGCCGCGTTCCATGGGCTGATCCGCAGCGCGCATGCCGTGCAGGGCGGGCATGCCGGCGAGATCGCGGCTGCTCTGGCCTACTGGGCGGCGCGCTGGCAGGCGGCGCCTGAGGTCGGGCCACGTGCGGCCCTGGCCGTCGGCGACTGGGCCGCGCAGCTCGAAGCCGATGCGCTGCGGCTGCGCTTCCCTGGCTCGCTGATCACGCCGCGCATCGAAGCGGCGCTGCACTCGCCCGAGTACGCGGTGCTGGCCGACAGGGTGGCGATCGACGGCTTGCGGCCGCTGGCCGACTGGGCCGCGGACTGCTATGCCCGCAGCGGCAACTTCACTGTGCTGCACCTCGTCACCGCCACGCGCGCCGCGCGCGTGCTGTGGCCCTGGACCGAAAACCGCGCGGCAGTGTTGCGCGGCTTCGTTCGCGCTTTCACTGCTGGCGCGTTGGCGAGCAACCTGAAAGTCTCGCCGCGCAGCGTGCCACCGCGCAGCTGGAAAGAGTTGCGCGCCGCCGCCATCGGCTCCGACGACGACCACGTCGTGAAGCTGGTGCACGCGCTGTTCGAAGAAGCCGAGGCCTATGGCCCCGCCCGGCGCCTGGAGGCCGCAGCGCGCGCCGCAGCGTGACCAGCCGGGGCGCGGGCTGCTAAATTTCGGCGCCCATGCCAGACCGCATCTTCCACCCCGAGACCCTGGCCATCCACGCCGGCCAGATCCCCGACGCCGCCACCGGTGCGCGTGCGCTGCCGATCTACCAGACCACGAGTTTCGTCTTCGACAGCGCCGAACACGCAGCGTCGCTCTTCAACCTGCAGACCTTCGGCAACGTCTATTCACGCCTGTCCAATCCGACCGTGGCGGCGCTTGAAGAGCGCATCGCCGCGCTCGAAGGCGGCCGTGCTGCGGTGGCCTGCGCTTCGGGCATGGCGGCCGAAGCGCTGGCGCTGATGACGATCCTGCACAGCGGCGACCATGTCATCGCCGCCGCGGCGCTGTACGGCGGCAGCGTGACGATGCTGGCGGTGAACCTGAGGAAGTTCGGCATCGAGACGAGCTTCGTCGATGCGACGAACCCTGAAGCCTTCGCCGCCGCGATGCGCCCCAACACCCGTGCGGTGTTCGCCGAAAGCCTGGGCAACCCGAGTCTCGTCGTGCTCGATATCGCTGCCGTGGCCGAGGTGGCGCATGCCCACGGCGTGCCGCTGATCATCGACAACACGGTGCCGTCACCGGTTCTGTGCAACCCGCTCGCGCTGGGTGCCGACATCGTCGTGCACAGCGCCACCAAGTACCTCGCCGGCCACGGCACCACGCTCGGTGGGGTGGTCGTCGATGGCGGCCGCTTCCCCTGGGACAACGGCAAGTTTCCCGGCATGACCGAGCCCTCGCCCGGCTACCACGGCGTGAAGTTCTACGAGACCTTCGGCGATTTCGGCTACGCGATGCGCTGCCGCATGGAAGGCCTGCGCGTCTTCGGCGCGGCACTCTCGCCAATGAGCGCCTGGCAGATCCTGCAAGGCGTCGAGACCTTGCCGCTGCGCATGGAGCGCCACAACCACAACGCGCTGGCGGTGGCGCGCTTCCTGCAATCCGACAAGCGGGTGGCCTGGGTGAACTACCCGGGGCTGCCGGAGCACCCGCAGCATGAGTTGCTGAAGCGCCAGATGCGCGGTGCCTCGGGGCTGCTGGCGTTCGGCGTGAAAGGCGGCGAGGCCGCCGGCGTGCGCTTCATCGAAAGTGCGCAGTTCATGAGCCACCTGGTGAACATCGGCGATACGCGCACGCTGATCAGCCACCCGGCATCGACCACGCACCGCCAGCTCGACGCCGACCAGCAGCGCGCGGCCGGTGTGTTGCCGGACATGGTGCGCATCTCGGTCGGGCTCGAGCACATCGACGACATCTTGTGGGATGTTGATCAAGCGCTCGCAGCAGCGAGTGCCTGACTAGCGCACCGCATCGCGCCCCTCGGCCTTGGCGCGGTACAGCCGCTGGTCGGCCAGCGCGATCAGCGCGTTCAGGTTCGTGCCGTCGGCGTCGGCCGTGACGCCGCCCATCGAGAAGGTGCAGCCGTGCGGACTGGGCATGCCTTGTACCGGCATCGAGGTGAAGCGTTCACGCAGCCGCTGGAAGACAAAAGGCAGCTCGGTCTGCGGCGTGCCCGGCATCACCAGCAGCCATTCTTCGCCGCCCCAGCGGCCCAGCCGGTCCTGCCCGCGCAGCACCTGGCCGGCGGCGCCGGCGAAGGCGCGCAGCAGCTCGTCGCCGGTGGCGTGGCCGTGGGTGTCGTTGACGCGCTTGAAGTGGTCCAGGTCGATCATCGCGATCGACAACGGCATCGACAGTCGCCGCGTCTGTTCGAGCTGCGCCTGCGCGTAGGCGGTGACGGCGCGCCGGTTCGGGCTGCCGGTGAGCGGGTCTTTCAGCGCCAGCTCGAGCAGCGTGCGGCGGCGACGGTAGCCGCGCCAGGCGAGTGTGCCGCCTGCGGTGGCCAGTACCGCCAGCACCACCACCAGCAACCACAGCACGCGCTGGCGAGCAGTCTGCGCGTCCAGCGCGAGCTGCGCGCGTTCGGTGCTGTGGCGCAGCGCGGCGTACTCGGCATCGCGCTGCACGGTTTCGTAGCGCGAACGCAGCCGCTGCACCTGGCTGTCGCGGGCCTGCGCCTTGCCGGCCTTGTCGATGGCCGAGGCGCGCTCCAGCTCGGCGTAGGCGCGCTGCCACTGGCCTTGCGACGCGTAACCCTCGGCCAACGCGCGCGCGAAGCGGGCCCGTGCCTGTGCCGGCAGCGTGGCGCGGTCCCAGCGCCGCGCCTGCTCGATTTCGGCCAGCACCTGCGGCCGCTTGGCGCGCGCCAGAGCCAGCACGTTCAGCGTCATCACCTCGCTCATGCGCGAGCCGTCGTCGTGTTCGGCGAGCAGCCGGCGCGCCTCGCGCAGCAGCGCGGGCATGCGCTCGAGTTCACCGAGTTCCAGGTGCACCCGCGCGATGGCGATGTCGGCTGCGGCGATGCCTGCGCGGTCGCCCAGTTCTTGGCTCAACGCGCGTGCCCGCTCCAGGTGCGGCTGGGCGACGCTGTAGCGCATGCGGTCGCGCTCGGCGATGCCCACGCTGTACTCGATCAGGCCGCGCCGGAAGCGCGCCGGCTGATGGCCCAGCACGGCCAGCGCGCGCGCGAAATAGTCGGCCGCGCTGGCTGCGGCCGACGCCGCGCCGGCGCTCGGTGTGCCGACGCCGACCGCCGCTGCGATCTCGCCCATCGAGGCCAGTGCGATCGCCTCCAGGTGGCGCGCGCCGAGCCGCTTCGCGCAGCGCTCGAGTTCCTCGGCGGCGAGCCAGGCTTCGTCGAAGCTGTCGTGGTCGCTCAAGACCCGGATCTCGGCGCTGGCGAATTCGCAGCGCAGCGGCGCATCGCCGTCGCGCTGGATCGGCTCGCGCAAGCCTGCCAGCCGCCCCAGCAGCCGCGCCGGCTCTTCCTGGCCGATCGCCGCGAGCAGCTGCGCCAGCTCGAGCCACAGCGCCAGGTTGCGCCGGCCGGCGGCGATCGGCACCAGCGCTTCGGCGGCTTGCGCCACGGCCAGGCGTTGCGCGTGTGGGTCTTCCAGCAGGTTGTGGCTGCGCGCCACGCCCAGCAGCAGCCAGAAGCGCAGCTCGGCGCTCGGGTTGGCCGCCAGCTGTGCTTGCGCGTCGGCCAGCGCGCGGCGCGGGTTGTCCTGGTTGGCTTCGAACAGCTTCGAACAGCTTCAGCAACGCCTCGGGGGGCGGCTGCTGGGCGTGCGCGGCGGGCGGCGCCAGCAGGGCGGCAGCGGCCAGCCAAGGCATCAACCAGGGTGTCAGCCGGCGCAGCGTGGTTTCCGGCATGTTGCGGTGATGGGGTGCGGCACGCGTAGCATTGTCCCGCCGCAGCCGACGCACGCCCCATGACCTCGATCTACGACCGGCATCTGGAGAAGAACCGCGCCAACTTTGCCGCGCTCACGCCGGTGGCCTTCGTCGAGCGCAGCGCCGAGGTCTTCGGCGATCTTCCGGCGGTGGTGCATGGCGCGCGCTGCTACAGCTGGGCGCAGACTCGCGAGCGGTCGGCGCGCCTGGCCGCCGCGCTGCAAGCACTCGGCGTGGGCCGCGGCAGCACCGTGAGCACGATGCTCGCCAACACCCCCGAGATGGTGGAAGCACACTACGCCGTGCCGGCACTCGGCGCCGTGCTGAACACGCTGAACACGCGTCTGGACGCGCTGCTGCTGGCCTGGCAGATGAACCATTGCGAAGCGGCGGTGCTGCTCACCGACCGCGAGTTCGCGCCCGTCATCGCGCCGGCCTTGCAGCGCCTGCGCGACGAGCATGGCCGCACGCCGATCGTCATCGACGTCGATGACAGCGAATACAGCGCTGCCGGCGAACGACTGGGCACGCACGAGTACGAAGCGCTGCTCGCCGCGCATGCGCCGCTGCCGCATCTCGCCGGCCCGGCCGACGAATGGGACGCCATCGCCGTGAGCTACACCAGCGGCACCACCGGCGACCCCAAAGGCGTGGTCACGCACCACCGCGGTGCCTATCTGAATGCGGTCTGCAACGCGGCCACCTGGACCATGCCGCATTTCCCGCGCTACCTGTGGACGCTGCCGCTGTTCCACTGCAACGGCTGGTGCTTTCCGTGGACGGTGGCGATGCTCGGCGGCACGCATGTCTGCCTGCGCCGCGTCGAAGCGCGGGCCATCCTGGAGGCGATGCGCGATCACGGCGTCGACCACTACTGCGCCGCGCCGATCGTGCACAACCTGATCCTGCAAGCCCCCGCGGCCTGGCGCGAAGGTATCACGCAGACCGTGCGCGGCATGGTCGCCGGCGCGGCGCCGCCGGCAGCGATGATCGAAGGCATGGCACGCATCGGCTTCGACATCACCCATGTCTACGGCCTGACCGAGGTCTACGGCCCGGCGGCGGTGGCGGTGAAGCGGCCGGCCTGGGCCGCGCAGGACCTGTCGGAGCAGACCCGCCTGAACGGCCGCCAGGGCGTGCGCTACGCACTGCAGGAGGGCATGACCGTGCTGGACCCGCAGACGATGCGCGAGACACCGGCCGACGGCCAGACGATGGGCGAGATCATGTTCCGCGGCAACATCGTGATGAAGGGGTACTTGAAGAACCCGGCGGCGACCGGGAAGGCCTTCGAAGGCGGCTGGTTCCACACCGGCGACCTGGCGGTGATGGAAGCCGACCGCTACGTGAAGATCAAGGACCGCAGCAAGGACGTCATCATCTCCGGCGGCGAGAACATCAGCTCGATCGAAGTCGAAGACGCGTTGTACCGCCACCCGGCGGTGTTGGCCTGCGCGGTGGTGGCCAAGCCCGATGCGAAGTGGGGCGAGACGCCGCTGGCTTATGTCGAACTGCAATCCGGCGCCACGGCCAGCGCCGAGCAGTTGATCGCGCATTGCAAAGGCTTGCTGGCCGGCTACAAGGTGCCGCGCGAGATCCGTTTCGAAGCCATCCCCAAGACCTCCACCGGCAAGATCCAGAAGTTCCAGCTGCGCGAGCGGGCGCGCTCGAACTCGGCGATCGAATGAAGGGCGCATTGACCGTCACCGCAGCTGCAAGAAGGATCCAGTCACGCGATCTTCAAGACGCCTTGGCCAGGCGATCCGCGCGTCAATATCCAGAACGCCAAGGGCAAGGCCAAGCCCTACCAAGTCAGGCAAGTTCTGTTGGCCATCGACAAGTTGGGGAGCAAGACGTGAGCATCAAGCACTACACCTATCGCGTGACATGGTCGCCGGAAGACGGCGAGCATCTGGGCCTGTGCGCGGAGTTTGCGTCGCTGAGCTGGCTGGCCAAGACGCCTGAAGGCGCACTCAAGGGCATTCAGAAAACCGTGGCTGAGGTCGTGGCCGATCTTCAGGCCAGCGGCGAGCCCGTCCCCGATGCGCTGGCGGAAAGGCACTACAGCGGCGAGTTCCGCGTACGCATTCCGCCGCACGTGCATCGCCACCTGGCCCTGACGGCGGCCGAGCAAGGTGTCAGCCTGAACCGGTTGGCAAGCGCCAAATTGGCGGGTTGAATCGATGAACAACGACCTGCCCCTGGTGTTGCGCGACACCGATGCGCGTGGCGTGGTGACGCTGACGCTGAACCGGCCGCAGTCCTTCAACGCTTTGTCCGAGGCGATGCTGGCGGCACTGCACAGCGAACTCGACACCGTGGCCGGCGACGAACGCGCGCGGGTCGTGGTGCTGGGTGCCGCCGGCCGCGCCTTCTGCGCCGGGCACGACTTGAAGGAAATGCGCGCAGAACCCTCGCTCGCGTATTACGAGCGCCTGTTCGCGCAATGCACGGCGATGATGTTGGCCATCCAGCGCCTGCCGGTGCCGGTGATCGCGCGTGTGCAGGGCATTGCCACCGCCGCGGGTTGCCAGCTGGTGGCGATGTGCGATCTGGCGGTTGCCGCCAGCGATGCGCGCTTCGCGGTGAGCGGCGTCAACCTGGGCCTCTTCTGCAGCACGCCCAGCGTGGCGCTGTCGCGCAACCTGTCGCGCAAGGCAGCCTTCGAGATGCTCGTCACCGGTGAATTCATCGGCGCCGAGCAAGCCCTGGCCAAAGGCCTGGTGAATCGCATTGCGCCGCCTGATCAGCTCGACGCCGAGGTCGAGAAACTGGTGGCCTCGATCGTCGCCAAGCCGCAGGTGGCGATCGCCACGGGCAAAGCGCTCTTCTACCGGCAGCTGGAAACCGGCATCGGCGCGGCTTACGACGCCGCCGGCCAGACGATGGCCTGCAACATGATGGCGCCCGAGGCGCTGGAAGGCGTGCAGGCCTTCATCGAGAAACGGCCACCCGCCTGGCCCTGATACGAGCTGCGATCGAGCGATCAGCTCCCGAGCGACAGGATGCCCGCTGCCAGCGTGGCCGCCGTCTCTGCGCTGACCGCGTTGGGCGGCATGCTGCCACCCCAAACGCCCGAGCTGCCATCGCGAATTTTCGAGGCGATGTAGCTCAACGCGTCGCGTCGATCCGTGTAGCGGCCGGAAACCTGCGTGTAGGACGGCCCGATCACGCGCGTTGTCACGCCGTGGCAGCGCACGCAGCCGTTGGCCTGCATCAGCGCTTCGAGCGTGGCGCGATCGACGCGCGCCGTCACCGAAAGCGCCGCGGCTTCGCTCGTCACCACGCCTTTGGCGTTGGCCACGCGCACCGCGTAGCTGGCGCCGTCGTCGCCGCGCGCTGCCGTCTCGATCGTGTAGCTGCTGCTCTGCGCGCCGGCCACGGATTGGCCGTTGCGCAGCCATTGGTAGGTGATCGACGGCCCGCCGCTGGCGCTGACTTCGAAGTTCACCGATTTGCCTTCCAACACCGAGCTGGCGCTGGGCTGCGAGTCCAGCGCCGGCGCTACGCAGACGTCGATCTTCGCGTCGCAGGCGTACTGGTAGACCGTGCCGACGAATTGCAGGTTGCCGCCCGAGATCGGCCCGAGCACGTAGATGCGGTCATCGTCCAGGCCGAGGTAGTTCTGCGTGCCCGGGTAGTAGCGGTAGACGTAGGGGGCCGAGGTCTGGTTGCTTTCGCGCGTCGGGAAGTACACGGCGAAGTTGCGTTCCGCCCAGTCCATCAATTCACCGGCGGTGACTTGCGTGCCTCCGAGGTTGGCGGGCCGTTCGCTGGGGCGGGCGGCAGTGGGTTCGGCGTCTTGCCCGCCGCCACAGGCGGCGAGGCCTGCGGCCGCGCACAGCGTCCAGACAACGGCTGACTTCATCGGCGCTCCTATCGACAAAGCTTCGATCGGGCCACTGTAGGCCGCTCCAGCGCGCTGCCTAGTGGGCAAAGCGTAGCGGCTGTGACGCTTCGTTTACCGCGTCTGGCACGGTGTTTGCCCTCAGTAACCGGCCTGCCGCGGTCCACCAGAATCGTTTTCACTCCGTCACCGAGAGGTCCGTCATGAAGTTCGCCCGCCGCTCCTGGCTGCTGCTCACGCTGTCTGCCGCCCTGCTCGGGGCCACCGCCGGTGCCGCCGCGCAGGGCACCGTGCTGCGCGTGGTGCCGCATTCCAACCTGGCCATCCTCGATCCGATCTGGACCACCGCCTACATGAGCCGCAACCACGGCTACATGATTTACGACACCCTGTTCGGCACCGACGAGAACGGCAAGGTCAAGCCGCAGATGGTCGACACCTGGACGGTGAGCCCCGACAACCGCCTGTGGACCTTCAAGCTGCGCAAGGGGCTCGAATTCCACGACGGCAAGCCCGTCACGCCCGACGACGTGATCGCCAGCCTGCAACGCTGGGGCAAGCGCGATGCGAGGGGCTCGGCGCTGATGCAGTTCGTGCAGCGCATGGATTCGCCGGCACCCGACACCTTCCGCATCTTCCTCGGCGAGGCCTGCGGCTTCATGCTCGAGGCGCTGGGCAAACCGTCGTCGAACGTGCCCTTCATCATGACCAAGCGGATCGCCGAGACCGATGCCTTCAAACAGATCGAAGAACACATCGGCTCGGGCCCCTTCGTCTTCAAGCGCGACGAGTTCAAGCCCGGCGACAAGGCGGTGTACCTGAAGAACGCCAAGTACGTGCCGCGCAGCGAACCGCCTTCGGGCACCACCGGCGGCAAGCTGGTGCATGTCGACCGCGTGGAGTGGAACCTGGCCTTGCGCGACGCGCAGGCGCAGGTCAACGCGCTGCAAAAGGGCGAGGTCGACATCATCGAGGCGCTCGGCTTCGACCACTTCGAGACGGTGCAGAAAGACCCGAATCTGCAGCTCGGCAAATGGTCCAACCTCGGGTTGCAGTACATCGCGCGCTTCAACCACCTGCACAAGCCTTTCGACAACCCGAAGGTGCGCCAGGCGGTGATCGCCGCCTTCGCGCAGGAGCCGTTCCTGCGCGCGCAGGTCGGCGTCAAAGAGCTCTACAAGCCGTGCTACTCGATGTTCTATTGCGGCACGCCCTACGGCACCACCGCAGGCAGCGACGTGCAGGCCAAAGGCAACATGAAGAAGGCGCAGGAGCTGCTGAAAGCCTCGGGCTACGACGGCACGCCGATCGTGCTGATGAAGCCGACCGACCTGGCCTCGATCCAGAAGCTGCCCGACGTAGCCGCGCAGTTGCTGCGCCAGGCGGGCTTCAAGGTCGACCTGCTGGCGATGGATTGGCAATCGCTGGTGGCGCGGCGCGCCAAGAAGGATGCGCCGGAGAAGGGCGGCTGGCACATGTTCCTCACCGCCTGGCAGGCATTCGACATCGCCAGCCCGATCAGCAACCCGATGATGGATTCGCGCGGCGAGAAGAGCACCTGGTTCGGCTGGGCCACCGACGAGAAGCTGGCCACGCTGCGCAACGAGTTCATGCGCGCCACCGACGAAGCAGCGAAGAAGAAGCTCGCCGAGGCGATCCATGTGCGTGCTTTCGAGGTCGGCACGCACGTCGCCCTGGGCGAGTACAGCCAGCCGGTGGCGGCACGCAAGAACATCAGCGGCTTCTTCGTGCACAACTCCAACATCTACTGGAACATCAAGAAGAGCCCGTCGCCGAGCTGATCGGTCGTGGGCCGCTTCCTCGCGCGGCGCCTGGCAGCCACGCTGCCGGTGCTGCTGATCGTCGCGCTGCTCATCTTCCTGATGCTGCGGCTGACGCCGGGCGACCCCGCCGCGGGGGGGGGGGGGGGGGGGGGGGGGGGGGGGCCCCCCGCGCCCCGCACGCCCACCAAAGCGGGGGGGGCCCGCGCGCCCCCCCCCCCGAGAGGAGTGGGGGGGGGGGGGGGGGTGGGGGGGGGGGGGG
>JANNQO010000220.1:0-2527 GCA_031400795.1 Rubrivivax sp. | reverse complement strand
GCGCGCGGCCGGCGTGATCGACCTGCCCACCCTGCAGCGCTACCTCAACTTCCACTACAGCGTGACGATCGACCTGTTCGGCGCCGACCAGTCGAGCAACTGCGCCTGCTCGGCCACACCTGCCCTTCGCTGTACGACCTTCGCAACCTGTTCCAGATCAATGTCGAGGAAGGCCGCCATCTGTGGGCCATGGTCTACCTGCTGCACCGGCACTTCGGCCGGGACGGCCGCGAGGAAGCCGATGCGCTGCTCCAGCGCCGCTCCGGGGACACCGACAATCCGCGCATCCTCGGCGCGTTCAACGAGCGTACGCCCGATTGGCTGGCCTTTTTCATGTTCACCTACTTCACCGATCGCGACGGCAAGTTCCAGCTTTGCGCACTGGCCGAATCCAGCTTCGACCCACTGGCGCGCACGACGAAATTCATGCTCACCGAGGAAGCACACCACATGTTCGTCGGCGAAAGCGGTGTCGGCCGCATCATCAACCGCACCTGCCAGGTGATGAACCAGCTGAAGACCGACGATGCGAAGACGCTGCGCGAGGCCGGCGTGATCGACCTGCCGACGCTGCAGCGCTACGTCAACTTCCACTTCAGCGTGACGGTGGATCTGTTCGGTGCCGACGAGTCGAGCAACGCCGCGACCTTCTATGCCACCGGGCTGAAAGGCCGCTACGAAGAAGGCAAACGCGCCGACGACCACGCGCTGCGCGGCCAGAGCTACAAGGTGCTGGCGGTGAGCAATGGTGCGCTGGTCGAGCGCGAAGTGCCGATGCTCAACGCGCTGAACGAAGTGCTGCGCGACGACTACATCAAGGACTCGGTGGCCGGTGTGGAGCGCTGGAACAAGCTGATCGAGAAGGCCGGCATCCCATTCCGGCTCAAAGTGCCGCACAAGGCGTTCCATCGCAACATCGGCGCGCTCGCCGGTGCCAAGATCTCGCCGCAGGGCCAGGTGGTCAGCGAGGCCGAGTGGAAAGCCAAGGTCGACCAGTGGCTGCCCTCGGCCGATGACCGCAATTTCGTGCAATCGTTGATGGGCCGCGTGGTCGAGCCGGGCAAGTTCGCGAACTGGATCGCGCCGCCGGTGATGGGCATCAACCGTCAGCCCGTGGACTTCGAGTACGTAAGGTTCGCGTAGTCCGACGAAGACCGACGAGGAGATTACCCGCATGAACGCGCCGGCCGAGATCGCGATCATCAAGCAGCACCTGATCGACCCGAGATCTGTATCCGCTGCAACACCTGCGAGGCGATCTGCCCGGTGCAGGCGATCACGCACGATTCGCGCAACTACGTCGTCGATGCGGGCAAGTGCAACCTGTGCATGGACTGCGTCTCGCCCTGCCCGACGGGCTCGATCGACAACTGGCGCGTGGTGCGCAAGGCCGAGGCCTACAGCGTCGAGGCGCAGTTCGGCTGGGACGTGTTGCCGCCGGAGCTGCCTGCTGAGTCGCTGCCCGCTGCCGATGTGGCGGTGCTGGCCGAGGCACCCAGTGTGGCCGCCGGCGGCAGCGCGAACGCGGGCGCCACCGTGCCGCCGTGGTCAGCGGCGCATGCCTACACCCATCTCTACGGACCGAAAGCCGCCGAGAAGTTCATCACCGCCGCCGTCACCGGCAACGTGCGTGTCACCGAGGTCGGGCGCGAATACGACACGCACCACGTCGTGCTCGATTTCGGCACCATGCCGTTCCCGGTGCTCGAGGGCCAGAGCATCGCGGTGATCCCGCCGGGCGTGGATGCCAGCGGCCGGCCGCACCACCCGCGCCAGTACAGCGTGGCCAGCCCGCGCAATGGCGAGAGGCCGCTGTACAACAACCTGTCGCTGACCATCAAGCGTGTGCTCGAAGACCACCAGGGCAACCCGGTGCGTGGCGTGGCCAGCAACTACATGTGCGACCTGAAGGTCGGCGATACAGTGCAGGTGATCGGGCCATTCGGCGCAAGCTTTCTGATGCCGAACCACCCGTGCAGCAACATCGTGATGATCTGCACTGGTACCGGCAGCGCACCGATGCGCGCGATGACCGAGTGGCGGCGGCGCTTGCGCCAAACCGGCAAGTTCGAAGGCGGCAAGCTGATGCTGTTCTTCGGCGCACGAACCAAGGAAGAGCTGCCGTACTTCGGCCCGCTGCTGGGCCTGCCGAAAGACTTCATCGACATCAACTTCGCGTTCAGCCGCACGCCCGGGCAGCCGAAGAAGTATGTGCAGGACGCGATGCGCGAGCGCGCCGCCGACCTTGCCGCGCTGCTGCCCGACGGCAATACCTGCTTCTACGTCTGCGGGCTGAAGTCGATGGAGGAGGGCGTGCTGCTCGCGCTGCGCGATGTGGCGCAGCAGGCCGGTCTGTCGTGGGACGATCTGGGTGCCGCGCTGAAGCGCGAAGGGCGGCTGCACCTGGAGACGTATTGATGATCACGACATCCGCGCCGGTGCTGGTGGTCGGCGCCGGCATCATGGGCGCGGGCATCGCGCAGCTGGCGGCACAGGCCGGCCATGCGGTGCTGCTGTTCGACACGCG
>JANNQO010000219.1:0-17204 GCA_031400795.1 Rubrivivax sp. | reverse complement strand
GATGCCCGCGCGGCGCTGGCGATCGGCCTGGTGCACGAGTTGTGCGAGGCCGGCGCGATCGCCGCGGTGCTGGCACGTGTGGTCGGCGAGATCCTGTTGTGCGCGCCCGGTGCGGTGGCGGCGACCAAGGCCCTGATCGCGAAAGCCCGTTTCTCCGCGCCGGCCGATCTGGTGGCTGAAGCGGCCGCCGTGTTCTCTGCCGCAGCGCTGGGCCACGAAGGCATCGAAGGCACGAGCGCCTTTCTGCAGAAGCGGCCGGCCCGCTGGGTGCCGCGGTGACGTTCTCGAAGATTCTGGTTGCCAACCGCGGCGAGATCGCTTGCCGGGTGATGCGCACCGCGCGCGTGCTGGGCTATCGCACCGTGGCGGTGTTCAGCGATGCCGACGCCCAAGCAGCCCACGTGGCGCAGGCCGACGAATCAGTACGCATCGGTGAATCGCCGGCAGCGGCGTCGTACCTGAATATCGATGCGATCCTCGCGGCGGCGAAAGCCAGCGGCGCTGACGCGATTCATCCGGGCTACGGATTCCTGTCGGAGCGGGCCGAGTTCGCAGAAGCTTGCGCGGCAGCGGGCATCGTCTTCATCGGCCCGCCCGCCTCCGCGATCCGTGCGATGGGCGACAAGGCAGCTGCCAAGCGCCGGATGATCGAAGCCGGCGTGCCCTGCGCGCACGGCTACCTCGGCGCCGACCAGAGCGACGAACGCCTGATCGCCGAAGCCCACAAGCTCGGCACGCCGCTGCTCGTGAAAGCCATCGCCGGCGGCGGCGGGCGCGGCATGCGCCTGGTGCACCACCTGGCCGAACTGCCGCAGGCGCTGGCCGGAGCGCGCCGCGAAGCGCAGAGCGCGTTCGGCGACGGAGCGCTGATGCTCGAACGCTTGATCGAAGGCGGCCGCCACATCGAGATCCAGGTCTTCGCCGACGCCCATGGCCACGCCATCCACCTCGGTGAGCGTGACTGCACCGCGCAACGCCGCCGGCAGAAGGTCATCGAAGAAGCGCCCTCGGCCGTCGTCAGCGCGGCGATGCGCGAGGCGATGGGCCGCGACGCGGTGGCCGCTGCGCTCGCGGTGGGCTACCGCGGCGCCGGCACGGTCGAGTTCATCGTCGATGTGGACATGCGGCACCACTTCCTCGAGATGAACACGCGGCTGCAGGTCGAGCATCCGGTCACCGAGTGCATCACCGGCCTCGATCTGGTCGAGTGGCAGTTGCGCGTCGCCGCGGGCGAGCCGCTGCCGCTCACGCAAGACCAGGTGCGCTTCAGCGGCCACGCGATCGAAGTGCGCCTGTACGCCGAAGACCCGTACGACGGCTTCAAGCCGCAGGCCGGCCGCATCGCCCATTGGCGGCCCGAGCGCGCGCTGCACCCGGGCATCCGCATCGACCACGGCCTCTGCGAAGGCGGCGAGGTGACGCCGTTCTACGACGCCATGGTCGCCAAGCTGATCGCCCACGGCCGTGATCGCGACGACGCGATCCGGCGGCTGCGCGCGGCGCTCGAAGACGCGCCGCTGCTGGGCCCCGTCAACAACGGCGGCTTCCTGCGCGACTTGCTCGGCCACCAACGTTTCACATCGGCGACGATGACCACCTCGTTGCTGGACGAATGGTCGGCACAGGGCGAGCCGCTGCTGCGGCGCCCCGCGGTGCCCGAAAGCGCCTGGCTGCTCGCTGCCGCCCTGCTCTGCGGCAGCGAAGCGGCACGGCCGGCCAGCGTGGCGGGCTTCCAGCTGCGCTTGTTGTGCCAGGGCGAAACACGCGGCGTGTCGGCACCGCCGCAAGTGCTGCGCGTGATGTCCTGGCACGACCACGAGGTGCTGTATGTCCAAGCGGGCGTGCGTCGCCGCGCCGTCGCCGTACAGGACGGCGCGGCGCTGCACGTCGCCACGGGCGGCGCTTCGTTCGCGTTCGCAGAGCCCTCGCCCTACCCGATACGCGACGCCGGAATCGACCCGAAGCGCGCGCGCGCGCCGGTGGCCGGCGTGGTCGCACAACTCCTTGTCGCGCCGGGCGATGTGGTCGCAGCGGGCCAGCCGCTGTTGTGCGTGGAAGCGATGAAGATGGAGATGTGGGTCAACGCCGCCGCCGCAGGCACCGTGCGCGCGGTGAACGCGAAGCCGAATGACTCGGTCGCCGCCGGCGCCGTGCTGATCGAACTGGAGCTTGCTCAATGAGCCAGGACAAAGCCATCCTCACCTGCGCGCTGACCGGCGTGCTCACCAACCCGAAGCAGCATCCGGTGCCGGTGACGCCCGCGCAGATGGCGGCCGAGGCGCGCGACGCCTTCAACGCCGGCGCCAGCATCATGCATGTGCACCTGCGCGTGCAGGAGGAAGGGCTCGGCCACATGCCGAGCTGGGACCCCGATGTGGCCGAGGCCGTGGTGGGCGCGATTCGCGCCGCCTGCCCGGGTGTGATCATCAACCTGACCACCGGCGTTGTGGGCAAGGACGTCAGCGGCCCCGTGGCCTGCCTGCGTCGTGTGAAACCGGAGATCGCCGCGTGCAACGCCGGCAGCCTGAACTACCTGAAGATCAAGGACAACGGCGAATGGGCGTGGCCGCCGATGGTCTTCGACAACCCGGTGGCCAAGGTGCAGCAGATGCTGGACGTGATGCACGAGTGCGGCACGCACCCCGAGTTCGAATGCTTCGACGTCGGCATCGTGCGCGCGGTGGCGATGTACCAGAAGGCCGGGATGATCCGCGGCGTACCCGAGGTCAACTTCGTGATGGGTGTCGCCAGCGGCATGCCTTGCGATGCTGAGTTGCTCGCGCTGCTGCCGCGCTGGATGCCGGCAAGCGCGGTATGGCAGACCACGCTGATCGGCCGCGCCGAGATCTGGCCGGTGCACCACAAGACCGCCGAGCTCGGCGGCAATCTGCGCAGCGGGCTCGAAGACACCTTCTACCTGCCGAGTGGCGAGCGCGCCTCGGGCAACGGCGTGTTGATTGAGGCACTCGCCGATTGCGCCGCACGCGCGGGGCGCAGTGTCGCCACGCCCGGCGAGGCGCGGCAGATGCTCGGCCTGAAAACCCATGTCCAGCAGTCCTGAGCGGCAAGCACCGCGCAGCGCCGAAGAGCAGCAGCGTTTGCAGAGTGCGCTGACCGAACTGTTCGAGCAGCGCATCACCTTCAACGGCGTGCTCGGGCTGAAAGTGATCTCGCTCGACCCGCAGGCGGTGCGCTTGGGTTTGCGGATGAAGCCCGAACTCGTCGGCCACTATCTCTACGGCCGGCTGCACGGCGGCGCGACGTCGGCCACGCTGGACGCGGTGTCGGGCCTGGCGGTGATGGTCGGCATCGCCGAACACCACCGCCACGAAACCACCGCGCAGGTGATGCCGCGCTTCGCACGCGTCGGCACGATCGACCTGCGCGTGGACTACCTGCGCCAGGGCCTGGGCACGGCGTTCGAAGCCAGTGCCGAGGTCACACGTCTGGGCGGCCGCGTGGCGTCGGTGCTGTCGCGGCTGGTGAACCAGGACGGCACGCTGATCGCCACCGGCGCGGCGGCTTACATCGTCAGCTGACGACTCGGCTCGAACATCGATCGCCCGCTTCCAGCAGCGCCCGGTGGTGCGGCACCGCGTGCAGGAAGCATCGGCGCGACACCTCGTCGCCGATGCGCAACGCGCGCCGCTCGAGTTCAGAGCGCGCCGCTTGCAGCACGGCCGCGGCACGCGGGTCCCGCGCAGCTTGCAATACCTGCCAGCACTGCAGCCGGATGCGCAGCGGCTCTTCGGTGCCGTTGAACTGCCCGCCTTGTTCGAGGTGTTCGAGCACCGGCTGCAATACGCGCAACGCCTGCGCGGTGTCGCCGCGCGCCAACTGCACCAGCGCACGGCCGGCCAGCGGCTCCAGCGCCAAGTGCGGCCCGGCGTTGGCGATGAAGAGTTCGCACGAGCGTGCCAGCGCGGCGTCGGCCTCGTCCAACCGTTCCAGCGCCAGCAGCGCCAGGCCACGCGGCAGTTCGGCCGCGGCTTCGAGGTCGCGCGCGCCGAGCAGGGCGCATTGCGCCGCCGCCCGCTCGCCATGCGTCACGGCGATCGCAGTCGCGCCGTTCAACAGCGCCAGCGCGGCCAGGTTCAGCCACGCCAACGCTTCGCGATCGCGGCGGCCAAACAGCTCGGCCAGGCGCAACGAACCCTCGAAATGCACCTGCGCGAGGGCATATTCACCGAGGCGAACGAGCGAGTCGCCGATGTTATTCAGCAGGTTCATCTCGCGGAACTTGTCACCCGCCTCGCGCGCCAGCGCCAGCGCGCGTTCGCGCTGCGCCTTGCCTTCGACCAGATCGCCCTGCTCGGCGAGCACCGCATCCAGCGCCCCCATCAGCGCCAGCCGCGACGAGACATCGGCGCCTGCCGTGCGAGCCGACGCCGTGCTCAGCGACGCCTCGGCCTGCGCCAGGCCCTGCCGCGCGGTGAGCAACGCTTCGGTGAATCGTCCCATGCGCCGCTGCGCGAACGACAGCGACGCGCGCGAGCGTGCCAGCAAGGACGCATTGCCGCAGCGCTCGGCCCAGCGCAGCGCGTCGCGGCCGGCGGTCTCGCCTTGCGCGTAGTCGCCGCAGTCCGCGTGCCAGTCGGCCACGCGCAGCGCCGAGCGTGCGCGCAGCACATCGTCGTCCAGCGTCTCGGCGAGAGCCGCGAGTTCGTGCAGATCGCCGCGATGCCGCGCATCGTCGCCCTGGAACCGCAGCAGCGGCTCGCGGATGGCGAGCAGCTTCCAGCGCGCGAGCGCATCGTCACGCCCCTCCAGCAGCGCCAGCGCGCGCTCGGTGTGTTCGAGCGCCGCTTCGCGCGCCGCGCGGGCGGCCGCGGCCTGCGCCGCCAGCGTGTACCCATGCACCGCCGCGGCGACGTTGCCGGCGCGCTCGTGGTGCAGCGCGATGGTGGAGAGGAACTCGGTGCCGGCTTCGATGTGCAAGCCTTCGAGCCAGGCCGCGGCGCGCGCGTGGTAGGCACGGCGCTCGCGCTTGAGCAGCGAGTCGTAGGTGTGTTGTTGCAGCAGGTGGTGCTGGAACGTGAACTCGCGCGCGTCGTGCAGCGTGCTCTGGTCTGATGCGCGCACCAGGCGGCGCTCGGCCAGCGGCTGCAGCGCCGCCGGCGATCGTTCGTCCAGCGCCGCCACCGCACGGTCCCAGAACACGTAGCCGATGACGGCGGCCTGCTGCAACGCGATGCGTTCGGCAGTACCGAGACTGTCCAGCCGCACTTGCAACACTCCGGCCAGCGTGCGCGGCTCATCGATGCCGCGCAGCCGCTCGGCGGCAATGCGCCAGGCGCCATCGGCGTCGGCGACGATGCCGCCTTCGTCGAGCAACATCTTCACGATCTCTTCCATGAAGAAGGGGTTGCCGTCGCTGGTGGCGGTGATCAGTTCGCGCAACGCGGCAGGCACTTCGCCCAGCCGGCGCAGCAGCGCCTGCGCCAGCGCCACGCTGCGCGCGGCATCCAGCGGCGCCAGGTCGGTGCGCTGCAGCGGCAGCGCCGCGGCCAGCCCCTGCGGCCGCCGTTCGATCCAGACCGGCCGCCCTGCCGCCACCACCAACAGGCGCCGGCCATCCAGGCTGCCCAGCCAGTGCTCGAAGAAATCCAGCGAGCCGTCATCGGACCAGTGCAGGTCGTCCAGGCACAGCAGCGCGGGTGAAGCAGGTGCCGCTGCAGGCGCAGCGATCAACCGGCCCAGCGCTTGCACGGCGGCGCGAAAGGCGCGGGCGCGGATCTGCGCCGGGTCATCGAGGATGCCGCGCAGGTGCGTCCCCGCCGACTGGTCCAGGCCGATCAGGTGCGTCAGCAACTGCGCCGGCGCCAGTGCCGGCTCGTCCACACGGTCGTCGAACAACGGGCACAGCGCGGCGACGACTCGCTCGCCCAAAGCGTCGGCGCGGTCGTCTTCGACGATGTCCAGCGCGCGCAGCAGCAACTGGCGCAGCAGCGCATAAGGCTGCTGGCGCGAGCGCGGCAGTGCACTGGCCTTGAGCACCTGCGCCGCGGGCGTGGTGACGCGCACCCAGGCCTCGAACTCGCCCAGCAAGCGGCTCTTGCCCAGGCCGGCGTCGCCGAGCAACGCCACACCGCGCAGCGGCGCGCCGGCCAGCGATGCCCGCCAGGCCGCGGTGAGTTGCGTCCACTCGGCTTCGCGTCCGATCATCGGCGTGCGCAGGCCCTGGATGCCGCGCGGCGATGCCGACGATCCGAGCGGGCGCGCACGCAGCACCACATGACTGATCACGGGGTCCGGCACGCCCTTTACCACCAAGGCCTCGACCGGCGCGAACTCGAACGCGCCGTGCACCAGGCGGTAGGTGTTGTTGGAGATGCGCAGGCCGCCCACGGGCGCGGCTTGCTCCATGCGCGCGGCCAGGTTCACGGCGTTGCCGCGGATGCTGCCGCCGGCTTCGATGCCGCCGCCCAGCAGCACCGGGCCGCTGTCCAGGCCGACCCGCACCGACAGCCCAGGTGGGCCAGCGGACGCCGATTCGCGCGACGCCTGAATGATCGCCAGACCGGCGCGCACGGCGTTTTCGGCGTCGTGCTCGCGGGCCTCGTCGGCGCCGAAGACGGCCAGCAGGCCGTCGCCGGTGTACTGCAACACGCGCCCTTCATGCGCCTGCACCACCTGCGTGAAGCGGCGCAGCGCCAGGTCCATCACCTGCAGGACGTCTTCCGGGTCGAGCCGCCCGGCCAGTGCGGTGGAGCCGACCATGTCGACGAACATCACCGTCACCGGCTTCAACTGCGGCAGCACGGCCGGCTCGCCGACCCCCGGGTGCGCCAGACGCGCCAGGCGCTCGCGCAGCGAGGCGATGGCGGCATCCACCACTGCGTCGCCCAGGACGCTGCGTTGTCCGTCCACGGCGATGATCGTGGCCTCGATCGCGGCCGGGTCGTTCGGTGCGCTGGCCGCCAATGTTTCCTCCCGCTGCGGTGTCGCCATTGTCGGCGCAGCGGCCTACCGCAGCGCCTGCCCGCGCCCGGCCCACGCTGCGGGTGCCGGCGCCGGTGGCTTGAACGCCCGGCGGCTGGCCGCATGTGCGACCGATTCGCGTCAAGTTCAACCATCGACATGAGCCTCACCTCCCTGCTGCGCCGCCTGCCGCTGCGCCTGATCACCGCCTTCGCACTCGTGCTCGGGGCCGCGCTGGCGGCCCTCCTCGCCCTGCCCGCGCTGGTCGAAAGCCGCACCGACGCGGTGCCGCGTACCGTCTCGCCACGCCCTGCGCTGGCGAGCGACGAACAGGCCAACGTCGATGTCTTCAAGCGCGCCTCGCCCTCGGTGGTGCACATCACCACGCTGGAAACGCAGCGCGACTTGTTCAGCCTGAACGTGCAGCAGGTGCCGCGCGGCACCGGCACCGGCTTCGTGTGGGACGAACGCGGCCACATCGTCACCAACTTCCACGTCATCCAGGGCGGCAGCGCGGCCCGCGTCACGCTGTCGGATCAGAGCACGCACACGGCCACGCTGGTGGGCGCTTTCCCCGATCGTGACCTCGCGGTGCTCAAGATCGACGTGCCTCGAGACAAGCTTCCACCCCTGGCCGTGGGCTCGTCGCGCGACTTGATCGTCGGCCAGCGTGTCTATGCCATCGGCAACCCGTTCGGGCTGGACCAGACACTGACCACCGGCATCGTCTCCGCGCTGAACCGCGAGATCGAATCGTTCAACCTGCGCACGATCCGCGGCGTGATCCAGACCGACGCGGCGATCAACCCCGGCAACTCCGGCGGACCGCTGCTCGATTCGGCCGGGCGGCTGATCGGCGTGAACACGCAGATCGCGAGCCCGAGCGGCGCCAGCGCCGGCATCGGCTTCGCGATCCCCGTCGACGAGGTGAACCGCATCGTGCCGCGGCTGATCCGCGACGGTCGCTTCGTGCGCCCGGCGATCGGCGTGACGGCCGGGCCGCCGGCGCTGCACCGTTCGTTGAGCCTGCCCCAGGGCGTGGCACTGGTGCAGGTAGCGCCGGGCAGTCCCGCCGCGCGCGCCGGACTGCTGGCGTTTCGCCGCGGCAGCGATGGCAACGTCGTTGCCGGCGACGTGATCACCGCGATCAACGACGAAGCCGTGGCCGACCTGGACGACATGCTCGCGCAGCTCGAGCGCCGCCAGGCCGGCGAGAAGGTCTCGCTCACGCTGTGGCGCGCCGGCCAGACACGCAAGCAGGCGGTGACGCTGGCCAGCGGGGATTGAATCCGTGGCTTCCCGGCAGCGATATATAGTCTTCTATATTTCGCTGCCCGCCCGTCCTGCATGCACTCGATCTTTCGGCGCTGTGCCGCCACGCTGCTCCTTGCCACCGGTCTTCAGGCACAAGCCGCCGATGTCACCGTGTCGGCCGCGATCAGCCTGACGCAGGCTTTCCGCGACCTCGCACCGATCTTCGAAGCCGCGCATCCGGGTGCGAAGCTGCGCCTCAACTTCGCCGCCTCGGGGGCGCTGCTGCAGCAGATCGCCCAAGGCGCACCGGTGGACGTGTTCGTCAGCGCCGACCCCGAGACGATGGACCAGGCACAGCGCCTGGTGCCCACCGAACAGCGGCGCAACGTTGCCAGCAATGCCTTGGTGGTGATCGTCCCGGTGGCGCGCTCGAACCCACCGAGGGTGCTGGCCGATCTGACTCAGTCCGGCTACGCGCGCATCGCCATCGGGCTGCCGGCCAGCGTGCCGGTGGGCCGCTACACGAAGGCGGCACTGGAGGCGACGCGGCTGTGGAACAGCATCGCTCCGAAGATGGTCGGCGCGCACAACGCGCGCCAGGCGCTGGACTACGTGGCGCGCGCCGAGGTCGACGCGGGATTCGTCTACGCCACCGATGCCGCGCTGATGGCCGACAAGGTGCAAGTGGCCTTCGCGGTCGCCAGCGCACGGCCCATCCTGTATCCGGCCGCGGTGCTGCTGCAAGGGCCGAATGCTGCACTCGGCCGGCGCTTCGTCGACTTCCTGCTCACCGCACCCGCGCAGGCCGTGCTCGCCCGGCACGGCTTCGGCGCACCGTGATGGAAGGCGCGTGGCTGCCGCTGGCGCTGACGCTGAAGGTGGCGGCGCTGGCCACCGCGATCGACCTCGTGCTCGGCGTCGCCGTGGGCTATGCGATGGCGCGCTGGCGCTTTCCGGGGCGCGACCTGGTCGACGCCGCGCTCACGCTGCCGATGGTGATGCCGCCCACGGTGCTGGGCTATTACCTGCTGGTGCTGATCGGCACGCATGGCGTGATCGGCGCCTGGCTGCTGCAGCACTTCGGCATCCGGCTGATCTTCACGTGGCAAGCCGCGGTGATCGCCGCGGCGATCGTCGCTTTTCCGCTGGTCTTCAAGGCAGCGCGCGCGGCGTTCGAGAACGTCGACCCGCAGCTCGAAGACGCCGCGCGCACGCTGGGCATCGCCGAGGCCGCGGTGTTCTTGCGCATCTCGCTGCCTCTGGCCTGGCGTGGCATCCTGGCCGGCGTGCTGCTCGCGTTCGCGCGTGCCTTGGGCGAATTCGGCGCCACGCTGATGGTGGCCGGCAGCATCGTCGGCAAGACGCAGACCTTGTCGATCGCAGTCTACGAGGCGGTGCAGGCCGGGCAGGATCACACCGCGAACTTCCTCGTCGCAGTGACCTCGATCACCTGCATCGCCGTGCTGCTGGCGGCCGGGCGCCTGGTGCCGGCCCGCGCCGGACCGCGTGATGTGGAACGTTGAACTGCGCAAGCTGCTGTGCCAGGGCGATTCGCGTTTCGCCATCGACCTGGCGTTCAGCAGCGACGCGCGGCGCGTGGTGCTGTACGGCCCCTCGGGCGCCGGCAAGACGCAGACGCTGAAAATGGTGGCCGGCATCGTGCGGCCCGACAGCGGCCGCGTGGTGGTGGCCGGAGTCACGCTGTTCGACAGCGCGGCGGGGCTGAACCTCTCGGCCCAACAGCGGCGGCTCGCGACGATGTTTCAGGACTACGCGCTGTTCCCGCACCTCACGGTGCGCCAGAACATCGCTTTCGCGCGGCAGCGCGGCTGGCTGAACCCTTCGCGCGAAGTACGCGACGCGGCGGTGGAGCGTTGGATCGCCGCCTTCCAGCTCGACGCGGTGGCCGGCCACCACCCGCACCAGCTTTCGGGCGGGCAGCGACAGCGCACGGCGCTGGCACGCGCACTGGTCACCGAGCCCGCCGCGCTGCTGCTCGACGAACCCTTCGCGGCTCTCGACAAAGGCCTGCGCGCGCGGCTGCGCGGCGAACTGAACTCGCTCGTCGGCGAGCTGCAGCTGCCGATGCTGCTGATCACGCACGACGAGGACGACGTGGCCACGCTGGCCGACCAGGTGGTGCTGCTGCACGGCGGGCGCGTGGTGAATGAACTGGAGCCGGCCACGTGAGCTCGCCCAGAAGTCGACGCAGCGCACGGCTGGAAATCCAGGGCGAGTTGTGGATCACCGCCGGCGGCGCCGAACTCGGTGGAGCACGCCGCATGGCGCTGCTGCGCGCGGTGGCCGAGCACGGCTCGATCACACAGGCTGCGAAGGCGCAAGGCATCAGCTACAAGGCCGCCTGGGACAACATCGACGCGATGAACCATCTGGCCGGCGAAGCGCTGGTCGAACGCGCCACCGGCGGGCGCGGCGGCGGCTCGACAAGGCTCACGGCACGCGGCCTCAGTCTGGTCGAACGTTATGAACAGATCAACGCCGTGCACCGCCGCTACGTGCAGCTGTTGCAGGACCACAACCTCGACCTGGCGGCCGATTTTTCGCTGCTGAAAGCCTTGAACATGCAGACCACGGCGCGCAACCAGTTTCTCGGCCAGGTCAGCGCCGTGATCGCGGGCGCCGTGAACGATGAAATCGAACTCCAGTTACCCGGCGGCGAACAGCTGGTGGCCATCGTCACCAGTGGCAGCACCGAGCGCCTGGGTCTGCGCCTGCACCAGAGCGCCATTGCGCTGATCCAGGCCAGCAACGTGCTGTTGGCCACCGAGCTGGAAGGCGCGAAGATCTCGGCGCGCAACCAGCTCGAAGGCACCGTGAGTTCGGTGACACCCGGTGCGGTGAACTGCGAAGTGGCGCTGGAACTGGACGGCGGCAGCACGCTGGTGGCGATGATCACGCAGTCCAGCGCCCAGGCTCTCGGCCTGGCCCCCGGCACCCGCGCCACGGCGCTGGTGAAGGCTTCGGACGTGATCCTGGCGGTGACGCCGTGAGGCGCTGCGCCTACTCTCGATCCGCAGGCATCGCCACCAGGCCGATCATCGAGAACACGTTCAGCGTGCTGCGCCAGAACAAGAGCGCCAGCATCACGCCGATCAGCGCCAGCGGCAGGCAGCGCCTGGTGGGCGTCAGGCCCCACGTTCGAAGGCGCCGCGCGACGGCAGTGAGCGTTATCCTCGAGCAGACACAAGGAGGGTCATTCGATGCCGGATGCCGATTTCGCCAAGCTGGGCAGCGCCTACGAACGCGCACTCGACTCGTGGGGCAAGGAGGTCGGCAAGCTGACCGTCGACTTCGAGGGCCTGAAGAAGCAGCTCGACGGGCTGGACAAGAGCGATCCGAAGGCCAAGAAGCTGAAGGTCGACCTCGACGAGGTGAACAAGAAGCTCGAGGTCTGCTGCCGAACGCTGGGCCGCGAGATCGGCTCGCTGCCCAAGGTGCCCGACCCGAAGGACCCGGCCGGCAAGAAGGAGCAGCAGGAGCTGCAAAAGAAGCTGCCCGGCTGGATGCGCAAGACGATCGAGCGCGTGCAGAGGGGTGGCGTGAAGATCCCGTATCCCGACGTGTCGCTCGAAGGCGGCTCGCTGAAGGTCAGGGGCGTCAAGATCTGGGGCAACTAGCAGCGCCACCGGGAGTTTCCCTCACCGTGCCACTGCGCCGCGCTCTGGACGTCAACACCTCGCTGCTCGCCAGCACGCTGGCGGGCTGGCGCGGCACCGCCGCCTTCCGGCCCGCCCGGAAGCAGCCTGAGCGGCCGCTCGAGCTCTACGAGTTCGAAGCGTGTCCGTTCTGCCGCCTGGTGTGCGAGGCGCTCACCGAGATGGACCTCGACGCGCTGATCCGGCCCTGTCCGAAGGGTGGCACGCGCTTCCGGCCCGAGGCGCAGCGCCTGGGCGGCAAGCAGCAGTTCCCGTTCCTGGTGGACCCGAACACCGGCAAGCAGCTCTACGAATCCGCGGACATCGTCGAGTACCTGGCGCAGACCTATGGGGCACGTGCCCGCGGCGCGCGCGGCATCGCGCGCAGCCTGCGCCTCACGGGGTCTCGGCTGGCGCGTGGCGTGCGCTTCGAGCGCGGCCTGCGCGCGCGCGCCTCGCGGGCGCCCGCGCAGCCGCTCGAGCTCTACAGCTTCGAATCCAGCCCCTTCTCGCGCCTGGTGCGCGAGGTGCTCTGCGAACTCGAGCTCCCCTATCTGCTGCGCAGCACCGGCAAGGCGCTCTGGCAGGACATGGGCCCGCCGTGGGTGCACGCGCGCCTGTTCGGGCGCACGCCCGTCGAGGGCCGCAACCGCAAGCGCCTGCTGGCTCTCACCGGTCGCGTCCAGGTTCCGTACCTGATCGACCCGAACACCGGCGCCGCGATGTTTGAGTCCGCCGACATCGTGGCGTACCTCGAGGGCACCTACGCGGTGTGAGGTCGCCTCACGGGCCGTTCACCCCGATCGGCCTCCAGGCCCCGCTGCCGCCGCTCGAGTAGAAGCCCGGCACGGTCGCCGGCAGCGTCGGCCTGAGCAGCAGGTCGCAGCGGCCATCGCCGTTGGCGTCCCCGAACATCAGCTGCGGCAGCGTCTGCGGCTGGGTGTTCAGGTAGCGCCATTGCAGCGTCAGCGCCGAACGTGCCCACCAGTTGACGCCGGTCGTCATCAGCAGGTCGGGCAGGCCGTCGCCGACGAAGTCGCAGCTCGTGGCCACCGCGTTGAAGGCGAAGACGTTGTTCGGCCGCACGTCGATCGGGTTCGAGATGTTGTCGCCGAAGCCGCCGGAGCCGTTCTGCCCGATCGCGTCGCTGCGCGAGGCATGCGTGAACACGTTGCCGTCGACGACCGCCCTGTCCACCGGGTTGCCGCGCACCTTGATCGCGAGGCCGGCGGTGTAGAGCACCGTGTTGCGCGTGATCAGCAGCGTCTCGCCGGCGTTGCCGCAGCACCAGTCGTAGCCGAGGTCGGTCTTGTCGCCGTGCACGTCGATCTGGTGCGTCTGCCAACAGATGCCCACGCCGCTGCAATGCAGGCCGCCACCGCCCAGCACGAGGTTGTCGTTGACCGTGTAGCCCGAGAAGTCGACCGCCTCGTTGCGGCTGCCGCCCGCGATCGCGTCGCGGTTCTCGTCGAACACGTTGCGCTCGATCAGTGCGTACGCGCCGCCGCCCGCGCTCACGCCGTAGCCTTCCTGGTCGTGCCGGTCGTGGTGGATGTAGTTGCCGGTGATCCTGACCGCCGCGACGTTCTCGCGAACCAGCCTGCCGCGCGGCGCGGTGCTGCTCGCCTGGTCGCCGACACCGATGCCGCCGCCGGCCCATTGCGAGACCGCGAGACCTCCATGTTCGAGATCTGGATCCTGGCGATCGGCGTGTCGAGCTGGAAGGGCCAGATGCGGATGCCCATTTCGGAGTTGTCCTCTCCGGAGCCCTGCCCCGCCGTCGGGCCCTGGAGCCGGAAGCCGGCGACCTTGACGTTGTTGTTGCGGATCATGAACAGCGAGACGCCTCCGTCGGCTCCGGGTAGCTCAAGGCGACGTTGGCGAACAAGGTGCGCATCACGGCGCGTTGGCCCGGCCCGATCCAGAGCAGCCGCAGCGCATGCCGCGTGCTGCGCGGCGGGTGATCGGTGCGGCTGCCGTGGTTCATCACGATCGTGCCGTTCAATTCGAGCTGCAGGCCGCTGCATCCGGCGGGTGCGACCAGCGACAAGCTCAGCGTGCCCGGAGCCGGAAAGACGATGCTCGCGGGGCTGGCCGTGAACCTGACCGTCGCGGCGTCCGTGCAAGGCGGCGGGCCGCTGGGCCCGTCCGGAGGCACAGGCGCAGCGGCATGCGCTCCGGCGGCGGCGGCCGACAGCGTCAGCGCGGCGCCGAGGCGAATCAGCAGGCGGGCGAAGAGCCCGCGTCGGCCGCGATCGGCGTGGGGTTCGGAATGGCCCGATCCGTCGTGCTCCTTCGAGCAGACGAGGCGGTCCAACGTGACGGTGGCGTCGATGGGCACGGCGGCTCCCGGGTTGATGGCGGCGCATCGATCCCCGGACCTGCCGGTGGTGCGACCCCCGCCGCCGAACAAAAGGTGCTGACGCTGCAGGGCGCCATGCCCAGGGAGACGGACTTCAAGCAAATCCTGTGCGCCGACAGGAACGGCTTCAGCCTGCACGCTGCCGTGCGCTGCGCGGTCGACGACCGCAAAGCGCTGGAACAACTGTGCCGCTACATCACCCGCCCAGCGTTGGCCAACGAACGCGTACAGACCAACGCCGCCGGACAGGTGGTGCTCAAGCTCAAGACAGCCTGGCGCGACGGCACCACGCATCTGGTGATGTCGCCGCTGGAGTTCATGCAACGCCTGGCAGCGTTGGTGCCACGCCCGCGACTGCACTTGATCCGCTTCCATGGTGTGCTGGCACCCAACGGGTACTTCACGCATCCTCGTAGAAACGAGGACGGCATTGCCAGGCTACTTCTTGCGACCGACTTCCGCCCCGATACCGCGGCAACCAATGTAGCGGCCGGACTCGCTGAACATCGGCTCGCCGCTGACGCGAAAGTGCCGTAGCGAGCCGTCGGGACCAGCGCGGCTGAAGGCGAAATCCAGGAACAGCTGCCGGGCCGCGATCTTCGCTTGCAGCGCGGTGCGCTCTTCCTCGATCCAACCCGTGGTCTGGCCCTCGCTGCTTTGGCCCAGGAAGGCGCCGAAGCCGCTGCCCAGCACCTCCATCACCGGGCCCGAAACATGGGTGACGCCGCCGCTCTCGTTCTGCTCCCAGTACCAGTCGGAAGCCAGTGCGGTCAGGTTGCGAAAGCGGGCCTCGCTCTCGCGCAGTTCGGCGGTTCGTTCCCGGACCGTCAGCTCGAGCAAGCGGTTGTGATCCTCGAGTCTCTTGTACAGCAACCGCACTTCCAGCATGTTGTGAATGCGCGTCTTGACTTCGACCAGATCGAAGGGCTTGCTGATGAAATCCTTCGCGCCGGCCTGCAACGCGCGCAGCTTGTGGGCCGGCGTGGCAGTCAGCACGAGGACCGGCAGGTAGTCCCCGGCATCGTCGGTCGCAAGCGCGGCCATCACCTCGAACCCGTCCATGCCGGGCATCTGCACGTCGAGCAGGATCAGGTCGTAAGCGTAGTAGCGATGCAGCCCGGCAACTTCCGTGGGCTGCATCGTCGAAGTCACGTTGACGTAGCCGGCTTCGCGCAGCATTCGCTCGAGCAGTTGCACGTTGGCCGCCTGGTCGTCGACGATCAGGATCGTGGCGTTGAGGATTTCGTGGGTGGGAATCATGGAACCTTCTCCTCACTGTTCAAGCTTGCCGCTGCCGCCGTCGCAAAGTTCAGGGCTTCGTCCAGCGTGTCCAGAAACTCGTTGACCTTGATCGGCTTGGTCAGGTAACGGAAGAAACCCGCCTCCAAACCTTTCTCGACGTCGCGGGGCATGGCATTGGCACTCAGCGCGATCACCGGAACATGCGCCGTGGCCGGGCTTTCAGCCAGGATCCTCAGCGCCTGGAAGCCGTTGACGCCCGGCAGGTTGATGTCCATCAGAACGACATCGGGCTGCGAGATGAGCGCAATCTCGATGCCGCTGCGGCCGTCCCTGGCCGTCAACAAGCGGATGTCGGGCCGGCGCGCGAGGAGTTTCTCGATCAAGGTCAGGTTGGCCCGGTTGTCCTCGACACAGAGCACGGTGCGCAACGGCGCCTGGCCCTGGGCACGCGGCGGGGCGATCGCTGCGGGCTCGGGTGCAGCGGCAGGCAGGGGTTCGACCGCCGCGTCCAATTCGGTCCAGAACTCACTGCCCACCCCGACCGTGCTGTGTGCGCCAATTTCGCCGCCCATCAATTCGACCAGCCGCTTGCTCACCACCAGGCCGATTCCGGTGCCCTCCTCGGCGCCCGCCTCTTGTCCGAGGCGATTGAAGGGCTGGAACAACTGCGCGAGTTTTTCTTCGGACAGGCCTTCGCCGGTGTCCCTGAAACTGATGCGCACGCGCTGCGCCGAGTTCGCGCTGCACGTCACCTCGACCATGCCGCCCGTGCGGTTGTATTTGATGGCGTTGGACAGCAGGTTGATGAACACCTGCTTGACCCGGGTGCGGTCGGCGTTGACGAATAGGGGGCTGTCGAACGACGGGAACACCACGCGGATGTCGCTCCTCTGCGCCTGCGGTTCGATCATCGCCTGGCAGTCGCTCAGCACTTCGCCCAGCGACATGGGTTCGAGCGACAAGGACAGCTTGCCGGACTCGATCAACGCCAGGTCGAGGATCTCGTTGATCAGCTCTAGCAGGTACCACCCGGCCTGGAGGATCTGGTCGATGCTGGCCCGCTGCGATGGCGTCGGCGGCGGCGGGCCCGATTCCATCAACTGGGTAAAGCCGAGGATCGCATTCAGCGGCGAGCGCAGCTCATGGCTCATGCTGGAGAGGAAATCCGATTTCGCAAGGTTGGCTTTGTCCGCCGTGAACCTGGCGCTCTCCAGCGCAACATTCGTTTCCTGCAGCGCTTGGTCGAGAAGTTTGCGCTCGGTGACGTCGCGCGCGGCGGCGAATACGCCTTGCAGATTGCGGTCGCGATCGTAAAAGGTGGTGGCGTTGTATGACACCACGGTTTCCTTGCCGTCCCGGGCGCGGGCGGTGAGCTCGTAGTTGGTGACCTTGTTCTCGCCCAGCACGCGCTTGATCCCGGCCTCGGCCCGGGCCGGATCGGTGAAGTAGTTCGTGAACGGCGCGCCGATCAGCTCGTCACGTGTGCAACCGGTCAGCACCTCCATCTGCTTGTTGACGTCGGAGATGATGCCCGCAGGATCGGTGGTCATCAGCGCATCGATGTTGGATTCGATCAGCGAGCGGGTGTAGAACTGCTGGTCGCGCAGACGCTGGTCGAGCTTCTTTCGCTCTTCCTCGACCTGCTTGCGCGCGGTGTTGTCGGTGCCGATCAGCAGGTAGCCGATGATGGCGTTTTGAGCGTCACGCAGCGCCGTGACCGACACCACCGCAGGGAAGCGGCTGCCGTCCTTGCGGATGTAGGTCAGCTC